>NZ_JBQCUY010000003.1:0-301165 GCF_051962805.1 Neisseria sp. P0008.S002 | reverse complement strand
TACACCACAAGCTACGGCTACAACGCCCAATGGCTGCCCGAAACCATTACCGACGCCTTAGGTAAAACCCGACGCCTTCAATACGACACCCTCGACCAGCTCGTCTGCTTTACCGACTGTACCGGCGAAACCACCCGTTTCGGTTACACCGAATACGGCGATCTCGAAACCGTTACCGATGCGCTGGGCCATACCACCCGCCACCACTACGACGCAGCAGGCAACCCCGTCCGTACCGACTACCCCGACGGCAGTCACGAAACCTTCGAATACGACCGCCTCAACCGGCTGACCGCCCACATCGACGGACTTGGTGCCAAAACCGCTTACGAGCTCGCAGTGGACGGACTGCCGCTCAAACGCACCAACGCGTTGGGTCATACCTACGCCTATGACAAAGCCGGCAACCTGATTCAAAGTGCCGACCAAAGAAGCGGCGTACTCAATTACATCTACGACAAAATCGGACGGATTCAGGTCATAAATACTGCAATCAAATATTTGTCATAATCTACTAAAAGCATTTATTATTACATATCTAATAATCATAATTTAAGGGAAAATGTTCATGGCGTGGCGGTTTGTGTTGCCTGCTTGGGTGGTGGGTGTAGTGCTTTCGTTTGCGTTGCCGTTTGTGCCGCCATGGTGGGCTTGGTTGTCTGTAATCATTGGCGCGCTTGCGTTGTGTCGAAAATTTGCTGTGGCTTGGTTGGTGCTGGCTGTTTGCGTGGGTATGGCGTTTGGAGTGTGGCGGACCGGGCTGGTGTTGGCCGGTCAATGGCCTGCAGGGGAGGTGGCGGCTAAAGTTTTGACGGTTGAAGTGGCGGATATGCCGCGTGATGATGGTCGGCGCGTGCAGTTTGCGGCAAGGGCTTGGGATGAACAGGGGCAGGCTTTTGATTTGATGTTGTCGGATTATCAGCGGCGCGATTGGGCGGTGGGCAGCAGGTGGTCTGTATCGGCGCGGGTAAGGCCGGTGATCGGTGAAGTGAATGTGCGCGGTTTGAACCGTGAAATATGGGCTTTGGCCAATGGTATCGATGGCATGGGTACTTTGGGGCGCGACAGGAAACTCGTGCGGCAAGGTGGCGGTTTCGGTTTGGCTAATATGCGTGATGCGGTAAGCTGGAGTTGGCAGAGAACAGGGGACAAATATCCTGAGTTTTCAGACGGCATAGGGCTGATGCGTGCTTTGAGTATTGGCGAGCAATCGGCGTTGAGGCCGCCTTTGTGGCAGGCATTCCGCCCTTTGGGGCTGACACACTTGGTCAGTATTTCGGGCCTGCATGTGACGATGGTGGCGGTATTGTTTGCCTGGCTGATTAAGCGAATTTTCCGTTATTTGCCGTGGATTCCGGCAAAACCGCGTGTGTGGATATTGGCAGGCGGTGTTGCCGGTGCTTTGTTTTATGCGCTTTTGGCCGGTTTTTCCGTACCGACGCAACGCAGTGTGTTGATGTTGGCTGCGTTTGCGTGGGCATGGTGGCGCGGCAGTGGCGGCTCGGGCTGGACGGCGTGGTGGCAGGCTTTGGCCGTTGTTTTGTTGTTGGATCCGTTGGCTGTATTGGGCGTGGGAACTTGGTTGTCTTTCGGTTTGGTTGCTGCTTTGATTTGGGCTTCATCAGGCCGTCTGAAAGAGTCGGGCTGGCGGTTGGCTGTACGGGGACAATGGGCAGCGACTGTATTGTCGGTGGTATTGCTGGGCTATTTGTTTGCTTCGTTACCTTTGCTCAGTCCGTTGGTTAATGCGCTGGCTATTCCTTGGTTTTCTTGGGTGTTGACGCCGTTGGCTTTGCTGGGTTCGGTTTTTCCGTTTGAACTTGTCCAGTTGGTAGCGGCATTTTTGGCGGAATATACTTTACGCGGTTTGCTATGGCTGGCTATGGTATCGCCTGAATTTGCCGTCGCAGCGGCGCCCGTGCCTTTGCTTGTGTTGGCGATGATGGCGGCTTTACTGTTATTGCTGCCTAAAGGAATGGGCTTAAAACCTTGGGCATGTCTGGTTTTATTGGGCTTTGTGTTTTACCGTCCTGCCAAGCTGGAGGAGGGGGTGGCAAGAGTTACGGTGATGGATGCAGGACAAGGTTTGTCGGTGTTGATACAAACGCGTAACCGCAATCTTTTGTTTGATACGGGAACGGAGCAAGTGGCGCAAACAGGTATAGTGCCGAGTTTGAACGCGATGGGTGTGCGCCGTTTGGACAGCCTGATTTTGTCGCACCATGATATTGACCATGACGGCGGTTTTCAAAGTGTGGCGGCTGTCGGTACCGATAAATTGCTTGCCGGACAACCTGAATTTTATCCGAATGCAGAGTTTTGCCAAGAAGACAAATGGCAATGGGACGGCGTAGATTTCGAGTTGCTCAGGCCGTCTGAAAATGCAGGCAAGGAAGATAACGACCAAAGCTGCGTATTGCGTGTCGTGGCAAACAGAAAAGCCTTGTTAATAACCGGCGATTTGGGCGTGAAAGGCGAGGCCGGTTTGATTGAGAAATACGGCAATGCGCTGTATAGCCAAGTGTTGGTGTTGGGACATCACGGCAGCAGCACGGCTTCGTCAGGCAGCTTTTTGCATACGGTTTCGCCACAATATGCCGTGGCATCTAGCGGCTATGCCAATGCCTACAAACATCCGACCGTTGCCGTACAAAATCGTGTCCGCGCGCATGGTATTACTTTATTGAGAACGGATTTGTCTGGCGCGTTGGTGTTTGCTTTGGGACAGGACGATATATTTCAAGGCCGTCTGAAAAAGGATAAGTTTTATTGGCAGAAGAAACCGTTTGAGTAAAAAGGCTAAAAGGCCGTCTGAAAGACTTTTCAGACAGCCTTAATATTTTTTATTGACGGGCATTATCCAAATTTTGTGTGAATCCAATTGTGGATAGTTTATTTTACTCATTGATAATAAAGGATAAAATAAATTTGATTAAATAATAGGCAAATAGAAAAGAGGAAAATAATTACAAAGTTATTAGTAATAATCGGTATGATGTTCTGTATATCAAGCAGAGCCTAAAGCAGCACAGAGTTCGCACGTTTCTATAATGAAGATGCTGCGCAACTGACAGCCGCCAATATTATCGGCTGATGGTTGTTTTAAAGTTTAAGGCCGTCTGAACCTGATATTTCATGTTCAGACGGCCTTAAACTTATATAATATCCGACCCAACTGTTTAAAAAGGCTATCGCCATGAACACCATACGCACCAAAATTTGTGGTATTACCCGACCTGAAGACGCGCTGGCTGCGGCCGAATTGGGCGCGGATGCTATCGGGCTGGTGTTTTACGCCAAGAGTAAACGGGCAGTGAGTATTGAGCAGGCTCAGGCGGTTGTGAAAAATCTGCCGCCGTTTGTATCGGTGGTGGCCTTGTTTGTGAATGAAAACGAGCAAACCATCCGCGAGATTTTGCGTCAGGTGCCGATAGATGTGATTCAGTTTCACGGCGATGAAGACGATGATTTTTGCCGTCGGTTTGACCGCCCGTATTTGAAGGCTGTGCGCGTACAGTCCGCTGCCGATATTCAGACGGCCTGTGCCAAATTCCCGAATGCCCGCGCTTTGCTGTTTGATGCTTATCATCCGACCGAATACGGCGGTACGGGACAAAGTTTCGACTGGACCATGTTGCATGGCAATATCGGCAAACCGTGGATACTTGCCGGCGGATTGACGGCGGAAAACGTTGCCGAAGCGGTAAAAATCAGTGGCGCGGCGGCGGTGGACGTGTCCGGCGGCGTGGAAATCTCCGGCGGGATTAAGAGCAGGGAGAAAATGGCGGCGTTTATTCAGGCAGTAAAGGCCGTCGGAAATTTTGTTTGAATGAAAAACAACCGGAATACAAATATGCAAGAGCCAATCGTCGAGTCTCACCCTTTCGCAGCCTTGTTGCCGCCGCAGGCAACGGTCATGATGATGGGGACGTTTCCGCCTAAAGAAGAGAAACACGCGATGCAGTTTCATTATCCGAATTTTCAAAACGATATGTGGCGTGTGTATGGGTTGGTATTTTTTGGTGATGCGGCACATTTTCAAAAGCAGGGCGAAAAGGCGTTTGATGCCGATAAAATCAAAGCGTTTTTGAGTGAAAAGGGGATTGCATCCTGTCCGACCGTATTAAAGGCAATACGCGAACATGGCAATGCTTCGGATAAGTTTTTAAAAGTGATAGAAACCGTCGATTTGGCGGCAGTATTGGCGCAAATGCCCGAGTGCCGCCATCTTTGCACCACCGGCGGCAAGGCAACTGAAGTTTTGTTGGAGATTCAGGGCAGCGGTATGAAAATGCCGAAGACCGGCGAAACAGTACCGTTCCCCTATGCGGGGCGTGATTTGACTCTGACGCGCCTGCCTTCGACTTCGCGTGCCTATCCTTTGAGTTTGGCGAAAAAGGCAGCGGCGTATCGGGCTTTTTTTGAAATGGCTGGATTGACTGTTTTTCAGGAGTAAGGCGATGGATCGTTATGAAATCTCTTTAATGGCGTTTATGGCTTTGTGGTGGCTTTTAAATGTCGTCTCAGTGTGGCTGAAGGCCAAACAATGGCATATAAAGGTATTGCTGGGCGGAACGCTTTTGTATGTGATACAAATATCTGCAGTCATTATGTCTGTTAACGGCCTTAATTGGATATTTTTGAATATAAGCACTATAAATACCAATGAGTTGATTATTGCTTTGCTTGTGCTTAACTTTCTAGGTTGTTGGTTGCTGGCACTGTGGCTGGGGATGTTGACATTGA
Organism: Neisseria sp. P0008.S002; assembly: GCF_051962805.1. NCBI lineage: Bacteria > Pseudomonadati > Pseudomonadota > Betaproteobacteria > Neisseriales > Neisseriaceae > Neisseria > Neisseria sp. P0008.S002. The sequence continues at coordinate 296,419 of NZ_JBQCUY010000003.1, read as the reverse complement.
AACTATGCCTGAGAAACAAAAACGAAGAAAAATATATCGCGCCCCCGTTGGGTACGGCATTGATTGCAACATCGAGCTGTACGCTGTTGTTCCTATTTTGTCTGCTGATATTATTATTCAATTAGTTGCCGACAAGATGAATGGAAAACGGCTATAATTGCTGACAATTTTACTTTCAGACGGCCTTTTACTGAATCAGGCCGTCTGAAACCATAAAACGAACAAGGAAAAATCCCATGAAAAATTATCACGCTCCCGACGAGAACGGCTTTTTCGGCGAACACGGCGGCCTGTACGTTTCCGAAACCCTGATTCCGGCTTTGCAAGAATTGGCAGAAGCCTATAAAGCAGCGAAAGAAGATCCTTCATTTTGGGAAGAGTTCCGCCATGATTTGAAACACTATGTCGGCCGTCCCAGCCCTGTTTACCATGCCGCGCGATTATCCGAGCATTTGGGCGGCGCACAAATCTGGCTGAAGCGTGAAGATTTGAACCATACCGGCGCGCACAAAGTCAACAACACCATCGGTCAGGCTCTGCTCGCCCGCCGCATGGGCAAAAAACGCGTGATTGCCGAAACCGGTGCGGGCCAGCACGGCGTGGCTTCTGCCACCGTCGCCGCGCGCTTCGGCATGACTTGTGACGTGTATATGGGTGCGGACGATATCCAACGTCAAATGCCCAACGTGTTCCGTATGAAATTGTTGGGTGCAAACGTGGTCAGCGTTGACAGCGGCAGCCGCACGCTGAAAGACGCGATGAACGAAGCCATGCGCGAATGGGTGGCGCGTGTGGATGATACGTTCTACATCATCGGCACTGCCGCAGGCCCTGCGCCGTATCCGGAAATGGTACGCGATTTCCAATGCGTGATCGGCAATGAAGCCAAAGAACAAATGTTGGAAGCCATCGGCCGCCAACCTGATGTTGCCGTTGCCTGCGTGGGCGGCGGCTCGAACGCCATCGGTTTGTTCCATCCCTATATCGAAGAAGAAAACGTACGTTTGGTCGGCGTAGAAGCAGGCGGTTTGGGCGTGGATACCCCCGACCACGCCGCACCGATTACCAGCAAAGCCCCTATCGGCGTATTGCACGGTTTCCGCAGCTATTTGATGCAGGACGAAAACGGTCAAGTCTTGGGTACGCACTCTGTTTCCGCAGGCTTGGACTACCCAGGCATCGGCCCGGAACACAGCCATTTGAACGACATAAACCGCGTGGAATACACCGTTGCCAAAGACGACGAAGCACTCGAAGCCTTTGATTTACTCTGCCGTTTCGAGGGCATTATTCCTGCGCTGGAGTCCAGCCATGCCGTTGCTTGGGCGGTGAAAAACGCGCCGAAAATGAGCAAAGACCAAGTAATTTTGGTCAACCTCTCCGGTCGCGGCGACAAAGACATTAATACCGTGGCGAAACTCAAAGGCATTGAGTTGTAAGCCTTATTGATTGAGCAGCAAAGGCCGTCTGAAAAAGCTGGATATCAGTCTTTCAGACGGCCTTTGTTTCCGTAATGATTCAGCGTAGTATTTTATCCGCGCAAACTCTATCAAGTATCGGCGGCTAAGGAAATTTATCCTTCCAAACCGAGCTTGTGTGCTTTCTAAACCGATTATTCAAGTTATCCATCACCATGAAACATTTGGCAATCCATCTAAAACTATTGGGCATGGCGGCGTTTTGGGGCGCATCTTGGCCGATGGGGCGGATGCTGGGACAAGCGCTGCCGCCTTTAACGGGCGGTATGCTGCGCTTTTTGACGGCGGCAATCTTGCTTTTGGGCTGGCTGTTTGCACGGTATCGATTGCGTACTTTGGCGGTTTTGTCGCGTAAACAATGGCTTGGATTAGCACTGGCGGCGGCATTCGGCGTATTTGGTTTTACCGTGTTGTCTATGCTGGGTTTGCAGCGGATTCCTGCTTCAAGGGCGACGGTGTTGGTTACGTTCAATCCTGTATTGACGATGTTTTTTGCGGCTTTGCTGTTTGGCGAGAAGCTCAACGGCAAGATTGTGTCGGGTATGTTGTTGGCTGTGGCAGGCTCGATATGGGCGGTCACGCATGGCGAGATTGCGGCATTTTTGTCGGGCGGCGGCATAGGGTGGGGCGAAGTGCTGGTGTTTTTCAGCCTTTGCTGCTTGGTCACTTATACGATGATAGGCAGGGCGGTGTTGCAGGGGATTGATGCGCTGACGGTCACCGTGGCCACCGCTTGGCTGGGTGCAATGATGTTGCTGCCGCCTGCGCTGATTTCAGACGGCCTGCCGTTTGGTATGCTTGCCGAAATGGACGGCAGGGGCTGGTTTGCTTTGATTGGCCTGTCTGTCGGCGCAACGGTCTTGAGCTATGCGTGGTATTTTGAAGGCGTGAAGACTTTGGGTGCCGGCAGCGCGGCGGCGTACATCACTTTGGTGCCGGTATTCGGTATTTTGTGTTCCGCTTGGTTTTTGGGCGAGGCATTGCATGTTTCTTTGGTTGCCGGCTGTTTGGCAGCGGTGGGCGGATTGGCGTTGATGCAGTACGGAAGACGTGCCGTCTGAAATAGAAAATATGTTATATAATAATGAAACTGATCAAACCATTGTTTTCAACATGTCTGAACATTCCCCCCTGCTCGATTTCGACCGCACCCACCTGCTCCATCCCTATACGTCCATGACCGACCCGTTGCCTGTTTATCCGGTGCGCCGTGCGGAGGGCGTGCACATCGAATTGGCGGACGGTACGCGGCTGATTGATGGGATGTCGTCTTGGTGGTGTGCGATACACGGCTACAATCATCCTGTTTTGAATCAGGCGGTTGAGGCGCAGATTAAGCAAATGTCGCATGTGATGTTTGGCGGTTTGACGCATGAGCCTGCGGTAGAGCTGGGCAAGTTGTTGGTCGGGATTTTGCCGCAGGGGTTGGACCGTATTTTTTATGCGGATTCAGGTTCGGTTTCGGTGGAAGTCGCGCTGAAGATGGCGGTGCAATACCAGCAGGCGCGGGGTTTGACCGCGAAGCAGAATATTGCGACGGTGCGGCGCGGTTATCACGGCGATACTTGGAACGCGATGTCCGTCTGCGATCCGGAAACGGGGATGCACCATATTTTCGGCAGCGCGTTGCCGCAGCGTTATTTTGTCGATAATCCGAAAAGCCGTTTCGATGATGAATGGGACGAGGCGGATTTGCAGCCTGTCCGCGCCTTGTTTGAAGCGCATCATGCGGATATCGCCGCCTTTATTTTAGAGCCGGTCGTGCAGGGCGCGGGCGGCATGTATTTCTATCATCCGCAGTATCTTCGCGGATTGCGCGATTTGTGCGATAAATTTGATATCGTGTTGATTTTTGATGAAATCGCTACCGGATTCGGACGCACGGGCAAGATGTTTGCCTGCGAACACGCGAATGTCGTGCCGGATATTATGTGTATCGGCAAGGGCTTGAGCGGCGGCTATATGACGTTGGCGGCGGCGATCACTTCGCAAAAAGTCACCGAAACGATTTCGCGCGGCGAAGCGGGCGTATTTATGCACGGGCCGACATTTATGGCGAACCCGCTGGCGTGTGCCGTTGCCTGCGCCTCGGTCAAGCTGCTTTTGTCTCAAGACTGGCAGGCAAATATCCGCCGCATCGAAAGCATCTTAAAAGGCCGTCTGAAAGCTGCATGGGACATTCGCGGCGTGAAGGACGTACGCGTTTTGGGTGCCATCGGGGTGATCGAGTTGGAAAAAGGCGTGGATATGGCGCGTTTTCAAGCGGATTGCGTGGCGCAAGGAATTTGGGTGCGCCCCTTCGGCAGGCTGGTGTATCTCATGCCGCCTTACATTATTCCAGACGACCTCTTGACCGAACTTGCCGACAAAACCGTACAAATCTTGAAGGAACACAGCAAATGAAAGGCGTTTACTTCGTCAGCGGCATTGATACGGACATCGGCAAAACCGTCGCCACCGGCGTGTTGGCAAAACAATTGTTGCAGCAGGGTAAAAGTGTGATTACGCAAAAGCCTGTGCAAACCGGTTGCAAAAATATCGCTGAAGACATCACCGTCCACCGCAAAATCATGGGCATACTCATGCAGGAAGCCGACAAGCAAGGGCTGACCATGCCCGAAATTTTCAGCTATCCGGCCTCGCCCCACCTCGCCGCCCGTCTGGACGGCAGGGCTTTGGACTTGGACAAAATCCGTACCGCTACGCAAGAATTGGCGGCACAATACGAAATCGTCTTGGTCGAAGGCGCGGGCGGTTTGATGGTTCCGCTGACAGAAAACCTGTTGACCATTGATTATATCCGTCAGCAAGGCTATCCCGTCATCCTCGTTACCAGCGGACGTCTCGGCAGTATCAACCACACCCTGCTCAGCTTCGCCGCGCTCAAACAATACGGCATCAGCTTGCACAGCCTGATTTTCAACCATATTCATGACAGCAAAGATGAAACCGTTGCCGGAGATACCTTGGAATATCTTAAAGGCCGTCTGAAAGATGAGTTTCCCGAAGCCAAATGGCAGGAGTTGGCCAAAACAGAGGTGGTAAATGGCGTTTGATATACCGCGTGGCACACTTTGTTCATATGCCGAAGCTTCAAGTCTTCTGCCGTCTAAGGCCGAACATTTGCTGACCGTTTCTTCGCTAACCGCTGCGTTGCGCGCTTCAGGTAAGGATTTTTCAGTCGAGCCTGTGTATTTGGGTTTGACGAAGGGAGTGGAAAATGGAGACGAAATCTTTGTGCGCGATGTTTTGCTCAAACTGGACGGCGAAACAGTAATACAAGCCAGAAGTGCGTGCCGACCGGATAGCCGTCTATGGACAGAATTATTGGATTGCGGAACGCAGCCTCTGGGCGAGCGCCTGTTTGACGGTACATTGCCGTTGAAACGTTCGGATTTTGAGTTTCTTCGTTTTGAAGATTTCGACCATCCGTCTTTCAGACGGCCTGTTACCGCGCGCCGTTCATATTTCGATTGGAACGGCGAAACATTGGAATTAACAGAATATTTCTTATTGAAATTAATGGATTTATACCGATAAGGCCGCCTGAAAAGAAAACCAATTACCGATGTTTGTCATAATTCTGTTATAATACAATAAATTAAATCGTTAATATCTGTTTAATTTCAGACGGCAATAAATTATAATAAGAGCTAAGGCTCTAAAAAGCCTTTCCTTCCGAATCGACACATAAACAACGACACATTACATCAATGAACATAAGGCGCTTTTTTCTACAATTTCTACCGCGTTACGCTGTCGGACGGATGGTGATATACGCCAAGCTGATGCGCGTCGACAAACCCATCGGCACCCTGCTTTTGCTGTGGCCGACTTATTGGGCATTGTGGATTGCGTCTAAAGGCGTTCCTGACGCGGATATTTTTATTGCCTTTACCGCTGGCACATTTTTGATGCGCAGCGCAGGTTGCGTTGTGAATGACTTTGCCGACCGCAATTTTGACGGCGCAGTAGAGCGTACCAAAAACCGCCCGTTTGCCAAAGGTTTGGTTTCCAAAACCGAAGCGCTGCTTTTGACCGTCATGCTGTGTCTGATGGCGGCTTTATGCTTGGTACCGCTCAACCGTTTTACTTGGCTGATGAGCCTTCCGGCCTTGTTCCTGGCCGTCACATATCCCTTTACCAAACGCTTTTTCCCGTTGCCGCAGTTTTATTTGGGGCTGGCATTTTCGTTCGGCATTCCCATGGCCTTTGCTGCCGTGCAAGGCCGAGTGCCTCCCGAAGCATGGCTGATGTTTACCGCCAATGCCTTATGGACGCTGGCTTACGACACGATTTATGCCATGGCGGACAAAGAAGATGATTTGAAAATCGGTATTAAAACTTCGGCAATCACATTTGGTCATCACGATATTACCGCCTCTATGCTTTGCCATTTTTGGTTTACCGTATTGATGGTGGTGCTGGGTATTAAAATCGGCGCAACTTGGCCTTATTGGTTGGTATTGCCGATAACCGCGTATTGGCAGTATCAGCAGTATGCCGCCATCCGTACGCGCGACCGCCAGTTGTGCTTCCAAACGTTTTTGGCCAACAACCGCATCGGCTTGGCGTGGTTTTGCGGATTGGTCTGCCATTATTTTTGGTTGTTTTTGGTTTCCAAACTGTTTTAAAAAACGAGGTTGGGGCCGTCTGAAAAAAAGGGAAAAGGAGTATGCCGGACATACCCCTTTTCATTTGAATCATAGTTTGGCTAGTGATAGAATTTTTACTTTAAATTCAATATAAGCAAACAGTTGGATTATTTTTAGCTCGTTAAAAAATATCAAAAACAACATGGAAAATGTTAGCGGGAGGAGTGTAAATTACGCCTTCAGGATTGAGATTTGCACCGACAATCGGTACAATCCCATTGTTTTGCGACAGTTAAAAGAGATACACATGAGCCTGATCGGCGAAATTTTACCTTTGTCCCATATCGTTTTGGATTTGGAAGTCAGCAGCAAAAAGCGTCTGTTTGAGGAGGCCGCCCAGCTGCTGGAGAATGAAGCAGAATTACCGAATACCAACGTGTTCGACTGCCTGTTTGCCCGTGAAAAACTTGGTTCGACCGGTTTGGGGCAGGGGGTGGCGATTCCCCACGGCCGTCACGCATGCGTGAAAAAAGCTACCGGTGCGTTTATCCGCACCAAAGAGCCGGTCGCCTTTGATGCGCCCGACGGCAAACCCGTTTCCCTGATTTTTATCCTGCTTGTGCCTGAAAACGCTACCGGCGAACATTTGGAAGTCTTGTCCAAACTGGCCGGCAGATTCTCTCAAAAAGCCGTCCGTGAAGCATTGATGGCCGCGACTTCTGCCGAAGAAGTACGCACACTCCTGACCGAAGAGTAATTCATGCCCAGCATATCTGTCCGCCGCCTGTTTTCCGACAATCAGCACAAACTCGAACTTGCTTGGGCTGCCGGCAATTCCGGCGCGGACAACCGTATCGGTGTCGAAGCCGATAAACCCGTCTTGGCCTTGGTCGGCCATTTAAACTTTATCCATCCCAACCAAATTCAAGTTGTCGGCGTAGCCGAAGCCGAATATTTACGCCGTCTGGAATCGGGCGAACTCAACTATGATTTCGGCGAGCTTTTCGACATTCCCATGTCTTTGGTCATCGTCGCCAACGGTTTGCCGGTTTCGCCCAAATTACGCGATTATTGCCATACCAACAGTATCCCCTTGCTGACTTCCAAACAGGAAAGCCCGCACCTGATGGACGTTTTGCGGATTTATCTGCAACGGACATTGGCAACTTCCACCATCAAGCATGGCGTATTTTTGGATGTATTTGAAGTGGGCGTACTCATTACTGGACAATCCGGCTTGGGTAAGAGCGAATTGGCATTGGAGCTGATTTCGCGCGGCCACAGCCTGATTGCCGATGATGCAGTCGAACTTTTCCGTACCGGTCCAGAAATGCTGGAAGGCCGTTGCCCGCCTATGCTGCGTGATTTCCTCGAAGTACGCGGCTTGGGCATACTCAATATCCGCCATATTTTTGGCGAAACCTCCATCCGTCCGAAAAAAATCCTCCAGCTGATTATTAATTTGGTTCCGGCCGACGACGGATACATGAAACAACTCGATCGATTGAGCATCCGTACCGAAACAGAGTCTATCCTCAACGTCAGCATCCGTTCCGTTACCCTGCCTGTTGCAATCGGTCGAAACTTAGCAGTATTGGTTGAAGCTGCAGTGCGCAATTACATCCTTCAATTGCGCGGTAAAGACAGCACCAAAGAATTCCTCGAACGCCATCAAACACAACTCAAAGAAAACGAACAAAACCATGAAAATCGTCCTGATTAGCGGCTTATCCGGTTCAGGAAAATCCGTAGCCCTCAAACAACTCGAAGATTCAGGCTTTTATTGCGTTGATAATCTGCCTTTGGAAATGTTGCCTTCGCTGGTGTTGTACCATATTGAACGCGGCGAAGAAACCCAGCTTGGTGTCAGCGTTGATATCCGTTCCGGTATCAATATTCAGGAAGCGCAAGAGCAAATCCAATATTTGCGTCATGAAGGGCATCAAGTCGAAGTCCTCTTTATTGAAGCGGAAGAGGGTGTGTTGGTTCGCCGCTTCTCAGAAACCCGCCGCGGACACCCTTTGTCCGGCCATAATCTGACTTTGTTGGAAAGCCTGCAAAAAGAACGCGAATGGCTCTTCCCGCTTAGAGACATCGCATATTGCATCGATACGTCCAAAATGAACGCACAGCAGCTGCGTTATGCTGTGCAACAATGGCTCAATATTGAACGTGTCGGTTTGCTGGTCATTCTTGAATCCTTTGGTTTCAAATACGGCGTCCCCAACAATGCCGACTTTATGTTTGATATGCGCAGCCTGCCCAATCCGTATTACGATCCGGAATTACGCCCCTTTACCGGCATGGATAAGCCTATTCAAGATTATTTGGGTCAGCAGCCGTTGGCTCAAGAAATGGTTGATGACATCGACCATTTTATTAGCCGCTGGTTACCGCGCCTGCAGCAAGAGAGCCGTAGTTATGTGACGATTGCCATCGGTTGTACCGGCGGTCAGCACCGCTCCGTTTATGTTGTGGAAAAACTGGCCGAACGCCTCAAAGGCCGTTACGAACTCCTTGTCCGCCATCGTCAGGCACAAAGCTTGGCAGGACGCTAACTTGCCGTTTCAGACGGCCTCAAAGGAAGAAACCATGAAAAAAATCAGTCTGACCGCATTATCCCTGCTTATCTTGACCGCCTGTGCAACAGAACCTGTCACTGCTTACCGTTGGCACCGCACCGGCGCGAGCGAAGCTGAAGTTTCCCGCCAAATCAATACCTGCAAATCGCAAGTTCAAAATGGAAATACATCCAAGACGTTTGAGCAATGTATGGATGAAGCAGGTTATTACAGCTACGAGCATGGCAACCTCTAAATCCCGATTGACCGATTATCCAAATGCCGAGGCCGTCTGAAAAAATAATTGTTCAGACGGCCTCAGATACGAATAGAAAGAATAAAAAGACATGGCTATCCAATGGTTTCCCGGCCACATGAATAAGGCAAAAAAAGCCATTGCCGAACGCATTAAAAGCGTTGATATGGTGATTGAGATGTTGGACGCGCGTATGCCTGCTTCCAGCGAAAACCCCTTGCTTGCCCAGTTGTCCAAAGGCAAGCCAAAACTCAAAATCTTAAACAAGCAAGACCTTGCCGATCCCGAGCGTACCAGAGTTTGGCTCGAACACTACAACAGCCGCCAAGATACCCGCGCCATTGCGCTTGATTCTTCCGAAACTGGCGCGCATAGCAAAATTACCCAAGCCTGCCGCGCCATGATTCCGCATCGCCAAGGTATCGAGAAGCCGCTGCGTGTCCTGATTTGCGGTATCCCCAACGTCGGCAAATCCACCTTGATTAACGGTATGATCGGCAAAAAATCTGCCAAAACCGGCAACGAACCCGGTATTACCAAAGCCGAACAGCGCCTTTTCCTTGCAGACGATTTCTGGCTTTACGATACCCCCGGTATGTTGTGGCCAAAAATTATCGTTGAAGAAGGCGGCTACAACCTTGCGGCCGGCGGTGCAGTCGGACGCAACGCGCTGGACGAAGAAGAAGTGGCGCTTGAGCTTTTGGATTACCTTCGCCGCCATTATCTGGCCCTGTTGCAAGAGCGCTATCAAGCCGACAAAGATCCAAGTAGTCATTGGGACGATACTTCTTGGTTGGAGTGGATTGCTAAAAAACGTGGTGCGGTTTTGAGCGGCGGACGGGTTAACTATCAAAAGGCTGCTGAAAATATCCTGACTGATTTCCGTGAAGGAAAAATCGGCAGAATCACGCTGGAAACGCCAAACCAATGGGAAACTTGGCTGAAAAAAGCCAGACAGAAAGAGGCCGAACTCAAAGCCATTCGCGAAGCCAGAAAGGCGGAAAGAAAAGGGCAGCAGCCTTCAGCCGATTAATATAAAAGGCTGTCAGAAATCTATTTTCAGACGGCCTTTTGTTGGAATAGACAATTTAGAGGGCGGTACGGCTAAAGCTGTCTAGGGCTTTATCGGTTTGGATTTGGTTGAACTGCATGATGGTTTTGTCGCCTTGCTTTTCGTCCAATTCGATTTTACGCACCAGCGTATCGCCGTTGATTTCGATACGGTTGAAGATTTGGCGGGTAATGGCGGTTTTCGGAGTCAGGGTCAACGTCCATTTTTTCTCGTTGCCGTTTAATTTCAAATCAAATTGTTTTTCCAAGCCCTGGGTATTGCCGCCCAAAAGGTCGAGGAAGAGTTTGATTTGGCGGCTTTGGCCGTTGAGTTTGCTGGCATTTGGGTTGACCCATTGACTGCCGTTCCATTGCATGATGCCGTCTGAACGCACGCGCAGGGTGGTTTCAAATGGTTTTTGCATTTTCCAGAGCAGGCCTTTTTGTGGGACAAGGGTAAAGCTGCCGCTGGTGGTCATGGGTTTGCTGAGGGATTTGAGCTGGCGTTGTTGGACAAAATTACCTTGCACGTTTTGCGGTTTTTGCAGGGTTTGTGCCAATTCGGCAGGGGAAAATGCCCATAAAGCCGGAGCGCTGATGAGGAGAGTAAGAGAAAGAATGGTTTTTTTCATTGTGTTTCCATAAGGTTTTGAGGCCGTCTGAAAGTTCAGACGGCCTTTTATTGCTTTAATTATAAGGCTGACAAGGCCTGATTAAAGGTTGCGCTTGGACGCATCGCTTGTGCGGCTTTTTCAGGATTGGCTGCGTAGTAGCCGCCGATGTCGACCGCTTTGCCTTGTACGGCAGAGAGTTCTTCAACGATTTTGGCTTCGTCAGCAGTCAAAGCGGCTGCCAACGGCGCAAATGCGGCTTTCAGTTCGGCATCTTTGTCTTGCGCCGCCAATTCTTGCGCCCAGTAGAGGGTGAGGTAGAAATGGCTGCCGCGGTTGTCGAGTTCGCCAGCTTTGCGTTTAGGCGATTTGTCGTTCAGAAGCAGTTTTTCGGTGGCTGCATCCAAAGTGTCGGCGAGGACTTGGGCTTTGGTGTTGCCGGTTTTTTGCGCCAGATGTTCAAACGATACGGCGAGTGCGAGGAATTCGCCCAAAGAGTCCCAACGCAAGTGGTTTTCTTCGAGGAATTGTTGAACATGTTTCGGTGCAGAACCGCCTGCACCGGTTTCAAACATACCGCCGCCATTCATCAATGGAACGATAGACAGCATTTTCGCGCTGGTACCCAGTTCCAAAATTGGGAACAAGTCGGTCAGGTAGTCGCGCAGGACGTTACCGGTCACGGAGATGGTGTCTTCGCCGTTTTTCAGACGGCCCAAGCTGAATTTAGCGGCTTCCTCAGGAGCGAGGACGCGGATGTCGAGGCCGTCGGTATCCAGTTCGGCAAGATAGGCTTTAACCTTGGCGAGCAGGCTCTTGTCGTGCGGACGGTTTTCGTCGAGCCAGAATACGGCTGGCGTGTTGCTCAGACGGGCGCGGTTGACGGCAAGTTGTACCCAGTCTTTAACCGGAGCGTCTTTGGTTTGGCACATACGCCAGATGTCGCCGGCTTCAACGTCGTGTTGCATCAGGACATTACCTGCTGCATCAATGACTTGAACTTGGCCGTCGGCTTCGATTTCAAAAGTTTTGTTGTGCGAACCGTATTCTTCGGCTGCTTGCGCCATCAGACCGACGTTAGGAACGGTACCCATGGTTGTCGGGTCAAATGCGCCTTGTTCGCGGCAGAAGTCGATGGTTGCTTGGTAAACACCGGCGTAGCTGCTGTCAGGAATCACGGCTTTGGTGTCTTGCGCTTTGCCGTCTTTATCCCACATACGGCCGGAATTACGAATCATCGCAGGCATAGAAGCATCGACGATGACATCGCTAGGAACGTGCAGGTTGGTGATGCCTTTGTCGGAATCAACCATGGCCAAATCAGGGTTGGCAGCGTAAACGGCAGCGATTTCAGCTTCAACGGCGGCGCGGGTGTCCGCATCCAGTTTGTCCAGATTGGCAAGCAGGTTGCCGAAGCCGTTGTTGACATTGACGCCTGCGGCAGCCAGTTTGTCACCGAATTTTTCAAATACAGGCGCGAAGAATACTTTGACGGCGTGTCCGAAGATAATCGGGTCGGACACTTTCATCATGGTGGCTTTCATGTGCAGCGAGAACAATACGCCTTTAGCTTTTGCGTCTTTCACTTGTTCGGCAAGGAAGGCGAGCAGGGCTTTTTTGCTCATTACGGTCGCGTCGATGATTTCGCCGGCTTTCAGAGCAACAGGCTCGCGCAGCTCTTTTTTGTTGCCTTGTTTGTCGGTGAATACGATGGATACGGAAGTTGCTTCAGGTACGGTAACGGATTGTTCGTTATGGAAAAAGTCGCCGCTTTGCATGGTGGCAACGTGGGTTTTGGAGTCTTTCGTCCATGCGCCCATGCTGTGCGGATGTTTTTTCGCAAAGTTTTTCACTGCCTTAGGCGCGCGACGGTCGGAGTTGCCTTCACGCAGGACAGGGTTTACCGCGCTGCCTTTGATGCGGTCGTAACGTTCGCGCACGGCTTTTTCTTCATCGGTTTGAGGATCGGCAGGATAGTCGGGAACGGCAAAGCCTTTAGACTGCAATTCTTTAATCGCGGCAGTCAGTTGAGGTACGGATGCGCTGATGTTCGGCAGTTTGATCACGTTTGCATCGGGTTGTTTCACCAGTTCGCCCAATTCGGCAAGCGCATCAGGTACGCGTTGCGCTTCGGTCAGGTATTCGGGAAACGCCGCCAAAATACGACCGGAGAGAGAAATGTCGCTGGTTTTGACATCAATATCGGCATGGCGGGTAAACGCCTGCACGATTGGCAACAGGGATTGAGTGGCCAATGCAGGAGCTTCGTCGGTGTAGGTATAGATAATGGTGGATTTAGTCATGGGATTATTCTCTATGTAGGTTAAGTTTTTCTTTTCGGGCACATCGCGAGAAGAAATGTGCTAAGCCTATTATGGCATATTTCGGCGGATTTGGTTGTTGTTTTGATGTTATTGTTTTTTAAGTTGCGGAAAAGAAAAAGGCCGTCTGAAAAGACAGCCTAAATATAAGGACTTATCCGATAATCAAAACAGCATTGCTGCCGCCGAAGGCAAATGATGAGCTGGCGGCGATGCGTTTTTCAGACGGCCAGCGGCTGTTTTCGTCGGTCAAAGCGATGTTGGGCAGCTCGGAATCGGGTACGTTGTCCCATTGTTGCGGCGGCAGTTTGCCTTCCGGATTGTATTGGCGGTTGGCCATCAACCAGGCAAACGCGGCTTCGATCGCACCGGCTGCACCCAAAGTGTGACCGGTGGACGGCTTGGTTGAAGTGCAAAGGGTGTGGCTGCCAAATACTTCGGCAACAGCTTGGCTTTCCATGCTGTCGTTGTGTTGCGTGCCGGTGCCGTGCAGATTGATCCAGCCGATCTCTTCCGCTTTCAAGCCGGCTTTATCCAAAGCGGCCTGAAAGGATTGGGCTGCACCCAAACCGTCGGGGCGGGGAGAAGACATATGGTAGGCATCGCTACTTGCACCATAGCCCAGCAACTGCATTTCGCCGTCAAAATCGGCATCGCGCGTCATCACGAAAAATGCGGCCGCTTCGCCGATATTGATGCCGTTGCGGTTGGAGGAAAAAGGCTTGGCGATGCTGTCTGAAAGCACTTCCAAAGAGGCAAAACCATTAATCGTCAGCGGAGAAAGCGTATCCGCGCCGCCGCAAATTACGGCATCACACAATCCGGCACGAAGCAATCGGGCTGCGCTGATGAGGGCGCGTGCGCCGGAAGTGCAGGCGGTGGAAACGGTATAGCGCAAGCCGTCTAAACCGTAAACTTGGGCGATAAATTCGGAGGGCGAAGCCATGGTGTGTTGCAGCTGTTTGAACGGAACATCCGTCCATTCACCACCTTGGACAACGTGTTGGAACAAAGGGATATTTTCATCTGCGCCACTGGTGGACGTACCAGTCACGACAGCGACCCTTTCTTTGCCGTAACGGGCAATGGCCGTCTGAATCAGTCCGTCTATTTGCGAAAGCGCGTGAAGGATAAGCTGGTTGTTGCGGCTGCGATGCGCTTCGGGAATGCTGTCAGGCAGAGGCATCAGGGTTTCTTTGACTGCACCGAAAGCATACGTTTTGCCTTTTACCCATTGGTCTGAAAAAGTCAGGGACGTGTTTTCAGACGGCGTGAGTAAGGCATCGGCATGAACTTGCAAGCCGCTACCCAATGCGCTGGTCAGTGCCGGACGGCTGAGATAAACAGGAGTATTCATGAATTAGTCTTCTGCAATCGGGCTGACCGTCCAGAAAGTTTGGTCGGGGAAGCCGATGAGGAATTGTTCGGAATGGTGGGCGACACACCACAAATCACGCTCGCGGTAGCTGAACACCGCGCCTTTGCCGTCAGGGCAGAAGCCTTGGTGGGTGGCGTTTTGTTGGCGGGCTTCAGGGTAAAGCGTAGCGGCTTGTTCGGCGGCCAAAAGCGGCAACAGGGCTGCAAACAATCGGCGCGAACTGGCATTGGGCATCACAAAGCCGTCGTTTTTCCAGCCTTTGGTGCTGACCGATTGGCGCGATACCGGCGCACCCAGTGCATCGGTTTGGACAAAGCGGATGCCGTCTGAATGAGGCTCGACTGCCAAGAGATTGGTTTGAACGGTTTGCCCCGCCGCATTGGTCTGCTCAAGTTTGAACCATTGGCCTTCTTTGGAAAGCGGTGGCAGCGTTTGCGGATGGGGGAGCGAGGTCGTACATGCGGAAAGCAGCAGTGCGGCAAGCAAAGGGATAAATCGCATAAGGTTTTATCTATCGGTCAAAATATTTAATGATGAGGGTAGATTTTCAGACGGCCTGTTCTGTTTTTAGGCGCGGCCGTCTGAAAGGCATTCGTCCTTATTCTACCTTCAAATCGCCCACCAATGCGGCAAGTGTGGACAAACGTTGCTCGGATTTTTCCACGAATGGATTGTTCGTGTCCCAAGCGTAGCCTGCCAGAATAGATGAAATCATGCGGCTGATTTCAGGGCTGCGGTTGGGCGCGTAGATGGCATTTTGGAAGCGGAAATCGTACCAACCGGTTACATAAGTGCGGAACGCGTTCACGCCGATCATCAGTTGGTCGGCAAATTCGGTTTGCCAATCGGCAGCTTCGCCTTTGAGCTGCTTGCCCAACAAATCGGCAGCCAGTTTGGCAGAGTGCAGGGCAATGGTTACTCCGGAGGAGAAGACTGGGTCGAGGAATTCGGCGGCGTTGCCCAAAAGAGCAAAATGTTTGCCGTATAAGGTTTTCACGTTGGCGGAATAGCCTTGGATAGAGCGGAACGGAAAGTCGTTTTCCCAAACGGCTTTATCTAAAATTTCCGCCAGCATCGGGCATTCGTACACAAATTTTTTCAACACGGCTTCTGATTCGCCGGCCAGTTTGTCGGGCGTGCCGACAACGCCGATGGAGCAACGGTTGTCGCCGAAAGGAATCAGCCAAATCCAGACATCGCGATGTTCAGGGTGCGTGTTGATCAGGATTTTATTGCGGTCGAATTTCGGGCTGGTGATGTTGTCGTCGATATGCGTGAAGTGGGCTTGGCGCGGAGGCAGCTCGGACGGACTTTCCAAATCTAAAAGGCGGGGCAGGACGCGACCGTAACCGCTGGCATCCAAAACGAATTTGGCAGTCAGTTCATAGTTTTCGCCTGTATCGGTCGCAACGCTCAAACGTGCCACATTGTCACTGTTGTCAAACGCGGTTACGCCGTGTCCGAAGCGGACATCGACGCCTTGTTTTGCCGCTTCATCAATCAGGATTTTGTCGAAGATGCCGCGGCGCACTTGATAAATAGTACCGGGGCCGTCTGAAAATTTTTCAGTAAAGTTGAAATCTGTGTAACGGCTGCCCCATGAAAACGCAGCACCGTCTTTAAATTGAAAGCTGGGTTCGGCATGCACTGCATCGGCAAAACCGGCTTCTTCCAACATTTCCATGCAATGCGGCAACAGGCTTTCGCCGATGACAAAGCGCGGGAAATGTTGTTTTTCCAATACGCAAACTTTAAAGCCTTGTTTGTTCAGCAAAGCGGAAGCAACCGAACCTGAAGGGCCTGCGCCGATAACGGCAACGTCAAATTCTACGGACATTTGAAAATACCTTTGATTTTAATGATAAAAAAATGTTTAAACTAGCGTCTGAAGTTTTTCAGACGGCCTCTTACAACGTGACGATAGAAGTTGAAAAAAATATCGCTTCAACTTCAATCGCCTTCATCTTTTGTCTAATTTTTCAACAATGTGCCTGCCAGCCAAATATTGAATGCCACACCGATGGTAACCGTCATGCCGAACGCGGCAACAGCGGGCGTGCTGCTGATGGCGAGCAGGGCAAAGGAAATGGCTGTTGTCGCAGCAGCAAGCAGCATACCGCCTAATTTTGCCGGCGCGCTGTGGTGTGCGGTGGCGGCATAGACGGCATAGTCCACGCCGATGGCGGACACTAAAAGCAGGCCGAACATGGCAAACAGGCTGACGGGAATGCCGGCCAAACCGAGTACGGCAACGGTGCAGATGGCTGCGGCCAGCGGTACGGCAAGGATTTTGCTGCCGCGTTTGAAGCCAAACATTTTCCACAAAAGCAGCCATGCCAACGCATAGGAAGCCAGTTTCAACCATGCGGCCTGATTGCGCGTGTGGTGGAAAAGCTCGTTTAAGTGGGCGCGTTTGTCTGCCCAATGTATGCCGGAGACGTGTTGCGCCACGGAGCGTACGGCGGCTTCATCGGTCATGCCGTTCAAACGCACGACAGCAGCAAAACGGCCTGGTTCCACTTCGCCCAAATACAAGGAACGCCAAGCCTCTGCCAAATCGGTATTCAGGCCGTCTGAAAGCGATAATGGTTGTGTGTCGGCAGCTTGCAGCAGGGCATCGCGTACTGTTTTGCGCGGAATACCGATTTCTGTGAGTGGTTTCCAGCTATCAGGCAATTTGGTCAATTCACGCAGGCGGTTTTGCAGTTTTTGCTGTTCCGTTGTCGGCAGGATGAATTGGTCGGGCGATTGGATGCCGGAAAGTTTGCCTTGCGCGATTAAGGGCTGCAGGGCGCGACCGAGTTCGGCGGTTTTCTTCAACAGGGCATCTTCGCTTTGTGCTTCGGCCACCAAATATTTGCCGCCAAAATCCGTGCCGCTCAACTGGCCGATTTGTTGTACTTCGGCCAACATCGCGGTCGGCATATTGACCCATTGACGGATGTCGTCACGCCAGTCGCTGCGCCACAGTCCGACTGCCAGCAAAATTCCGCCCACGATTAACCATCCGCGTTTGTGCAGGCGGTTTTTCAGACGGCCTGACAAGGAATAGAGCTTTTCAGTTAATGCGGCAAAAGGCACGGTTTTGGCACGGTAGCGGCGAAACAGCGGCGGCAGCCATAAAACGGTGGCACCAAACGCGCCAAATAAGGCAAAGCCTGAAAATACGGCGGTTTGGCGTAATACAGGCAAAGGGGTAAACCACAGCAGCGCGTAGCCCAAGACGGTAATTGTCAGGCTGACGGCAAAACTTGGCAAGACATGTTTCATTGCTGATTCAGCCTGCCAAACGGTCTTTTCAGACGGCCCGAATACCGACGGAGCAAGCCAGTGTAACGGGAAATCCACCAACATACCCACCAGGCTGGTGCCGATGACGATGGTCAGGATATGCACTTCGCCGAAGGTTAATAATGCAACCGCCAATCCGGTCAACATACCGGCTGCCAGCGGCAAGGACAGCAAAAACACGCGGCCGCTGCGGAAGACCCACAACAGCAGCGCAAAGGTCAGCCCAAGTCCGACTATGCTCATCAGCCGACTTTCTTTTTCTGCGGCTGCTTTGGATACGGCGGCGAACAATGCGCCACCTGCGCTTAAGGTTTCCGCGCCGTTTCCCGAAGCGATTTGACGGCTTTGCGCCATCAGCGGTAAGAGGGCATCGTTGCCGGAAAATTGATCGCCGCCGGCGAGCCGTCCGCGCAAAAATACCCAAGTTTTGCCTTTGTCTTCGGCAAACAACATGCCGTTGTCCATGTCCCACTGTAAACGGCTTTGCGGATTGGCCTTGTCGGCAACAAAGCGTCCGAAGCCCAGCCAGTCTTGTTCTAAAGACAAAGGCGAGGGGGCGGCAAACGGATTGGCCGCGGCTTCTGCCCGAGCCTGAAAATAGGCTTGCGGCTGCTCAAACAGCAGGCGTATTTCGTCTTGCGGCAAAACTGCCAAACTCAGCTTCTGCATATCCACCCGCACTTTATCCAAATTCGGCGTCATGCTGCTGTCGACTTGTTCAAATACGCCGCTTTTGCGCCATGCGTCGGCAATTTGTGAGGCCGTCTGAAAAGCAGTTTCGGCATCGGTACTGCCTGCAAGCAAAATAACTTGCGAATTGAGCTGCGCTTCTGCGGCTTTATCTGCAGCCGTCAGTAAAGCATCGGGTTGCTGCTCGCTTGGCAACAACGCGGTCAAATCGGTTTGGATACGCGTTTGTGAAGCAAAGGCATAAACCAAAAACAGGGTAAGAAACAGGATAAGGGCAGTATAGAGGCGTTTTAGGAGGCGAAGATTCATCGTTCAGACGGCCTTTTGCAAATGCTGCTGTTGGTGTGTGGAATAAGTAAAAGTGCAGTAAATTAAATCAGATTATTATTAGTTTGTCAGTTGTTAGATAGTTTGCTGGTCGGTTAAATCATTGGGCTTGAGTGAGCCGAAAAACTGCCATTGCAGAGCGACGGCTTTTCCCTTCCAAACGCAGGCAAGTGCCATCGTATCCGCCAAAATCGCGCTTGTGCCACGCCAATCGGTTTGCTTTCCTGCGCGTAAACTGACGGGTTGCCCTGAATCGAAAACATAGCCGACCGATTTCATGTCTGACGGGAAATCCAAATTCGCCGCTTTAATCAATGCTTCTTTGAAACACCATAATCGGTAAAACGTTTCAGACGGCCAGTTTGCCGTTTCCAAGTAGTCTTGTTCTTCCTGTGTGTAGACCAAAGCCGATAGCGCTTTGAAATCACGCGGGCGGATAAATTCGATATCGACTCCGGCTGTTAAGGGCTGAGGCGCACACAATAAAGCGGCAAAGCCTTGGCTGTGGCTCAGCGATACAGCCGGTAAATCGGTTTGCTGTTTTAATGCGCGGCTGACTTGCCAGTCTTGACGCTGCGCCAGTTGCGGCGTGGCAGCCAAACGTTGTGAATCGGCTGTGTTTAGAGACGCATGGTCGTAGCAGACGACAAAAGACGGATCGGCCAGTAGGCAGTGAAGGGGTGTCGTATCCATAAAATAGAAAAATGCCAAACTTCATATTGAAGTCCGGCATTTTTGACATTGCTTAGTGGAAGCTGCCTTTCAAAACCACACGGCTGTTGAATGTAGCGATGTGGCATTCGTACTCGTTACCGCCTTTGGTTACTTTGTCAAAGTAGCTAACCAGGTGAACGGATTTGGCTTTTTTGCGATGTGCAGTGCTTTGGAAGCGTTTAACCGCGCTCAGGAATGCGCGTTGGCAGGTTTCATCAGGGGTTTTGCCGACTGAGTTGGAGATTTGACGGGAAGTCAAAGTTGCGCCGGATGTGCTGCCGTAGTGAACGCGGATGCTAGGATCCAAAGCGGATTTGGCTTCGGCAGAGTTCAAAGCCACATCGACTTTACACATATAAATATCGTTTTGACCTTTGCCATTGACTTTATGGCCTTCACCCATGCTGCGGCAGGCAGAACCGGCGGCAGTCGTTTTTTGAGTAGAAGTTTGAGAGGAGGAAGTAGATGGTTGGGAATTGCCGGATTGTGAGCAAGCAGCAAGCATCAGGGCGGATACGGCAACCAAAGCAGAAAAACGTAACATACGAACTCCTTTGTAATAAGGGGTGTGAAAAAAGGTTTACAGAAAACAGAATCATTTTAACATATATGAAAGAAGTATAAAAATAGGATGATGCAAAAAATATTATATTTTTATTTAAATGATTTCATGGTGTTAAGAAAGTTTGAGGCGGCAATGCTTGACGAAGGAGGGCAGAAAGCGTATATTGCGGTCTTCCTTAGGAGTAATGGCTGAGAGGCTGAAGGCACTTCCCTGCTAAGGAAGCATGTGGGGTCAACCTGCATCGAGGGTTCGAATCCCTCTTACTCCGCCAAATATGAAAGACACCGTTTATACGGTGTCTTTTTTATTATCCGGAATTTCTTGGAATCCAAGGCCGTCTGAAAGTGTGAAATGAACGATTTGATTATTCTAAACAAGCCTTATGGCGTGATTTGCCAGTTTTCTGCACATGAAAAACATCAGTGCCTTAAGGATTTTATCGAGAAACCGGGATTTTATCCGGCCGGACGTTTGGATACGGACAGCGAGGGTTTGCTGCTGCTGACCAATAATGGCCGTTTGCAGGCGCAGATTGCCGACCCGAAATTTAAGCAGGTCAAAACTTATTGGGCGCAGGTGGAGGGTTCTCCTGATGAAGCCAAATTGGATTTGTTGCGCCGTGGCGTAGATTTGGGCGATTTTGTCACTCGTCTGGCTGAGGTCAGGGTATTGGAAGAAGGCGAAGCGGATGTTTTATGGCCGCGCGTGCCGCCGATTCGCGTGCGCAAGTCCGTGCCTGATTTTTGGGTGGAAATCAAAATTTCGGAAGGGAAAAACCGTCAAGTGCGAAGGATGACGGCGAAAGCAGGCTTTCCGTGTTTACGCTTGGTCCGTGTGGCAATAGGCCGTTTGAACCTATTTGATTTGAATTTGGAATTGGGACAATGGCAGTTTGCGCCGCATCGTCCTTAAATAGGATGAATAAAGGCCGTCTGAACTATTCAGACGGCCTTTTGTTATGGAAAAATCAATGATGTGAATGACCGATTTGGAAGGTCAAAGTGGTGTAGTTCGCCTGTTTTTGGCACACGCTTTGATCGGGGAAATCGGCTTTGTGTTCTACGCTGGCTTTCCAGAAACCTTGGCGCAATGGAATGATGCTGACTTCGCCTTTGTCATCGGTAGTATCGGAGAAGGCTTGGGCTTCGGTTTTATGGGTTTTGCTGCGGTCGCTGGTGTCGAAGCCGTCAAATGTAGCAGTAACAGTGGCGTTAGGCAGCGGCTCGCCATTGAAGAGGACGCGGACTTTGAAGCGTTCGCCGACGTGGACGTTGGCAGGGTTGTCCAAAGGTACGATTTCCAGATGTTGGCCGACTTGTTTGGTGATGATGGCGGTATCTGCGCTTTCGTGGCCGACATTGACGATGTTTTTACCAAACATACGGGTTTGTTCGCAATAGCTTGCATCAGGCATTTCTTTGATGCTTGCCTGCTTCCAACCTGCGCTGTTTTTTGACCAGAAAGTCGGTTGGTACTCGGCTGTAACGAGGTAGCTGCCGTCTTTGACCGGCAGCTTGCTGCGGTATTGGTAATTGTATGTGCCTTTTTGAATCATGTTTTCTTTGCCTTTTTCAGTCACCAGTTGCATGGGTTTGCTGAAAATGTGCAGGCGGTCTTTGGCGATGGGCTCAAGTTCCGGGAATTCGCCATAGCCCAATTCGGCTTCAAGGTATTCGCCGCCATGTGTGTGGGCGGTTTCAACCCAAACGCGATGGGCGTGTGCGGCAGTGCTGAACAGGAAGGCAGATGCGATAAGCAAAGCGGTTTTTTTCATGATTTCTCTCCGATTTTCGATGTGTAGAAAAGATAGAATAAAGTCGTTCGTTATAATATAACAAAATTATTTAAATTTAAAGAGAGGCCGTTTGAAAACTTTTAGACGGCCTTTTAGATGATTGTTTTTTTGAATCAGATTATCGAAACGGTTTAGTCCCCGTCACGACAAACATCAATCGCTTCCTGCAAACTGCTGACGCCGTAGATTTTCAGGTTCGGAAACTCTTTGGCGTTGCGCGGCATATTGGCTTTGGGGACGATGGCGCGTTTGAAGCCGAGTTTTTCCGCTTCTTTGAGCCGCTCTTGCCCGCGTGCAACAGGGCGGACTTCGCCACTTAAGCCGATTTCGCCGAAAACCACGGTTTTTTCAGGCATGGGGCGATTGCGGAAGCTGGAGAGCATGGCGAGGATGACGGCGAGGTCGGCAGCGGGTTCGCCGATTTTGACACCACCGACGGCGTTGAGGAACACGTCTTGGTCGAAGCAGGCAATGCCGCCGTGGCGGTTGAGGACGGCGAGCAGCATGGCGAGGCGGTTTTGTTCGAGGCCGACGGTGAGGCGTTTGGGGGTAAAGCCGTGAGCGTCATCGACCAATGCCTGAATTTCGACCAAAAGCGGGCGGCTGCCTTCTTGTGTAACCAAAACACATGAGCCGGGCGTGTCGTCGCGGTAGCTGGCAAGGAAGATGGCGGACGGGTTGGATACGCCTCTCAAACCGTTTTCGGTCATGGCGAATACACCCAGTTCGTTTGCCGCACCGAAACGATTTTTGATGGCACGTATCATGCGGTAGTTGGAGTGTTGGTCGCCCTCGAAATACAGCACGGTATCGACCATATGCTCCAGCACGCGCGGGCCGGCAATCGCGCCGTCTTTGGTAACGTGTCCGACCAGTATCATGGCGATGCCCATCTGTTTCGCCATACGCGTCAGTTGGGCGGCACACTCGCGCACCTGCGACACGGAACCGGGGGCGGAAGTGATTTGGTCGGAATACATAGTTTGGATGGAATCAATGACCACGACTGCGGGCTGATGCTGTTTCAAGGCCATCTGAATCGCTTCCATGCGGATTTCGGCAAGCAGGTTCACGCCTTCGGTGGGCAGTTCCAAACGTTGCGCACGCAGGGCGACTTGTTGGGCGGATTCCTCGCCGGAAATGTACAGCACTTTGCGACTTTGCGCCATTTTGGCAATGGTTTGTAACAGCAGCGTGGATTTGCCGATGCCGGGGTCGCCGCCGAGCAGGATGACCGCGCCATCAACCAAACCGCCGCCCAATACGCGATCGAGTTCGCCCATGCCGGTCGGATTGCGCGGCACTTCGGTAGCGGTGACGGCGGAGAGGGATTGGACGGTCGAGGTGTCCGCCGCCCAAGATTGGAAGCGGGCGTTTTTCGGTTCGGGCGCGGCAAGGTTTTCCTGAAGCGTGTTCCACTCGCCGCAATGCGGGCATTTACCCTGCCATTTCGGGGAAGTACCGCCGCATTCGGAGCATTGGTAGATGGTTTTGGGGGCTTTTGCCATGGTGTTTTGTTTCCGCAATATTTAGTGGGAAGGCCGTCTGAAAAGTGAGGGAGGTTTTCAGACGGCCTTGAGATTATGGGTGTGTTTTTTTGCTGTTTTCAAGATGGTTGAGTATTTTATCCGGATCTTGTTTAAAGTAGCTGGTTTGGTTGCCACTGGCTTTGTCAGTCAATTCCAACATACCGGGCAGGCCTTTGATGATGAGGATTCTGGCTTTTATGGTACTTTTTTCACCTATTTTTTGTTTGTTTTGTTCTTCTTTGCCGTTGATGGAGGTTTTATAGTCAGTTACGGTTTGGTGGATTTCTTGTTTTTTCTCGTCAAATGTCCAATTAAAGTCCTGTCTGATGGTGAAGATTTTGTTGGTGGCTTTGAAACTCATTATGGCGATGTCTGTGCCAGTGTTGTCGGGGTTAAAGATGGTTGTGTTGATAAGAGCGCCTTCTTCGTTTTCGACTGCATTTCCCCAGAAGCCGTGTAGGTTTTCACTGGTGATTTTGTTGGCAATGTACATCTCAGAGGCTTGTTCGGGTTTGGCTGCCGATGATACCGGGGAGTTTAGGAGGAATAGGCTGGTCAGTGCGGGGAGGATGAGTCTGGAAATGTTCATGTTTGTTCTTACCTTGGAGTAGGGAGGTGTTTATAGGCCGTCTGAAAATGGAAAGTTTTCAGACGGCCTTTTATCGGATAAAGATGGGTTTATTTTTTGCTGTCTTTATCCGCATCTTTTTTCGGAGCAGGTTTTTTCGCTGCCAAACCCAAAGATTTTTGCCATTCGGCTGGATTTTTCACCAAGTCCAAGGCTTTGCGGAGTTGATCATCTTTGGCCGGATTTGGAATGCGGCGGCTGGAGATGTCTTCGTCTTTGTCTTTTTTGGACTTGTCTTTATCGGCTTTGGTTTCTGCGTTGGCAGGCGTTTCAGTGCTGCTGTTGACGTCTTGGCCGCCCAACGGATTGCCGATATGGCCGACCAAATCGGCTTCGCGGCTTTCAAAAGCGCGGTCTTTGTCTTTGACTTCAACGTCAGGAACAATGCCTTGCGCTTGAATCGAGCGGTCGTTTGGTGTGTAGTAAAGGGCGGTGGTCAGTTTAACTGCGCTGCCGCCGGAAAGCGGAATCAGGGTCTGTACTGAGCCTTTGCCGAAACTTTGTGTGCCGACGACGACGGCGCGTTTGTGGTCTTGCAATGCACCGGCAACGATTTCGGAAGCGGAGGCCGAGCCTGCGTTAATCAGGACGGTCATAGGAATGGTTTTCAGCTCGGCAGGCAATCCTGCCAACGGGTCTTTGCCGCTGGTGGTGATGTAGTCTTCGGCAGTTGCTTTGAGTACCATGCCTTCTTTTTTGTTGCGGCCTTTGGTGCTGACAACGGTTACGTCAGGTTGCAGGAAGGCTGCGGATACGCCGACTGCACCGTTGAGCAGGCCGCCCGGGTCGTCGCGCAAGTCGAGGATGATGCCTTTGAGCGGACCTTTGTTTTCTTTGACAAGGGCTTGCGCAGCTTCGTTGAGTGCGGCAACAGTGCGCTCTTGGAATTGGGAGACGCGGATGTAGCCGTAGTCTTTTTCAAGCAGATGATGGCGCACGCTTTTGACTTTGATGATGGCGCGGGTCAGGTTGACGACGATGGGTTTGTCGGCATTTTTGCGTGAAAGGGTCAGGGTGATTTTGGTACCCGGTTTGCCGCGCATTTTTTTGACGGCTTCGCTGACGGTCAGGCCGCGCGTAGAGGTATTGTCGATTTTGACGATGAAGTCGCCACTTTTTACGCCGGCGCGTTCTGCCGGAGTGTCTTCAATCGGGGCAACGACTTTGACGAAGCCGTCTTCCTGTCCGATTTCCATGCCCAAGCCGCCGAATTCGCCACTGGTGGATTCTTTCATTTCGGCATATCCTTTTTTGTCCATATACTCGGAATGCGGATCGAGATCGGACACCATGCCTTTCATTGCGCCTTCAAAGAGCTCGGCGTCGGGTTTGTCTTGGTAATAGTTGGCTTTGATTTGGCCGTACACTTCTGCCATGGTGCGGATGGTTTGCACGGGCAGGGCCTCGTTGTCTTTTTTGTCTTTTTCGGCGGCAAAACTTTGTACACTCAGGCTGAGGGCGATGCCGCTAAACGCGCCGAGAGTGTAGATTGCAACTTTTTTTAAAGTGGATTTTGTTGACATTCGTTTGACTTTCTTTTTGTGTACGGTAAGCAAAGTAGTTTTTGTTTTCTCTGAACCCGTTGACTTTATGTGATTTAAACGCTTGGAACAATAAGTTTAAGGTAAAAGTTTGTTGTTTAATGTGCTGAACAGGCGTGAAAATCGTGTTTTATTGTAGTTTATGATGAAAATTCAGACGGCCTGAAGGGGAAAATTCACTCAGGCCGTCTGAAACATCAGTTAATCCAGGAAAGCGGATTCATGACTTGTCCGTTGTAGCGGACTTCAAGGTAAAGGCCGGTTTCGCCCGACGGCAAAGTGCCGCTGGTACCAATCTTGCTGCCGGCATTGACGGCGTAGTTTTGGGCGATGTCGATTTCGTTCAGGCCGGAGTAAATGCTGACATAGCCGTCGCCGTGGTCGAGGACGACTACTTTGCCGTAGCCTTCAAGTTCGCCGGCAAAAGTAACTGTGCCTGAGGCAATGCTGCTGACAGGAGCAGGAACGGTATTGTAGAACACGCCTTTCCAAACTTCGCCATCGCCGCGGTCTTGACCAAACAGGCCTGCCAATGTGCCGTTGACCGGTTTTTTCAGACGGCCTTGCATACGGCTGAAGCTGTTGGCATTGCTGACGGTAAAGCCTTGGGTGTTGGGGGCTTGCAGTTTCATGTCTTCGTCAGTCAGCGTGGACATGGCGGCGCGTTCGGCTTCGGCTTTTTGTTGGGCGGCAGCCTGCTCTTTGCGGGCTTTTTCGGCGGCGGCCAAACGGGCTTCGGCGGCTTTCTTACGCGCTTCGGCTTCGGCTTTGCGTTGCTCGGCTTTGCGTTTTTCTAAATCTTTCAAGAGATTGTTGAGGCGCTGCTCGTTTTCTCTGTGGTTGATTTTCTTTTGCGCTTCTTTGGCCATTTGCGCGTTTTGACGGCGGCTTTCAGCTTGTTCGGCGGTATTGGTTACGCCTTGTTGACGCAATGAAGCTTGGATATTGGCTTGCAGTTTTTTCAGGTAAGCCAATTCATTGTTGATTTTTTGCTCCTGCGCCGCCAGCTCTTTTTGTTGTTTTTCCAAGTCTCTCATGACTTGGTCGTTGGCGTTGTTGATATAACGCGTGTAACGCAGGAAGCGGGTTTTTTGACCGGCATCGGCGTTTTTCAGGAAGAGGGCGACCGCGTTAGGCTGGCTGTTTTTATAGTTGCCGGACACAAAACGCGAAATTTGGGCGCGCGTGTTGGAAACTTCGGCTTTCAACTGGTTGGCATCGGCATTAAGTTTTTGGAATTTTTCCCATGCGTCGCGTTGTTTGCGGTTGATGCCGGAGAGGTTGTTGCGTGTTTGTTGCAGCTGTTTGAGCGTGGCATTGACATGGATAATGAAACCCTCGTTGCGTTTGGCAAAGGATTTCTTGGTTTCCATATCGTTGGCGGCGGCAGTTACGGCTGCTTTGAAATCGTTGTCGGCTGAAGAGATGGCTTTAGGCTCAACTTTAGGCTCGGCTTTTTTGTTTTGCTCTTTGGCTTTTGTGTCTTTTTTAGCGTCTTTTTTGTCTTCGACAGCTTTTTGGGCAGGCTCTTTAGCTTCGGCCTTTTTGTCTTCGGCTGTTTTTTTTCCGGGCTCTTTGGTTTTTTTGCCGTCTTTTTTATCCTCAACCGCTTTTTTAGCAGGCTCTTTGGCTTTGATTTCCTTAGGTTCTGCTTTTTTTACGGGTTCTTTAGCTTTGCTGTCTTTTTTATCTTCAACAGGTTTCTTGTCTTGTTCTTTGGCCTTGCCGGATTTTGCGGCTGTGGCTTTTTTGTCTTTTGCCGTTTCTTTAGGCTCTTCGGCTTTGCGGCTGGACTTTTTATTGTCGGCAGCGGCTTCGGCGACTTTAGCCGTTTTGTTTTTGGCTGAAGCGCGTTCGTTTTTGTCGGCGGTTTCCTTCTCTTTGGCAGCTTTGGCTTTAACCGCTTTTTTGTTTTCCTCTTTTTCTTTTACCGCTTGTTTTTTTGAGGTTTCTTTTTTTACATCTGCCTTAGCGGCTTCTTTCTCTTTTTTTACGGGCGCAGCCTTTTTGACAGTGGCCGCTTTTTCTTTCGGCGCGTCTTTGGCAGCATAGGTTGGCAGGGAGAAACTGAGCAACAGGGCGAGAATGAGGGGTATGTAACGCATGGTTCGATCTTGCTATCAAAGTAGGAACAATAGGACGGATTATACTGTCTGTCAGGCCGTCTGAAAATAATATCGGGTTGCAATATGGACGAACGATCTTATATAGTAACGATAGAGTGGGCGGACGGGGTTTAGTCTGCCTGGAAACTGACAGTCTGCATCGACAGGATATTATGAAAAAATATTTATTAGTAGTGTTGGGTGCCATGGTTTTGGCGGCTTGCGGTGACAATACCGATAAAATCGGACGCGCCAGTACGGTGTTTCATATGCTGGGTAAAAACGACCGTATCGAAGTGGAAGGTTTTGACGATCCTGATGTGCAGGGGGTTGCCTGTTATATTTCGTACGCGAAAAAAGGCGGTTTGAAAGAAACGGTCAATCTGGAAGAAGATGCCAGCGACGCATCAGTTTCCTGCGTGCAAAGTGCGGAAGTCATCCGTTATAACGAGGCTGCGGTTTTGAAACCGCGACAAGTGTTCAAACGCAGTGCCAGCATAGCATTTAAGAGCCAACAGATTATCCGCTACTACGATCCGAAACGTAAGTCTTTCGCTTATTTGGTGTACAGCGATAAAATCGTTCAAGGTTCGCCGAAAAACTCTTTGAGCGCGGTATCGTGTTTTGCCCATGCGAAAACCGATACGCCGGTACCGGCAGGCGGCGCAGTTTACGGTGCGTGCGTGGTGGATGCGCCGGTTACCGACGGACAAAAATAATAAAATCAGCTTATAGATATTAAGAAGAATATGAATTTAGCCAACCATTTCCTGATTGCCATGCCTCATATGGACGATCCGTTTTTTACGGATACGGTCATTTATGTGTGCGAACACGATGAAGAAGGTGCGCTGGGCATCATCATCAACAAGCCTTCGCCGATTACCATGGACATGATTTTCGCCGCCGCCGACCGCAATATCCCATTGCGCCTGCAACATGAAAACGTGATGATGGGCGGGCCGGTTCAAATTGAGCGCGGCTATGTCGTGCATACGCCGATCGGCCGCTGGCAAAACAGTATGGTGGTAACAGATAACGTCGCGCTGACTTCTTCGCGCGATGTGATTGAAAACTTGTCTAAAGAAGGTGCGGTTGATAAGGCTTTGATCAGCATTGGTTATTCCAAATGGGGCAAAGGGCAGTTAGAGCGAGAGCTGGCAGAAAATGTTTGGCTGACCGTCCCTGCGGACGAGCATATTCTTTTTGATGTCCCTTACGAACTCCGTTATGCCGCCGCTTTTGAAAAATTGGGCGTCAATCCGAACGCCTTGGTTTCAGGAGTCGGCCATGCCTGATGCACCAAAAGGC
Organism: Neisseria sp. P0008.S002; assembly: GCF_051962805.1. Taxonomy (NCBI): domain Bacteria; kingdom Pseudomonadati; phylum Pseudomonadota; class Betaproteobacteria; order Neisseriales; family Neisseriaceae; genus Neisseria; species Neisseria sp. P0008.S002. The sequence goes on along the minus strand of NZ_JBQCUY010000003.1, from coordinate 267,673 downwards.
ACGGTTTTGGCCTTTGACTTCGGCGAGGCGCGTATCGGCGTGGCGCAGGGGGATGCCGAGTTGGGCATGACCCATCCGCTGGCGACGGTAACCGGCAACAGCAATGATGAGAAATTTGAGGCCATTGCCAAGCTGGTCAAAGAATGGCAACCCAAGTATTTTGTGGTTGGACTGCCGACGCATACCGACGGCACGGAGCATGAGCTGACCCGTTTGAGCCGCAAGTTTGGCCGCCGTTTGCACGGACGTTTTAATTTGCCGGTTTATTGGGTGGACGAAAGGATGTCTTCCCTATACGCGGAAAGCCTGCTTGCAGAAGCACAAGTATTTGGCCGAAAACAAAAATCCGTACTTGACCAAGTAGCGGCGCAGGCGATTTTGCAAGGGTTTTTCGAAGGTGGCGCGGCAGAGTATTTCAATGGCCGCGAAGAATAGCATTATTCATTATAAAGGCCGTCTGAAACTTGGTTTCAGACGGCCTTTGTTTTGTTACGGCTTTGGGATAAAAGAAGTTTAGTTTGGTTAAGCCTGATTTTTTCAGCGCAAATTTTGCTACACTCCGTTTTCTTTTTTTAGACACAAATACAAGGAAAAAGTCATGGCACTCATGGACAATCTTTTGAATGCAGCTACTCAAATGTTGGGTGGCAACAGCGAAAACGGCGCACAAGGTTCTCTGACCGATATGGCGATGGATTTGGTGAAACAGCAAGGCGGCGTGGGCAACCTGATCAACCAACTGCAACAAGGCGGTTTGGGCGATGCCCTGAGCAGCTGGGTTTCCAACCAATCCAGCAATCTGCCTGTGTCCGGCAGCGACCTGCAAAATGCGTTGGGCAGCGATACGGTAAACCAAATCGCGCAAAAATTTGGCGTAGATGCCGGTCAAGCAGGCGATTTGTTGGCAAAAGTATTGCCTGACTTGGTCGATAAAGCCACGCCTAACGGCACGGCTCAAGATGCGGATGGCTTCGGCTTGGACGATATCGCTTCTATGCTGCTGAAAAACTTTATAAAATAATGAGTTGAATCGTTATGATAAGGCCGTCTGAATCCGTTCAGACGGCCTTATAACTTTTGGTTTACGGTAAATAACCAATTAATCTTTTTCTAACAAAAACGAATGGCTTATCATGTCCACTTCGTTTTATTACAAAAAAGGTCATAAAGATGTCACGTTTAACCATACACACAGTTGAAACCGCTCCTGAAGCTGCTAAACCACGCATTGAAGCCGTATTGAAAAACAACGGTTTTATTCCTAACCTGATCGGCGTTTTGGCCAATGCGCCTGAAGCTTTGGCGTTTTATCAAGAAGTTGGCAAGCTGAATGCGGCCAACAGCCTGACTGACGGCGAAGTTGAAGTTGTCCAAATCATTGCTGCCCGTACCAACGAATGCGGTTTCTGCGTTGCTGGCCACACCAAACTGGCTACCCTGAAAAAACTGCTGTCCGAACAATCCATCAAAGCCGCACGCGCATTAGCTGCAGGCGAGTTTGACGATGCCAAACTGGGTGCTTTGGCGACATTCACCCAAGCCGTTATGGCGAAAAAAGGCGCGGTATCCGACGACGAGCTGAAAGCTTTCTTTGATGCAGGCTACAACCAACAGCAAGCTGTTGAAGTCGTTATGGGCGTTGCTTTGGCAACCTTGTGCAACTACGTCAATAACCTTGCCAAAACTGAAATCAATCCTGAATTGCAGGCATTTGCCTAATCTCATCAAAGGCCGTCTGAAAATTCAGACGGCCTTTTAGTAAAAAGCAAGGGATATCCTTGTTGCCAAGAATAATTCATGAGTGGAACCATCTACGCTTTAAACCTTATTCAGAGGAAAAAATCATGACACGCGAAGCTTTACTGAACAATGTTGCCGCACTCGTTAAAAGCAAGCTGAAACCATTGGTGGACGACATCGACCGCAAAGGCCTGTATCCGAAAGAATTTATGCTGGAATTGGGCAAAATCGGCGGTTTTGCCGCGACCGGTACGGTTGAAGAAGGCGGTAACGGTTTGGGTTTGGCAACGCAAATCGCCGTATTGCGCGAAATCGGTAAAGAATGCGGCGCCACTTCGTTCAGCGCATGGTGTCAGGTGGCTTGCGCGTGGTATCTGCACCAATCGCCTAATCAAGCGGTTAAAGACAAATACTTCGCCGATATTCTGCAGGGTAAAGTCTTAGCCGGTACGGGCATGTCCAATACCGTCAAACACCTTGCCGGCATTGAAAAACACAACCTGCAAGCAGAGCGCGTTGAAGGCGGCTACAAAGTCAACGGCGCTTTGCCTTGGGTATCCAATATCGGCGAAGACCATATTTGGGCGAATACCGCCCAAGTCGGCGACAGCTATGTGATGTTTATCACCGGCGGCCAATGGGAAGGCGTTACCCTGCAAGATTGCCCTGAGTTTTGCGGTTTGGAAGGCACGCGCACTTACAGCCTGAATTTTAAAGACGTGTTTATTCCCGATGAAGATGTGATTGCTACGCCTGAGCAGTTCCAGTCTTATATTCCGACCATTAAAGCCGGTTTCATCTTGCTGCAAATAGGTATCGGCGCCGGTGTGATTGACGGTGCGCTCGGTATTATCCGCATGGCCAATGTAGTGAACGCGGAAGTGAACTCATACCTCGACCACAGTTATGATGATTTGAAAGCCGCGTTGGACGGCGCATGGGCGGAAACCGAACGCCTTGCCGATAATGCGTGGAACAACAAACCTGATACGCTGGCAACCTTAAAACTGCGTGAAGCCGCTGCTGTGTTGGCACTGAACGCCACTCAATCTGCCGCATTGCATGCCGGCGCGAAAGGTTATCTGATGCGCAGTCCGGCGCAACGCCGCGTCCGCGAGGCCATGTTTGTCGCCATCGTAACACCGGCCATCAAACACCTGCGTAAAGAAATCGCCACTTTGGAAGCAGCGAAATAAATTCAAAATATCAACAATAAAACACACGAAAGGCCGTCTGAAAATACGGTTTCAGACGGCCTTTAAAAATAGAAGGAACACAAAATGGCTCAATATATGTGCGGCCCTTGCGGCTGGATTTACGACGAAGACCTCGGCGACCCTGAGCACGGCCTGCCTGCCGGAACCAAGTTTGAGGATATTCCCGACGACTGGAAATGCCCTGAGTGCGGCGTAGGCAAAGAAGATTTTTATCTGTTGGATTTCGTGATATAACTTGGTTTATTTAAAAAGGCCGTCTGAAATTTCAGACGGCCTTTGTTTTATCGGCGGTATAAAGCAACCATGGTTTCAGCCGCTTTAACGCAGCTTTCCACATCAGCAACCAAAGCGATGCGGACGTAGCCTTCGCCCGGATTGCCTTGTTCGGTATCGCGGGCGAGGAAGCGGCCGGGCAACACTTGAATAGCGGCTTTCTGCCACAGGTTGCGCGTAAATGCCAAGTCGTCGCCATCGGGAACTTTCAGCCAAATGTAGAACGACGCGTCAGGCAGTTTGACATCGAATGCCTGTTGCAAAATAGGGATGACGCGGTCGAATTTTTCTTGGTAGAGACGGCGGTTGTCAATGACGTGTTCTTCATCGTTCCAAGCGGCAATGCTGGCGCGTTGGACGGGAATACTCATCGCGCTGCCGTGGTAGGTGCGGTAGAGCAGGAAGTTTTTGAGTAACTCGGCATCGCCTGCGACAAACCCTGAACGCAAACCGGGGACATTGGAGCGTTTAGACAGGCTGGTAAACATAATAATGTTGCGTGTGCCGCGTCCTAATTGCGCTGCAGCCTGCAGGCCGCCGATTGGTTTGTTGTTGTCAAAATAGATTTCGGAATAGCATTCGTCAGAGGCAATAACGAAGCCGTATTTGTCTTGCAAATCAAAGATTTCTTTCCAGTCTTCTAATTGCAGGACGCTACCGCTCGGGTTGTTGGGCGAGCAGACAATCAGAACTTTGGTGCGCTGCCATACGTCTTCGGGCAGGCTGCTCCAATCGGGGTTGAAGCTGGGTGCAGGACAGTTGGCAAAATGGATTTCGCCGCCGCCCAAAATAGTCGCGCCTTCGTAAATTTGATAGAAAGGATTAGGGCTGATAACGACCGGTTTGGGGCCGTCTGAAGCCGGATTTAAAACGGTTTGGATAAAAGAGAACAAAGCTTCCCGGCTGCCCAATACCGGTAGGATTTCATTGTCGGGATTGAGGCTCAAACCATCATAACGGCGGGCAACCCATTCGGCGCAGGCTTGGCGCAGTTCGGGCAGGCCTGCGGTCAGCGGATATTTTTCCAGTTCGTGCAGGGAGGCGGTCAGCGCATCTGTAATGACTTTGGGCGTCGGATGTTTCGGCTCGCCAATTTGCAGATGAATAGGCGTCATGCCTGTGGGTGCATCAATACCTTGCATGGCTTCACGCAGGCGGGCGAAAGGATAGGGTTTGAGATGGTTCAATAATGGGTTCATGATGTTTCAGCCGGATAAATTCAGGCAACAATCTTAGCATTTTTTAGATGGATTGGGACAAAAAGGCCGTCTGAAAACAGGGTTTAAATGTTTTTCAGACGGCCTTTTGAGTGTTGATGCGTTTATTTGGCAGGGACGGCGGGCAGGGAACCGTTCAAGAGATAATGAATGGTTTCTTGAACCGTACGGATGGCGTTGCCAAACGGCAGTGGGTCTTTACCGCGGAAAAATAGGCCTTTATCGACTTCGCCGCGGAATGCGGCGGAAAGTTGGATGTCGATACAGAATTGGCCGGCTTTGGCCAAACCGTCGCGCAAGCCGCAGCTGGTCAGACAGTTCAGGCCTTGGGTGCAACGGCGCGGATCGTTTTTGGCATTGGCTTGCAATTTGGCTTCGCGTTTGATGTAGCTGTCGAGGAATTTGGTGCGCACGCCACGAGCAGGCAAACCGGCAACAGACATGAATTCAACCACTTGTTCGGTTTCCGCACCGGTCAGCGTTTTCTTGAAGTTGATGTGGGCATCGCCTTCTTCAGTTACGGCAAACGCAGTACCAATTTGGACGGCGGACGCGCCCCAGTTTTTCAAGGCTGTTTTGACTTTTTCAAAGTTTGCCATGCCGCCGGCGAGTATCAACGGGATTTTTTCGCTTTCCAAACCCAAGTTTTTGAATACTTCAAACGTTTCTTCAATAACGCGTTTGAACTCGAATTTAGCATCGTTCACGCCGTCAACGGTTGCCGCACCCAAGTGGCCGGCTGCGTGGGCAGGGTGTTCGATAACGATGGCATCGGGCAAGATGCCTTTTTTCATCCAACGTTTCAAAACGATATTGATACCGCGTGACTCAGACAAAATAGGGAAAAGGGCGACATCTTTGTGGTAGCCCTCTGCCATTTCCGGCAGATCTAAAGGCAAACCTGCGCCCATCACAATCGCGTCTGCACCGGATTCGCAGGCCTGACGAACGTAGGCGGCATGGTCTTTGACGGCTTTCATGACGTTGACGGCGATCATGCCTTTGCCTTCTGAATCGGCTTTGGCTTTTTTGATTTCACGGTCAAGCGCGATGCAGTTGAGGCGGGTGTATTTTTCTTCGCTGGAATCGATTTTTGATTCGGCCAGCAAATCTTCGTGCAAGTGGCGCAAATCGACACTGGCGATGGTACCTACGCCGTTTTCGCGCGCAACCGCGCTGGAGAGTTTTGATGCGGAAACGCCTACACCCATACCGCCTTGTACGACGGGAATCAGTGATTTGCCACGGATAATCAATGGGTCAAAGTTGTTTTGCATGGATGCTCCTTCATAGATTTTGGATGGTGCCGTCTGAAATCCTATGAAATGGATTGGATAACGGGCTGATGTGTATATAAATAAGTGTGTTTTTCGCTGCCGTTTTCAGACGGCATGAGGCGTGTTTTTAAAATTTTAGGAATTATACTCTAAGTTAGTGTAAAAATTAGAGTATTAATACAGTTTTTTTAAAGGAAAAATTGAAAAGTCTTGTTAATAAAAGAATAAATTTTATGACAGGTTTGGTTGCGGAGAAGAAATTGCAAACAAAATCTACAAAGAAAAAGGCCGTCTGAAAATTCAGACGGCCTTAAGTATGGGAATCGGACAGATGTCGGATTACATTTGTTTTTTAGCGGCATCAATGGCGCGTTGGTCAGGGTTGATCAAGATTTCAACGCGGCGGTTTTGTGCGCGGCCTTCAACAGTAGCGTTGGAAGCGATGGGTTGACGGGAGCCGTAACCGAAAGTGCTCAAACGGGTGCTGCTTACGCCACGGGATTGCAGGAAGGTAGCAACAGATTCGGCGCGGTTGCGAGACAATGGCTCGTTGATGGCGTCGTTACCGGTGTTGTCGGTGTGGCCGTTAATGGTCAAAGTCGTGTCAGGATATTGAACCAAAGTTTGCGCAGCGGCAGACAAGGCGCTTTGAGCATGGCCGCTCAGGGCAGCGCTGCCGGTAGCGAAGGTTACGTTTTCAGGCATAACCAGTTTGATTTGGTTGCCTTGACGTTCAACTTCGATGTTGGTGTTGGCCAAGCTTTGACGCAGTTTTTTCTCTTGGTAGTCCATGTAACCGCCGATACCGGCACCTACTGCACCACAAGCCAATGCGGAGTTACGTGCGCCTTTACCACCATGGGTCAGCGCACCAACGATGCCGCAAACAGCCGCACCACCCAAACCGTACATGGCGGTTTTGCTGGCGGATTGTTGGCCGGTAACAGGATCAGTTACACAGCCGGTGAGCGCCAAAGGAATCGCAGTGGCAATAACGGTCAGGGGTTTCAAGAATTTCATGTCGTATCCTCTTTTTAGATGACGGCCCGGGCCGTCTGAAAAAATGAATAAAAACCGCGTGGGTCATTACGGATTTATGATACCCAATATCCGAAACGCAAAAGAATGGGTTTAACCCGATATTACGAAAATATTTGCCAGTTAACATAATCCTGAAGCATTTCTGCATTTCTCCGACAGTTTGGTCATTTTGCCGCGAAATAACAAGCAAAGTTTTTTACAGTTTCTTCCGTTTTTTCTGCTTGCGGCGGTACCAGTTGACGAATGCCCATTTCAATCTGACCTTGACATCGTATCCCACTGAACCTGCACCCAGTATGAGCAAAACGGCGGAAACGGGCAGGGCGAAATGATGGCCGACCAAATGATAACCCCATACGCCAACCACGCCGCCCAGTAAAAACGACAGCATTAGGCCGCTTAAAAGCCACATTTTCGGTTTGTTGACGCGGACGTGAGGCAGGCGCGGATGATGTTGCTTGGAATAATAAAGTGCGCGTGAAATTTCAATGCCCAAATCGGTTGCCGTGCCGGTCATGTGGGTGGAACGGATGGCGGAACCGGACAAAAGCGTAATGACGGTATTGTGCATGCCCATGATAAAGCACAATAAAAACAATGCTAAAGACGGCATGATGAAATCCGGGCCGCCAAAATCCCATTCCATCGCGGTAATGCCGAATAAGCCGAATATCAACAGATAAACCGCTTCCAGCCACATGGAAAAACCAAAGCTGCCACGGAAACGCATTTGCTGCGTCCACAAAATGACCCAGCCCGAATGCGCGGCTCCTGCAACAAAACATAACACACTGATTGTGGCAATAATGGCCACACTCCACTCTTGAAGATACAAAACATCTGCCAACAGCGACATTGAGCCGGTAACGTGGGAGGTATAACGTGAGAATGCGAAGTAACCGCCGGCATTAATCGCTCCGGCAAGAAAGGCCATGATGTAACCCAGCCGTCTGAAACGGGCATCGGAAATATTGTGTTCGTGCAGGTACGGACGGTCCGCCTGCCAAAACGGCGGCGTGTGTTGCCTATGGTGGCGCGGTCGGTAAGAGTGGGGCCGTTTGTCGTCGTTCATTGATTTGAGGATTGGGTCGAGCGTTTATACTGGGTGTATTTTATATGCAACTGCCTGCTACCAAGAACAAATAATATAAAGTGTTCCCAAGTTGCCACACTTGCTCATTGCAAGATGAGGGCGTACATTAATAGCCATGCATGAGTATAAGGAAACATCCGATGAATCCTATCCGCCTGACCTTATTGATTGGTGCTGCCGCATTACTTGCCGCCTGTGCCACCACGCCTGAGCAAAAAGCCGCACGCGCCCAAGCGCAGAAACGCTATGAGCAGGACCTTCAAGTCAATCTTGCCGCTCAATGCGACCAAGAAACTGCCGCGCTGATCCGCCGCAAATTTGACGAAGAAGGCAAACCCGGTGCCGCAACTGCGGAACAAAAAGCCTTCCGTCTCAAATATATCGACAAAGTTTCCGATCCGATGTTCCAAGCCTGCTACAAAATGGCATGGCAAAACTATATTTCCCAAGAACAGCTGCGCGAAGCCCGCTACTATCGTTATTACGACGATTGGGGCTATCCGTTTGGCCGTTATCCTTGGTGGTGGTAAGGTATTAACAAACTTTAGGGCCGTCTGAACGCATATATTTATTGGTTTCAGACGGCCTAAGGTTTATTGAAACGGCAATAACGTTTACAATAGCCGCCTATTCAAACACAATACCACCACCCATGAACATCTGGCTTGGACAGCGACACGCGCCCAAATTTCCGCAAGGAGCCGCCGTAACCATCGGCAACTTCGACGGCGTACACCTCGGGCACAAACACATTCTACAAAAACTCAAACGAGAGGCAGACCAGCGCGGTCTGCCTGTTGTCGTTGTTGTTTTTGAGCCTCAGCCCAAAGAATTTTTTGCGCGCAAAGCCGGGAAAAAGCTGCCTTACCGCATCAGCCCGCTGCGTACCAAATTGCGCCTTTTGCGTGAAACCGGCTGTGTGGATGCCGTTTGGGTCTTGCGTTTTAACCAAGCTTTCTCCGATATGAGCGCACAAGCGTTTATCGACCAGCTTTTGCGCCAAACGCTCAATACGCGGTATCTGCTGATTGGCGACGATTTCCGTTTCGGTGCCGGCCGTGAAGGTTGTTTTGAACTCTTGGCACAACAGCCCGATATGCAAACCGAGCGCACGCCGTCCGTTATCGTTGAAGACATCCGTACCAGCAGTACCGCCGTCCGCCAAGCCCTTTCAGACGGCAAGTTGGAATACGCCAAAAAACTGTTGGGCCATGATTATGTGTTGAGCGGCAAGGTCAAGCACGGGCAAAAACTCGGCCGCACCATCAACGCACCTACCGCCAATGTTCAGCTTCCCCCGTATCATTATGCGTTAAGCGGCGTATTTGTCGTTGAGGCAGACGGCACATTCGGCACGCGCCGAGGCGTGGCCAGTTTTGGTTTTAACCCCACTGTCAGCAACAACCGCTCGCAAAAGCTGGAAGTCCATCTGTTCGATTTCAACGGCGATTTGTACGGCCAACGCATCTTCGTCCGCTTCCTGCACAAACTGCGTGACGAGAAAAAATTTGAGAGTATCGAAGCATTGAAAACCCAAATTTTGCAAGATATGGAAGATGCGAGGGTTTGGGAAGCATAGAAACGCTTCTAGAAGCTTATAAAATCAAGACAATTGGGCTACAATAAGTCCTTTGAATTTTTTCAGACGGCCTGTTCTTTTCAAAATGAGCAATCAGGTCGTCTGAAACCGAAATACCGCAACAATAGAGATCAAAAAATGACCGATTACAGTAAAACCGTAAACCTGCTCGAGAGCCCGTTTCCAATGCGCGGCAATCTTGCCAAGCGCGAGCCTGCATGGCTGAAAAGCTGGTATGAGCAAAAACGCTACCAAAAACTGCGCGAAATCGCCAAAGGCCGTCCGAAATTCATTCTGCACGACGGTCCTCCGTATGCCAACGGCGACATCCACATCGGTCATGCCGTCAACAAAATTCTTAAAGACATCATTATCCGCAGCAAAACCCAAGCCGGTTTTGACGCGCCTTATGTACCGGGTTGGGACTGCCACGGTTTGCCTATCGAAGTGATGGTAGAAAAATTGCACGGCAAAGACATGCCTAAAGCGCGCTTCCGCGAATTGTGCCGCGAATACGCCGCCGAACAGATTGCCCGTCAGAAAAAAGACTTTATCCGCTTGGGCGTGTTGGGTGACTGGGACAATCCTTACCTGACCATGGATTTCAAAACCGAAGCCGATACCGTGCGTATGCTCGGCGAAATCTACAAATCCGGCTATCTTTACCGCGGCGCAAAACCTGTTCAATTCTGCTTGGACTGCGGCTCTTCATTGGCCGAAGCCGAAGTGGAATACAAAGACAAAGTATCGCCTGCGATTGACGTTGCCTATCCGTTTAAAGACACTGCCGCGCTTGCCGCCGCATTCAGTTTGTCCGGCATCGAAGGCAAAGCGTTTGCCGTTATCTGGACAACCACGCCTTGGACTTTGCCTGCGAGCCAAGCTGTTTCAGCTGGTGCAGACGTGGTGTATCAACTGATTGATACGCCTAAAGGCAAATTGGTGTTGTCCAAAGATTTGGCAGAAGATGCGCTCAAACGTTACGGTTTTGCTTCAGACGACCTGAATGTATTGGCAGAAACAACCGGCGACAAGCTGGAAAACCTGCACATGAACCATCCGTTCCTCGAACGCGATATTCCCATGCTCAACGGCGACCATGTGACCACCGATGCCGGTACCGGTTTGGTACACACCGCCCCTGCGCATGGTCTGGAAGACTACGCTGTCTGCAATAAATACGGTATCGAGCTTTACAACCCTGTCAACGCCGAAGGCAAATACATCAGCGAAACACCTCGTGTCGCTGGTATGCGCGTTTGGGAAGCCAATCCCGTCATCCTGCAATGGCTGGAAGAAACCGGCAACCTTTTGGCAAGCAGCAAAATCGAACACAGCTACGCACACTGCTGGCGTCACAAAACGCCGTTGATTTACCGTGCGACCGGCCAATGGTTTGTCGGTATGGACAAAGCCGGTGCCGACGGTAAAACCTTGCGCGACAAAGCCATCAAAGCCGTTGATGACACCGAATTCTTCCCATCATGGGGTCGTGCGCGTTTAGAAGCCATGATTGAAGGCCGTCCTGACTGGGTGGTTTCACGCCAACGCTATTGGGGCACGCCGATGACTTTCTTTGTTCACAAAGAAACCGGTGAGCTGCATCCGAACACTGCTGAGTTGTTGGAAAAAGTTGCCCAAAAAATCGAAGAAAAAGGTATCGAAGCATGGTTCTCTCTTGATAAGAGCGAACTCTTGAGCGCGGAAGATTGTGAAAATTACGACAAACTTTCCGATACCATGGACGTATGGTTCGACTCCGGCTCGACCCATTATTCCGTCTTGAAACAACGCGAAGAATTGGAATGGCCGGCTGATTTGTACCTTGAAGGCAGCGACCAACACCGCGGCTGGTTCCAATCGTCCATGCTGACTGGTTGCGCCTCATCAATGGGTCGTGCACCATACAAACAGCTGCTGACCCACGGTTTCGTGGTTGACCAAAACGGCCGCAAAATGTCGAAATCCATCGGCAACGTCGTCGCGCCGCAAGAAGTTTACAACGAATTCGGCGCAGACATCCTGCGTCTGTGGGCGGCATCTACCGATTACAGCGGTGAATTGGCGATTTCCAAAGAAATCCTCAAACGCGTTACTGAAAGCTACCGTCGTATCCGCAACACTTTGAGCTTCCTGTTTGCCAACCTCAGCGACTTCAATCCTATTGAAGATGCCGTGCAACAGGCAGATATGGTGGAAATCGACCGCTACGCCTTAGTGTTGGCGCGCCAGTTGCAAGAGCGTCTGGCAGGCGATTACTATCCACGCTATGCCTTCCATTTTGCCGTAAAAGACATTGTTTCTTTCTGTTCGGAAGACTTGGGCGCGTTCTACCTCGATATCCTGAAAGACCGCCTCTACACCACCAAAGCAGACAGCCATGCACGCCGCAGCGCCCAAACTGCCTTGTATCACATCACACGCAGTTTGGTTCTGCTGATTGCGCCGATTTTGTGCTTTACCGGTGAGGAAGCATGGGACATCATTGGTGGTGGCGAAGAAGACAGCGTCCTTTTCCACACATGGCATGAGTTCCCACCAATCAATGAAAAAGCCGAAGCCGAATTGGTGAAAAAATGGACGGCAATCCGAGAAGCACGCGAAGCAGTAACCGCCGCCATCGAGCCTCTGCGTACGGATAAAACCGTCGGTTCTTCATTGCAAGCCGAAACCGAAATTACCGCTCCTGAAGAAATTGCCGACTATCTGAACACTTTGGGCGAAGAATTGCGTTTTGCTTTGCTGGTGTCTAAAGCAGAAGTGAAAGTAGGTGATGAACTTGCTGTAACCGCTAAAGCCAGCGATGGTGAAAAATGCGAACGCTGCTGGCACTACACCCACGATGTAGGCGCAGTTGCAGGCCATGAAACCATCTGTAAACGTTGTGCCGACAACGTTGACGGTAAAGGCGAAGAAAGACATTACGCTTAATTATTTGGTCTAAGATAAAGGCCGTCTGAAAACTTTGGTAATAGGTTTTCAGACGGCCTTTGTTTATTGAATCTGTTTTGTATAGCGAATAGATTTTGAAGGGTAATTGGGATTTGTGATTTAGGTAAAATGCAGGATAGGGTTTCAAGTTATTGCAGGGTAGGAGTTTAATTGCACAAAATAACTCTTACTTCAGAGAAAATTTGTTGAGGATACAGGAATGACGAATAATCATTTGTCTAGAATTGAGATCAATCATTACAATTCTGTATTCGTAAGTCTTTAATAAAGCAATGAGGTATCCTATGCGCCCTAAAGATAAGTTTGACATCAAGGCTTGCAAAAAAATTAAGGACTGCAACGATGAGGAATTAATTGAGATGGGGGAGTGGCTCTCAGGATGGTTGGGAGATGCGAACTTTCCTGTTTTTAGTGAAATTGTCGAAATCTTTGTAGAACGACAAGACACATTACTTCCATTCGTTTCAAATATTTTTTACTCAAATGATAGTATATGCATTTATTGGGTTTTACTTGAACTCTATCCAAAATTATCCTATCAAAACCAAGTAGCCTTAGCCATTGATTTGGAACATTGTCTTCATAATATTTCAGAAAAATTAATTTTGGATGAAGATGATGAAAACCTTAAAGAAATCTTGGAAAAAGTTTTAAATTAAGGTAGATATATATTTAATGATTTTGAAATAATGCATTGTCGGAGAAGATACCTTTTAAAGGGTCTTACTTATCCGTGGAGTATGGACGTATTTTGAACCTTCAAATAGCCTCATATTTGCATTTTATCCTTAAACGGAAATTTCGTTTTATCCAATATGAAAGGCCATCTGAAACAAGTTTTCAGACGGCCTTTAGCTATTCTATTGCTAAGTAGAAATTAGCGTGCAGAGCAAGAAGTTTCTACTTTGTTGCCGTATGGGTCAGTGAAGCCGAAGAATGCTTCGCTGCCTTTTTGATGCCATTCAGCGCCTTTGCCGAACAGGCCTTGGTTGGCAACATAGCGTTCGCCTGAACCTGCAACGGCAGAAGACAGGGTGGCAACTTTGTCGTCAAGGCGTAATTCAACTTGATCGGTGCTCAGGTTGCGGACTTGTACAGACAGACCGTTTTCGCAGCTGAATGATTGAACACGGGCATCATGATCGTGTGCACGGCCGTGGTCATGATTGTGCTCGTGACGGTGACCATGGTCATGTTGATGGGCTTCGGGTGCGGCACAGGCAGCGAGACTCATGGCGGCGGCAATTGCGAGCAGGGCTTTTACTTTCATTTTTGACTCCTATGGTCAGTGTTGAAGGAAGAATGTAGCGGCATGTTATAAATATCTTTATGGCTTCACAATAGGGATAACCATTATTTACTTTTCTTCCTGTTTCCGGGAGTATGGCAGGATTCTTTGTAGTTTTGATATGAATGATTAATGCCGTTTGAAAAAAAGCCGCACTTGCGCTAGAGGTAAACGAAAGTGCGGAAAATTCAGAGAGTTACATTGAAATATGGGTTGGCCGTTTAACGTTGGCGTGCTTTAAAGCGGGGGTTGCTCTTGCAAATGACGTACACTTTGCCTTTTCTGCGGACAATTTGGCAGTCGCGGTGTCGTTTTTTTGCAGTTTTTAGGGATGAGAGGACTTGCATCATTTATCCTTTCTGAAGGAAGACATCATGGATTGGTAACGTTGGTTGAACTTGCTGGCGCGGCCTTCGATATTGACATTGCGTTGTTTGCCTGTGTATACGGGGTGGGACGCGGAAGAGGTATCAAGAGAGAAGAGGGGATACTCTACTCCGTCTTTCCAAACCATGGTTTTTCCGTGGGTATTGGCACATGAACGGATGAGCCATCCTTGGTCTGCGCCGCTGTCGTAAAACAGGACGGTACGATAGTTGTCTGGGTGGATATCGGGTTTCATTTCTTTCTCCAGCTAGTGTTATGGTATAACATTATACTCTTAGAAAAAAAGCAGGCAAGTGTTTTTTGGTTTTTCTTTATCACGGGGTTGCGGCATTTTGATAAAATATGCTGTTTCAGACGGCCTTTTTTTCATGAGGCCGTCTGAATATTTTGTTTTCTGATGATAGGGATATGATGTATTTGTATAAGGGTTTCAGATTGGGTGGTGCGGTAAGCAAGGTGATGCCGATTGTCCATGTATTGTCCAAGCTGGGGCTGTTGTTTTCACTGCTGTTGGCTGTGCCGACACTGATGTCGTATTTTTATCACGACAGTGCGTTTTTCGTGTTTGCCTACACGGCTTTGACGGTATTGTTGGTGTCGTGCGTTACTTGGGTGCTGACTTTGCGTTTCAACCGTGAATTGCGGCCGCGTGACGGATTTACCCTGGTATTGATGCTGTGGCTGGCCTTTGCCGTCGTGGCGGCGATGCCGATTTATTTCTATATGCCGTCCATGAGTTTCACCGATGCGTTTTTTGAAGCGATGTCGGGGCTGACGACAACGGGGGCAACAGTGATTTCCGGCTTGGATACTCTGGATCCGTCGGTAAATTTTTGGCGGCACATGCTCAACTGGCTTGGCGGTATGGGTATTATCGTGCTGGCTGTGGCGATTTTGCCGATGTTGGGCGTGGGGGGGACGCAGCTTTTCAAAGCGGAAATTCCGGGTATGGATAAAGAAAGTAAGATGGCGCCCCGCATTTCGCAAGTGGCCAAACGGTTATGGTTTGCCTATGCGCTGACAACTGCTGCGGCTTTTGTATCCTTACATATTGCCGGTATGGGTTGGTTTGATGCCTTGTGCCATGCGATGTCGGCAGTGGCCTTGGGCGGTTTTTCGACACATGATGACAGCGTTGCCTATTTTGATTCTGTGGCAGTCGAATGGACGTTGATGTTTTTTACTGTCTGGGGCGGTATCAATTTTGCCAGCCATTTTACTGCGCTGGGCAACCGCTCTTGGCGGGTGTATTGGAAGGATGAAGAATGCCGCACCATGCTGCTGGTTTTGTCGGGCAGTATTTTGATTTCGGCATTGTATCTGTGGCAGCAGGACGTGTACCAAAGCCTTGGCGAAGCTTTGCGTTTTGTCAGCTTCAACTTTGTGTCCATAGGATTGGCCAGCGGTTTTTCCAATACTGACTTTGCTCAATGGCCGCTGATTGTGTCGCTGTGGATGTTTTTCCTCTCTAACGTGTTGGCAAGCTCAGGCTCTATGGGTGGCGGTATTAAAAACGTGCGTGCGTTGGTATTGTTTAAATTCAGCTTGCGCGAGATGTTGATTTTGCTGCACCCGCGTGCGGTTCGTACGGTAAAGGTCAACAATCGCTCCATTCCGGATCGTATGGCGCTGACCGTTATGTCGTTCATTTTTATTTACTTTATGACGGTCATCGTATTCAGCTTTTTACTGATGGCCGCAGGCTTGGACTTTTTATCCGCCTTCACGGCAGTCATTGCCTGTATTACCAATGCAGGGCCGGGTTTGGGCGCAGTTGGTCCGTCGCATAATTATGCCGCGCTGAGCGATGTGCAGAAGTGGCTGTGTACGGCGGTGATGTTGTTGGGACGTTTGGAGATTTTTACCGTTTTAATTTTGTTTACTCCGGCATATTGGAAGAAATAAGTGTAGAAAAAGGCCGTCTGAAATTTCAGACGGCCTTTTTATAATGGCTGGGCTTAAGCGTATTGCTTGAGTAATTCTTTGAATTGTTCGCCGGTTTCATGGTGTTTCAAACCATAAGCCACGGTTGCTTCAAGGTAACCCAATTTGCTGCCGCAGTCGTAGCGTTTGCCATCAAACGCATGAGCCAACACAAACTCATGGTCGAGCAGGCGGGCGATACCGTCTGTCAGTTGGATTTCGTTACCGGCGCCGCGGGGCAGGTTGGTCAACAAGTCAAAAATACGCGGAGTCAGGATGTAGCGGCCGACAACAGCAAGATTGGAAGGCGCTTCTTCCGGTTTTGGTTTTTCAACAATATTGACTACACGTTGATAGCTTTTCAGCTTTTCAACTTCAACGATACCGTAAGAGCCTGTTTGGGAAGGATCGATGGTTTCAACGCCTAAAACGCTGTTGCCGCTTTGGTTATACACGTCAACCATTTGTTTTAGCGCGCCTTTAGGCGCATCAATCAAATCGTCTGCCAAAATAACGGCAAAAGGTTCATTACCGACGGCAGCTTGCGCGCACAATACGGCATGCCCCAAACCCAATGCTTCAGTTTGACGGATGTACATGCAGGTAATGTTGGAAGGCAGGATATCGCGAACGTGCGCCAACAGTTTGTCTTTTTGACGCAATTCCAATTCGGTTTCCAACTCGTATGCTTTGTCGAAATGGTCTTCGATACTGCGTTTGTTACGGCCGGTGATGAACACCATTTCAGTACAGCCGGCTTCAACCGCTTCTTCAACTGCATATTGAATCAGAGGTTTGTCCACGATAGGCAGCATTTCTTTGGGGCTGGCTTTGGTTGCAGGCAAGAAACGAGTGCCCATACCGGCAACGGGAAAGACGCATTTTTTAATGGGTTTCATATTATTATCCTATTTTAACTGTGGGTTTATACCCCAAAAAGTGTAAAGATGTAGTCGCATGTAACAATAATACCACATGATAAAGTATCGGGCGGTTTGAAAAGGAGGATTGGTCATAGATACTGTCTTATCCCAGCAACGTCAGTAATTCTTCTTCGGTTAATACGGCCACGCCCAAAGTTTGGGCTTTTTCCAATTTACTGCCTGCGGCTTCTCCGGCGACAACGTAGTCGGTTTTTTTGGATACGCTGCCGGAAACTTTACCGCCTGCAGCCTCAATCATGGCTTGGGCTTGGTCGCGTTTGAGTGTAGGTAAAGTCCCTGTTAATACAAAGGTTTTACCTGCTATGGTCTCATTGATGCCGTCTGAAATAGTTTCATCTTGAAGCTTAGACAGTGTTTGAGCAAAGAAAGTTTTCATATTTTCAAGCAGGGCTGCGTTTTGCGGTTTACTGCGCCATGTTTGCCAATCGGCAGGTAACGCTTTGTCGCTTTGCAAACCTTCTATGCTTTGTCCGGCGAGTTCCCACAAGGCCAGCGCTTTGGTTTCGCTGATTTTAAAATCGGGCAGGCGGGCAATCCAGCGTTGCGGCTCGGCATGGAGCAACGGCGGGATAGTGACAGCCTGGCTTTGCGGGGCAACACCTACAGCCAGTAGCTCGTCGATCATCGCCTGTTGCGCTTCTTGGGCAAAAAAGTGGGCGATGGAGTGGGCAACCACCGTACCGATATCGGGCAGGCAGGCGAGGATGGGTTCGGGTGCATGGCGGACGTGTTCCAGTGTACCGAATGCCTGTGCCAGCGTTTTGGCGGTGCGTTCGCCGACGTGACGGATGCCGAGGGCAAAAAGGAAGCGGGCAAGTTCAGGCGTTTTGCTGGCTTCTATGCCTGCAAGGATGTTTTCCGCCCATTTGGTCGGTTGTTTTTTATTGTTTTTGGCAAGCAGAGTATTGTCGGTCTCGCCTTCAAAGTTTTCAATCTCACCGTTTGATGGTTCTTCTTCATTAGCCGATGCTTTATCCGCTGTTTCCTTCATTTTTTGCAGGGTTGGAATATCGAGGCGGTAGAGGTCGGCGAAATGACGAACCAAATCTTGTGCTACCAGTTGCTCGATTTGTTTTTGTCCAAGTCCGTCGATGTCCATGGCTTTGCGTGAGGCAAAGTGGATTAAACCTTGCGCACGTTGTGCTTGGCAAAGCATGCCGCCGCTGCATCGGGCAACCGCTTCGCCTTCTTCGCGTTCGATTTCGCTGTGACAGATAGGGCAATGGGTGGGCAGGTGGTAAGGTTTGTGAAGCGGTTCGGAGCGGGTTTCAGAAGGTGTTTCGGCAAACAAATCGTCTTGCAGGCCGTCTGAAACAGCAATGTTGGTCTCCTGCATTGGGCGGCGTTCAAAAATCACGCGCACTACCTCGGGAATCACGTCTCCGGCGCGGCGTACGACAACTGTGTCGCCAACGCGTACGTCTTTTCGAGATACTTCGTCCTGATTGTGCAGGGTGGCGTTGGTAACGGTAACGCCGCCGACGAATACAGGTTGTAGGCGGGCGACGGGGGTTACTGCGCCGGTGCGCCCGATTTGTACATCAATGGCTTCGACAATGGTCAATGCTTCTTCGGCAGGGAATTTGTGGGCAATGGCCCAGCGCGGCGCGCGTGAGATGAAACCCAGTTTTTCTTGTTGCGCCAAGCTGTTGACTTTGACCACCATGCCGTCGATTTCATAAGGCAAAGTAGGGCGTTTTTGTTGCATTTTCTCGTAAAACGCTAATACTTCATTGATATTTGGGAAACAGCCGAAATTACCATCGGGCAGGCTGAAGCCAAGCTCTTTACAGTAGCCCAGCTCTTGCAGGTGTTCTTCTGCGATAAAACCGCCTTGCTGTCGGGCGATGGAATAGGGGAAGAAATGCAGTTTGCGCTGTGCAGTAATGCGCGAATCGAGTTGACGCAGACTGCCGGCAGCGGCATTGCGTGGATTGGCGAAAGGTTTTTGTCCGTTTTCAGCCTGTCGTGCGTTTAAGGCGGCAAAATCGGCTTTGAGCATCAGTACTTCGCCGCGTATCTCGATAAGCTCGGGAATGTTTTCTCCATACAGGCGCAGGGGGATGTTGGATACGGTTTTGACGTTTTGGGTAACGTCTTCGCCTGTTGTGCCGTCGCCACGGGTTGCCGCTTGAGTCAATACGCCGTCGCGGTACAGCAGGCTGATGGCCAGACCGTCAAATTTAGGCTCGATAACGTATTCCGGTTTTTCTCCATTTAAACCGCCACGAACGCGCTCATCAAAAGCGTACATTTCGGCATGGTCAAACACGCCGTTTTCGTCTTGTGGCGAAAAGGCGTTGGTCAGTGACAGCATAGGCACTTCGTGGCGCACTTCATCAAAGCCTGCCAAAGGCTCGCCACCGACGCGCTGGGTTGGGCTATCGGGCAGTTTCAACTCAGGGTGATTCAACTCCAATGCTTCGAGCTCGCGGAACAATTTATCGTATTCGGCATCGGGTACGCTGGGCGCGTCTAGGGTGTAATATTCGTAGGCGTAGCGGTTGAGGAGGTCGGTCAGGTATTTGATACGTTGTGCGGTCGGATTCATGAGCAATCGAAATAGAGTTTTCAGACGGCCTGATGATAGAGAGGCCGTCTGAAAATCGATGAATATTGAAGATGAAGGGATTTTACCTGAAAAAAAGCGGATATGCCGTCATTGCATATCCGCTTTTTGATTGGGGAAGTTAAGAGAACAGGCGCAGGGCTTGTTTGCTGCCGGGTTTGATGCCGACTTTAAGCATTTCTTCCTGACGGGCTAAAACGTAGTTGCGTACGTCTTTGAGCCATTGGGTGGAAACTTCTTCCATTTGGTCGTTAACCAAATCTAAGCTGAGTTGGCCGGAGAGTTTGACAGCCAAGTCCATAAATTTGTCGAAAGTTTTTTCGCCGGCAGGAACATGCGGAATATCCAACAGCATGCTGAAGCCGCGGTAGGCTTGGTTGTCCAACAGAGGATTGGTAAACGGTTTGTTGTCCAAAGTATGGATGGAGAACAATTGAGGGTTGTTGTTGTCGCCGAAGTGGAACGCGCCGTCTTCACCCAGTTTGAAACCGGTTTCTTCCACGGCGGCACGCAATTCTACGCCGCTGATGTTGGAATGGGAAACCAAGTGAATGGCGATGGTTTGGTCAACACGCGCACAGAATTGGTCGAGAGCTTGTGCGACTTCGGTGAACGCATCCAAGTCGGTATGCAAAACTTTGCCGTCCATCAGTTGGGCAAAAGCATCAACCTGTTGGTCGAAGTGTTGCAGCTCTTCACGCGCTGCCAAACCGTTGCGGCTGACAGCTTGCAAGCCTATGACGAAGCCTTGGTAGTAAACGCCCGGAATCGGCTCGGCAACGCGGAAATGGTCGTCCATAGTGCAACCGATGATTTGGAAGCGGTGTGTGCCGGAAAGGCGCGGCAGGGCGTGCAATTCTTGGGCTTGTTTCAGGGAGATGTAGGCCATGTAGTCGAAGCGCGGGTCAAACCAAGGCAACTCGACTTGCGACAATTCGTCCAAGCTAATCAATGGTACTTGTACCACAGGTTCGGAAGCGGTTTCAACCGGAGCAGAAGCGGCTTCGGCAGGGCTAATGGTAATTTCGTTGTTTAAGCCGATAACAGTGTGTTGGATTTTTTCTTCTGCGGAAAAGTCGTCTTCCACAGTCAATTCGACATCGGTTTTAAGTTGGGCAGGATGAGCCAGTTTGGCTTTTGCCGCGTAGATTTCATCTTGCTCTTGCAGGTTGCGTAATGCCTCTTCGGTTTTTTTGTTTTTCTTGATAAACAAACCTTGGCCGCCAGTTTCTTTGCTGTCGCGGACGTGCTTGGTTTTGCTGGTCAAAAGCGCATCCTTATCGGAATGGCCGAATTGTTCGCGCACTTGTTTGCGGTATTGGTTTTCCTGGTACATGTTGTAACCGATGACCGCCAAAAGAGCGGCGAGGGCTAAGACGATGAAAATCATGGAGTAATCACTTTTTAAAAAGGCAGCATTCCGTCTTTTTCAGGGTGCGGAATCTTGCTGCATGGGAAGTTCGTTGGAGCCGGACTTTATGCGTCCGAATGAATAGCTGAATTATAACGAAAATAAACGGTTGTGACAGCATTATGTCTGCCAATCATTTCAGGCCGTCTGAAAGTTATCCGCGCCGGATGGGGAAACCTGCTTTTTGAAGGCGTGGCCAATCGAAGAAATGCCCAGGATCGGTTTTCCTGTCCGGCGCGATGTCTTGATGGCCGGTAACGGCCTGAATCGGGTAATGCTCGGAAATGGCGGTCAGCAAGGCTTGTAGGCTGGTGTATTGTGCTTCGGTAAAAGGCTCGAAATCGCAGCCTTCCAATTCGATACCGATGGAAAAGGCATTGCATTTTTCTCTGCCTTGAAACGACGATACGCCGGCATGATAGGCCATGTCGTCGCAGGAAACGAATTGGACGGTTTCGCCCTTACGGCTGATGAAAAAATGGCTGGAGACGCGCAAGGTGTGGATGATGCTGAAAAAAGGATGCTCGTTAGGGTTGATTTGGTTGGTAAACAATTTTTCCACTGCCCCTGTGTTGTACTCAAAAGGAGGGAGGGAAATATTGTGGAGGACAACCAATGAGACGTTTTCATCCGGTTCGCGCGGGCTGAAATTGGGCGAATGAGTTTGGCGTGCATTCAGCCAACGGCCGTTTTGCCAAGTGTTTTTTGAAGGGGAATTCATGGTTTCAGACGGCCTTTCGGGATAGGAAAACATACGTTGGGGAAGGTGGCAGGCTTAATGTGCTTGTTTTCGGTTATACTGTTGCCCGACACGTTCACAAACCAAGAATCCTACCATGTTGAAAAAATTGTTGAAATGGCTGGCCGTATTTTTGACGGCATTTGCCGCCGTGGTTGCCGCATTGTTGTTTGTTCCGAAAGACAACGGCAAACCATATCGTATTACCATTACCAAAAACCAAGGTATCTCTTCCGTCAGTCGCAAACTGGCTCAAGACGGCATCGTTTATAACCGTTATGTGCTGGTAGCCGCCGCATATGTGATGGGCGTACACAACCAACTTAATGCCGGTTCTTACCGCCTGTCTGCCAAAGTATCGGCTTGGGACATTTTAAAACGCATTAAAAAAGGCCGTCCTGACTCGGTCAGCGTGCAAATTTTGGAAGGCGCACGTTTTGCCCAAATGCGCCGTATTATCGACAACACTGCCGATATTGCCCACGATACGCGCGGTTGGAGCGATGAAAAACTGATGGCCGAAGTGGCGCCCGACGCCTTGAGCAATAATCCTGAAGGACAGTTTTTCCCAGATAGTTACGAAATTGATGCCGGTGGCAGCGATCTTCAAATTTACAAAATCGCCTACCGTAAGATGCGGGAAAACCTGCAAGAAGCATGGGACGACCGTCAAAGCGGCCTGCCTTATAAAAATCCGTACGAAATGCTGATTATGGCGAGTCTGATTGAAAAAGAAACCGCACACGAAGACGACCGCGCCCATGTGGCTGCCGTATTCGTCAACCGCCTGAATATCGGCATGCGCCTGCAAACCGACCCGACCGTTATCTATGGCATGGGCGATGCGTATAAAGGCAGAATCCGCAAAGCCGACCTGCAACGCGATACGCCTTACAATACCTATACGCGCAGCGGTTTGACGCCGACGCCGATTGCGCTTCCCGGCAAGGCCGCGCTTGAAGCAGCGGGTCATCCGTCTGATGAAAAATATCTGTATTTCGTCTCAAAAATGGATGGTACGGGCTTGAGCGAGTTCAGCCACAATCTTTCTGAACACAACGCTGCCGTGCGCAAATATATTTTGAAGAAATAAACCGAATAGGCCGTCTGAAACATTTATAATCCCAGTTTCAGACGGCCTTTAAATTGACGATATCCATATGAAACCTAGATTTATTACCCTTGACGGCATAGACGGCGCAGGCAAGTCCACCAACCTCGCAGTAATGAAAGCATGGTTTGAGAAACACCAACTGCCCGTATTGTTTACGCGCGAACCGGGGGGTACTCCGGCCGGAGAAGCATTGCGTGAAATCCTGCTCAACCCTGCCACCCAAGTCGGCCTGCGTACCGAAACCCTGCTGATGTTTGCAGCCAGGCAGCAACACTTGGAAACAGTCATTCTGCCTGCCCTGAAAAACGGCACGCATGTCGTTTCCGACCGCTTTACCGATGCAACGTTTGCCTATCAAGGCGGTGGACGCGGTGTTCCCTTGCAAGATATTGCCACGCTTGAGCATTGGGTGCAGGGCGATTTCCGTCCAGATTTAACTTTGCTGTTGGATGTGCCTTTGGAAGTATCGATGGCGCGCATCAACCAAACGCGTGAGAAAGACCGCTTTGAACAAGAAGAAGCCGAGTTTTTCAATCGGGTGCGCGAAGTGTATCTGCAACGTGCTAACGAACAGCCGGAACGCTATGCCGTCATCGACAGCAGCCAAAGTCTGGACGCGGTAAAAAATCAGATTGAAACCGCGCTGGACAGTCATTTTGGATTGAATGTTTAAGTTTAAATAAAATGCCGTCTGAAAGAAGGGTAGTGTGGCGAAGAAATATTATTACAGAAGTTTTTAGACATAAAACCAAATAAAACGAAATATCAAAACAAATGTAATAAATATCGGTATGCGTCACCAAAAGAACATGATAAAATTACGGTCCCTTACAAAGCCGGACTGTTAACAACCCGACTTTAGAAAATTTAAACGTCTGAAGCAGCCTGTTTCAGACTTATTCGCTGTAAAATCTCTCTCGCAAACAGGATCGATAAATGGAAAATTCATTAAAAGAAGCCGCCCTGCAGTTCCACGAATTCCCCGTGCCGGGCAAAATCTCCGTTACCCCAACCAAATCTCTGGCCACGTCTAAAGATTTGGCGTTGGCGTACTCTCCGGGCGTAGCCGCTCCTTGTATGGAAATCCATGCCGATCCGCAAACTGCCTACAAATACACTGCCAAAGGCAATTTGGTTGCCGTGATTTCCAACGGTACCGCAGTGTTGGGTTTGGGCAACATCGGCGCATTGGCCGGTAAACCTGTAATGGAAGGCAAAGGCGTATTGTTCAAAAAATTCGCCGGTGTTGATGTATTCGACATCGAAATCGATGAAAAAGACCCTCAAAAATTGGTAGACATCATCGCTTCTTTGGAACCGACTTTCGGCGGTATCAACCTCGAAGACATCAAAGCGCCTGAGTGCTTCTACATCGAACGCGAATTGCGCAAACGTTGCAAAATCCCCGTATTCCACGACGACCAACACGGTACTGCCATCATTACCGCTGCCGCTGTACTGAACGCTTTGCGTTATACCGGCCGCAAAATTGAAGAAGCGACTTTGGTGTGCTCCGGCGCAGGTGCGGCCGCGATTGCCTGCTTGAACCAATTGCTGGATTTGGGTTTGAAACGCGAAAACGTGACCGTTTGCGACTCCAAAGGCGTGATTTACAAAACCCGCGAAGACAAAGACCGTATGGACGAGTCCAAACAGTTCTACGCCATCGAAGACAACGGTCAACGCGTATTGGCTGATGCCGTTAAAGGTAAAGACATCTTCTTGGGTCTGTCCGGCGCAAACCTGCTGACGCCTGAAATGCTGAACACCATGAACGAAAAACCAATCGTGTTCGCCATGGCAAACCCGAATCCGGAAATCCTGCCTCCATTGGCAAAAGAAACCCGTCCGGATGTGGTCATCGGTACCGGCCGTTCAGACTTCCCGAACCAAGTGAACAACGTATTGTGCTTCCCATTCATCTTCCGTGGCGCATTGGATGTCGGCGCGACCACCATCAACGAAGAAATGAAACGCGCCTGCGTGTATGCACTGGCTGACTTGGCAATGGAAGAGGTAACTGAAGAAGTGGTTGCCGCTTACGGTAAGAAATTTGAATTCGGTGCGGAATACCTGATTCCTACCCCATTCGATTCCCGCCTGTTGCCTCGCGTTGCTACAGCTACTGCTAAAGCAGCAATGGAAAGCGGCGTGGCTACCCGTCCAATCGCTGATTTGGATGCGTATGCTGCTAAACTGGCCGGTTTGAAATTGTAATCCGGTAAGTAGTATTTGATTGAAAATGCTGTCTGAAAGTTGTATTTCAGACGGTATTTTTGTTTATTGGGTATTTTATAGAGGGTTTAATGAAACGGTTGGAATGATGAACATGGTAAGCTGCCGATTCAAAATAGGCGTGGAAATATGAATTGCTTTCTAAAATAGGTTTCTTATTTTTGAGCCGCTTTGATTTTGCAGAATTTGTATGGGATTAAATACAATATTTTTGCCAGCTTTTTAAACAACATCAGGCCGTCTGAAATCGGGTTTTTCAGACGGCCTGAGTTAATGAAACGGTTTATTTTTGCCAATAGGTTTTGACGTTGACGAACTCGTACAGCCCGAATTCTGATAGCTCGCGTCCATAGCCTGAAGCTTTGACGCCGCCAAAGGGGAGGCGCAGGTCGCTGCTGGTGTGACGGTTGATAAAGACAGAGCCTGCTTGGATTTTTTCGGCGTATTGCCATGCGTTTGCCGTGTCGGCTGTGTAGATACAGGCGCCGAGGCCGAAAGGTGTGTCATTGGCAAGTGCGACGGCATGATCCGGATTGTCGGCGCGTAAGATCATGGCAACCGGGCCGAAGACTTCTTCGTGCCAAACGCGGCAGTTTGGATTGACTTGATCCAATACCGTGGCAGGGTAAAACCAGCTTTCTCCCTCAGGGATATAGCCGCCGCTTAAGCATTGCGCACCGTGTGTAACCGCATCTTCAACCTGCTCGTGTACGGTTTGACGCAGGTCTTGGCGGTGAAGTGGGGCAAGGGTGGTGTTCGGATCTTTGGGATTGCCGGTTTGCAGTTTGGCGCACTCGGCAAGGAAGAGTGGGATAAATTGTTCGGCAATATCTTGGGTAACAACGATGCGTTTAGCGGCATTGCAGGATTGTCCGGCATCGCGAAAGCGCGAATAGCAGGCATCGATGGCTGCGCGTTGCAGATCGGCGTCGGGTAGGATGATAAACGGATTGCTGCCGCCCAATTCAAGGACGTTTTTTTTCAGATGTCTGCCTGCATGTGCGGCCAGCAAGCGGCCGGTATGGGTCGAACCGGTAAATGCCATGGCATCGGTATCTTTAATGGCTTTAAGCGTGTCTTCATGGTTTAACCATGCGCCGATAAGCGGCAAACCTTTGGGGATGAGGCTGAAGAGGGTTTCGCTGACGCGGGCGACACTGGGCGCAGGTTTGACCGCGCAGGCATTGCCGGCGCACAGGGCAGGGATGGCAAATCGTAAAATCTGCCAAACAGGATAGTTCCACGGCATGACTGCCAAAACAACGCCCAAAGGCTCGAAACGGACTTGGCTGAGGCTGGCTTGGGTGGCGATGGTTTTATGGGCAAGCAGTTCGGGGGCAAGACGGACGTAGTAGCGGATAAGCTCGATGGATTTATTGATTTCGGCACGGCATTCGTGCAGGCAGCGTCCGACTTCTTCGCAAACCATTTCGGCGAGGCGTTCTTGGTTTTGGGTAAGGCTGTCGGCAAATTGCTGTAAGAGGGCGGTGCGCTCGGTAATGCTTGATTGAGCGAAGGTTTGCTGAAGGGTTTGGAGGCGGTTTAATTCGTCGGTAAATTCAGTGTAGTTTTGTGCCGGTCGGCGGCAAATGGTTTCACCGGTAAAGACATGGGTGCTGTGAAACATGGTTGGCTCCTTTGTTTTTATGTTTTTATGAGGCCGTCTGAAAATGTTTCAGACGGCCTTTTATTGTGATAATTGTACTTCAAGCGACCAGTTGGGGAAAAATAGATTTTAAGCCGGCAACAATAATCTCTACGGAAATGGCAGCAAGCATCATGCCCATGATACGGTTGAGGATGGTCAGGCCGGTCGTGCCCAAGCGTTTACTGATGCGTCCGGCAACGATCAGGATGAGATAGCAAATCAGGCTGACCAGAAAGCCGGAGATGATAATTAGGGCAATATCGCTGTAATTTTTGGCGGCAGAGGAGTAAATAATGACGGTAGAGATACCGCCGGGGCCGATGGTAATCGGAATGGCAATGGGTACGACGGCAATGGCTTTTTCATTGCGGCGGACTTGTTGCGCACTTTGATGTTCTTCTGAATGGGAATCAATTTTGGGTTTGGCAGGATTATCGTTGCCGTTCATTAAGGAGATGGCAATCAGCAAAACCAGAATACCGCCGCCGACTTGGAAAGAGCCGACGCTGATACCGAGTACTTTCAACAAGATACCGCCGCCCAGCGCAAAGACGACAATCACGATGAAAACGGCTAGTGCGGCAGTACGCGCAATTCTGCGTTTTTCTTTGGTGCTGTGGTCTTGCGTCAGGTCAAGATAAATCGAGAGTGCGCTGAAGGGGTTGATCAGTACAAGAAGTGCAACGAGAAGTTTGCCGATTTCTACACCCAGTTCCATATCATTTCTCGCTTTCAGTTAGTTCATCATTATCCATATTACGACGGCGGAGGTTTTTGTGTTCGTTGGCAATACCCATCAACAGGGCGAGCACCACCATGATGGAAAGCGTAGCCGTACCGCCGTAGCTGACCAAGGGGAGGGGGACGCCGACAACGGGCAAAATACCGCTGACCATGCCCATGTTTACAAAGGCATAGCAGAAAAAGGTCATGGTCAATGCGCCTGCCAGAGTACGGCTGTAAAGGGATTGAGCTTGCGCGGCAATCCACAATCCGCGTGCCAAAATGATAAGGTAAACCAGCAGTAAAAGGATATTGCCAATCAGGCCGAATTCTTCGCCGAATACTGCGAAAATAAAGTCAGTCGTTGATTCGGGAATATAGTCCAAATGGGTTTGCGTACCGTTGAGCCAGCCTTTACCCCATACGCCGCCCGAGCCGATGGCAATCATGGATTGGATGATGTGGTAGCCTGCGCCTAACGGGTCTTTGGTTGGGTCGAGTAGAGTGAGAACGCGGGTTTTCTGGTAGTCGTGCATGCCGTAATTCCACAAGAGCGGCAAAGCGGCCACAAAGGCAATAATGGCGGCAAAAATAGCCTTCCAAGGCAATCCGGCAAAGAAGATGACAAAAATACCCGAAGCCATAATCAGTGCTGCCGTACCGAGGTCGGGCTGTTTCAAAATCAGGGCGACAGGAACAAGAATCAGCACGAGGGCGACAATATAATGTATCCATTTCAGACGGCCTTCATAGCGTTGGAAATACCACGCGACAGTCATGGGAATACCGATTTTCATGATTTCGGAAGGTTGGATACGGGTAAAGCCGAGACTCAGCCAACGGGTCGAGCCGTTGACGGTGACGCCGGCGACTTCAACGCCAATCAGCAGTAATACGCCGACAATGTAAATAGGCAGGGCGACTTTGGCAGCCGTTTGCGGCTTGAATACGGCGATAATCCATAAAAGGGCAAAGCCCAAAACGGTATGGATGGTTTTGTTTTCCAATTGGCCGAACTCTTGCCCGTCTGCAGAATAGAGCAGGAACAGGCTCATGATGTAGATGGCGAGCATGGCAGAAAACAGCCAAGGGTCAATCGGGGCCGCAATGGTGGATTTTAAATTTTTCCACGCTGATGTGTTATTCATGATGAACCTCCGGCTGTGAGGCAGGGCTTGTCGGCGTCAGTCCGTAGGCAGATTGGAAAATGCTGGTAATAGGCTGATGTTTGTCCGTTGTTGCAGTTTTGGCCGAATCTGATTCAAGGCCGTCTGAAAACTGTTGCGGCTTGACGTGAAGCATATAAAAATCAGTCATTTCACGAGCCAATGGTGCGGCATAAGCACCCCAGCCGCCATTTTCCAAAATAACGGCAATAGCGATTTCAGGTTTTTCCAATGGCGCAAACGAGATAAACCATGCATGGTCACGGTGTTGTTCGCGTAGGGCTGCGGCATTGTAGCGGCCGCCCTGTTTGATTTGTACGACTTGGGCCGTACCGGTTTTACCGCCCATCGTATAAGCGAGTCCGCCACCGATACGGTGCGCCGTACCACCCGGTTTCAATACCTTTTCCATTGCGCGTTTGACGTATTCGAAGTTATCGGCTTTGAACGGAATTTGACGCTCAGGATTGGGGTTGATACGGGTAATTTTGCGCGCGCCGAAATCCAATACTTCTTTGACCAAATGTGGCTGATGAACGACCCCGTTATTGGCCAGAGATGCTGTCGCATGTGCCATTTGCAAAGGCGTGTAGGCATTGTAGCCTTGGCCGATACTGACGGAAACCATCTCGCCGGCGCGCCATTCTTTGGCAGTCGGGTCGGAAGATTTGGCAAAGCGTTTGGCTTTCCATTCGCGGCTGGGCAAAACGCCTGTGTATTCGCTGGGCAGGTCAATGCCGGTTTTTTGGCCAAAACCGAATTGCGCCAGATACGGAGAGGCTTTATCAATACCCATCTCGTAACCCAAGCGGTAGAAGAAAGTATCTGAGGATACTTGAATGGCTTTGCTCAAGTTGGCCGAGCCGTGACCGCTGCGGACAGAGTCGCGGAAAATATGGCGGCTGCCAGGTATGCTCCATGCGCCGGGAGCGGAGACGATGGTGTTTTGAGTGATTTTGCCGCTTTCCAACAAAGCCATGCCCATAAAGGGTTTAAATGTAGAACCCGGCGGATAAAGGCCTTGGGTAACGCGGTTGATCAAAGGCTTTTTCCAATCGTCATTCAGCATTTTCCAAGTATCGCTGTCGATGCCGTCAATAAAGAGGTTGGGATTGAAGGAAGGTTTGGAAACAAAAGCCAAGACAGTACCGTCTTGCGGATTGATGGCCACCAATGCGCCACGGCGGTCGCCCAAGATGCGGTCGGCTTCCTGCTGCATACGGATATCCATGCCCAGGCGCAAGGTTTGCCCCATTTTGGACGGGACATTTTTCAATACGCGGACGATATTGCCGTAAGCGTCTTTTTCGACTTCCTGATAGCCTGGAATGCCATGAAGCTGGTGTTCGTAATATTTTTCCAAGCCGGATTTACCGATATGCGTACTGCCGCGATAGAGGGCGGTCAGGCCTTCTTCTTCCAGCATTTCTTTGTCTTTATCGCTAATACGGCCGATGTAGCCTAAGAAATGGGAAGTCAGTTTGCCGTAAGGATATTCGCGGAATGTGCGTGAGTTGACTTCTACGCCTTTGAATTCGCGCAGATGCATAGACAAGCGTGCAGCCTCTTCATCGGTCAGTCTGAGTTTGAGTGGGATATTTTCAAATTTTCTATAGCTTTCGCGGTATTTTTTGAAGCGTTTTAAATCTGTCGGCGTGATATCGACGTATTTTTTCAATGCTTCAATGATATCTTCCATCTTGCCTTCAATGCGGCTGGGAATAACTTCGAGCGAAAAGACAGGATAGTTTTTGGCCAAAGGAACGCCGTTGATATCGACGATTTCGCCACGTACGGGCGGCGTTGGAATCAGGGTGATGCGGTTGCTCGATGCTTGGCCGGAAAACTCATTGTGTTGAGTTACTTGCAGGTAGAAGAACCGCGCCAGTAAGATGGAAAAGAAGATGACAATCAGGACAAAAGCAACGAGCAGGCGCAATAAAGCATCGGCTTGTGCTGCCTGAGCAGAAGGTTTTTGGGTATGCTGGCCACCGGAAAGACGGCGTGGAAGAATCGGTTTCATCTTTTCAGTGGGAGCGGTAAATACGGGTCACAATCAGCATCAGCTGGCTGAGTATCGGCCAAAGCAGTGCGCCGACAAATGGGGCAACAAAGCCTTGCAAAGTGATGACCTGATGATTAAGGAACAAACGGGCAACAGTTAAGATGGCCTGATTGAGAAGCAGAGCAGCCAAGACAGCGGCCAATTGCATAATGTGGCCGTAGAGCATGATTTGGCGGCGGCGGTTTAAAATGAAATAAGTCATCACAACGTAAGACAGGGCGTGCAATCCCAAAGTCGCCGCGGTTGCGGCATCGACAATCAGACCGATGGCAAAAGCCAGTCCCATGCCTGCGCGTTGCGGTTGGTGCAATGTCCAATACAGCAACATCAGTGCCGTCATTTCAGGCAGCCAAAAGAATCCGTCAAAGGAAAACGGCATAAAGTCCAGTATCATCATCACAATGAGACTGGCCGCCATGATGTGCAGCGGTACTGCACGGTAAGAATCGTCAAAATCGTTCATGAAATCAGCGTGGGGAATAAGGGCTGGAAGAAAGTACCAAGACAAAACGGCTGCTGCGTAAAGCGGCCAAAGGCGTCAGTTGCGTATCGTAATAAGGTGTTCCCGATGCGCGGACAACCTTGCTGACGGTTGCAACGGGAATCCCCGCCGGATAAGTACCATCCAGGCCGGAAGTCAGCAGAATATCGCCGGGTTTCAAGTCCGAGCCGGTTGGGAAATAGCGCAAATCCAAACCGTTGCCATTGCCGTATGTCAAGTTGCGTTCGCCGGTGCGACTGACGGCTACGGGGACAATGCTTTGTCCGCTTGAGATCAGTTCAATTTCCGCGCTTTGTGTGTGAACTTGTGTCAACAGGCCAATCAAACCGCTTTGATCGATGACTGCATCGCCAACTTTCAAACCGTCTTGGCTGCCCTTGCCGATAATCAGTCTTTCGGAAAGCGGATCTTTGCCATTGGAAATGACTTCCGCACCGATAACGTTGTGAATGCCTTTTTGTTGCAAACCATACAGTTTTTTCAATTCGCGTAATTCATCGGTATTGACTTTATCCCGCTGCAAATCGATTTTCAGACGGCCATTTTCTTCTAAAAGCTGGCGGTTCTGTTCCAAGAGTTCGGATTTGGACTGGGAGAGGTCAGCAAAATATTGATAAAGTTGAACAGGTTGATTCGCCAGCCATTGAACAGGGTAGAGCATGGGCATTACTGCCGCACGCACCGGCTGCATCAATGAAAAGCGGTAATCTGCCACCATCAGGCCGGCAGCCAGAGCGATATAAACGACAAAACGAGGCAACAGCTTAGGGCCTTTTGCCTCGTCAAAGCGCAAAGAAGAGCGTTCCATAACCATCTACCTTATGGGTTTTCCGTAAATACGGTATCCCATTTGCCGATATAGTCCAAAGCCTTACCGGCACCATAGGCGACGCAGTTCAGAGGCTGGTCGGCAATACCGATGGGCAGGCCGGTTGCATCGGCCAAGACGGTATCGATACCGTGCAGAAGTGCACCGCCGCCGGTCAGCATAATGCCGCGGTCGGCTATGTCGCCGGCCAGTTCGGGCGGAGCTTGTTCCAAAGCCAGACGGACGGCGCGGATGATTTGATTTACCGTTTCACTCAATGCTTCACGGATTTCATTTGACGTAACCGCCAAGGATTTAGGCGTACCTTCGGCCAGGTCGCGGCCTTTAATGCGCATGGCTATTTCGGTTTCAAAGCCCGATGCAGAGCCGATTTGTTTCTTCAATTCTTCTGCCGTCGCTTCGCCGATTAAGACGCCGCGATGTCGGCGCAGGTAATGGATGATGCTTTTATCGAATTCATCGCCGGCTGCGCGGACAGAAGCAGAATAGGCCATACCGCCCAGTGAAAGAATGCCGATTTCAGTCGTACCGCCGCCAATATCGACAATCATCGAACCTGCCGCATCTTCAATCGGTAAGCCCACGCCCAAAGCGGCGGCCATCGGTTCTTCAATCAAATGCACGCTTGCCGCGCCGGCAGCAAACGCCGAATCCAAAATCGCTTTACGTTCCACTTGGGTAGAGCCGCCAGGAACACAGATAACCACACGGGGTGGAACCAAAGACCGTCCTTCGGTGGCTTTTTTAATCAACATACCCAGCATACGCTCGGTAATCACAAAATCGGCAATCACGCCGTCCCTCATCGGGCGGACGATTTCAATATTGCGCGGCGCACGGCCCTGCATTTTTTTGGCTTCCGTGCCCACGGCCATAATTTTACTTTTATTGCCTGCGCCGGATTGAATCGCAACCATGGACGGCTCATCCAAAACAATCCCTTTGCCGCGTACAAAAATCAGCGTGTTGGCCGTGCCCAAGTCGATGGCAATATCATTGGAGAGGAAACGAGATAAAAGACGAAACATAGGATTCCTGAAATTCCGGCCCAGCCCGGATGTGTTTAGCATTATTTAAAATAAGAAAAACAGGTACACGGTTTAAGACGGATAAATGCCCCCTTAAAAGGCCGTCTGAATTAAAACACCATGCCAACCTGTTTGGTTTTCGGTTATAATTCTTCGCTTCATAGAAGACGAAATGCAATGATACCCCAAATTGCTATCAGACAAGGATTTTTTATGGCTTTAAGCTTAAATGATGTGGAAAAAATCGCAAAACTCTCGCGCCTCACTTTAACGGACGAAGAAAAAAACAAAACGCTTGCCGAGTTGAACGACATTTTCGCCATGGTTGAAAACATGCAAAGCGTCAATACCGACGGTATCGAACCCATGGCGCATCCGCACGAAGCCGCTTTACGCCTGCGCGAAGATAAAGTGACTGAAACCGATCATGCTGCCGAATATCAAGCTGTTGCCCCCGAAGTGCGCAACCGCCTGTATATCGTTCCTCAAGTAATTGAAGAATAAGGTTTCAGACGGCCTTTGCTTATCGGCAAGCCCCTATTGCAAGGCCGTCTGAAAGGATACTTTGTTCAGACGGCCCGATTTATTGATTTAAACGGATGTTTTCAATATCTGTTTTGAAAGCAAAAACTGTTTTATAGAAAGTACGGCACAATGACCGCTTACACGCTCAAACAAGCCAGCAGCCTGCTGCAATCCAAACAAATTTCCGCAGTCGAATTGGCGACCGAATATTTGGCCGCTATTGCTGCGAAAAACCCTGCCATCAATGGCTATGTGACCATCGATCAAGATAAGACCCTTGCTGAGGCCAAAACAGCCGATGCGCGTATCGCGGCCGGCAATGCAACGGTTTTGACCGGTGTACCGGTTGCTTACAAAGATATTTTCTGCCAAACAGGTTGGCGCAGTGCATGCAGCTCCAAAATGTTGGATAACTTTGTTTCTCCTTATACTGCCACTGTGGTGCAAAACCTGTTGGATGCCGGCATGGTTACTCTTGGCCGTACCAATATGGACGAATTTGCCATGGGTTCGACCAATGAGACTTCGTTCTACGGCGCAACCAAAAACCCATGGAATCTTGAACATGTTCCCGGCGGTTCGTCAGGCGGTTCGGCTGCTGTAATCGCGGCGCGTTTGGCACCGGTTGCGTTGGGTTCGGATACCGGCGGTTCTATCCGTCAGCCTGCATCGCATTGCGGTATTACCGGCATCAAGCCGACTTACGGTACGGTTTCACGCTTCGGTATGGTTGCTTATGCTTCCAGCTTTGACCAAGCCGGTCCTATGGCGCAAACGGCCGAAGACTGTGCGATTTTGTTGAACGCCATGGCCAGCTTTGACGAGCGCGATTCCACCAGCTTGGAGCTCGAAAAAGAAGACTACACCCGTGATTTGGATAAGCCGCTCAAAGGTTTGAAAATCGGTTTGCCTAAAGAATATTTCGGCGAAGGCGCGGATGCCGATGTTCAGACGGCCTTGCAAAGCGTTATCGATTTGCTCAAAGCACAAGGCGCGGAGACTGTTGAGGTTTCCCTGCCGCAAACATCATTGTCGATCCCTGCTTATTACGTTCTCGCCTCTGCGGAAGCAAGTACTAACTTATCCCGTTTCGACGGCGTACGTTATGGCCATCGTGCAGCGCAATTCGGCGATTTGGAAGAAATGTACAGCAACACCCGTGCCGAAGGTTTCGGCAGCGAGGTCAAACGCCGTATCATGATCGGTACTTATGTATTGAGTCATGGTTACTACGATGCGTACTACTTGAAAGCGCAAAAACTGCGTCACCTTGTAGCCAATGATTTTCAGACGGCCTTTGGTCAATGTGATTTCATTCTGGCGCCGACTGCGCCGACTGCCGCGCCGAAACTCGGCAGCGACATCCACGACCCTGTACAAATGTACTTGTCCGATATTTACACCATCGCCGTGAACCTTGCCGGTTTGCCCGCATTGACTCTGCCAGCCGGTTTCAGCGCAAACGGCCTGCCGATTGGTGTGCAATTTATCGGCAACTATTTCTCCGAAGCCAAAATTTTGGGTGCCGCACATCAGGTTCAGCTGAGCAGCGATTGGCACACCAAAGCGCCGGAATAATGTTTTAGGGCCTTGATGATTCAAGGCCGTCTGAAAATAAACCATATAAAAGCGCCTGAATGTATTGAGGTGCTGCATATTGTAGATATTTAAAAACATGACAGCCACCGACTTCATTCAAATCATTGGGACAGCTGCGTTTGCCATTTCAGGCTATTTGGTCGGCTACAACAAGCGGTTGGATGTGCTCGGTGTCGTCATTACTGCGTTACTGACGGCTGTCGGCGGCGGCATGATACGCGATGGCTTGGTTGGCCGGATTCCGCAAGTGTTTTTGCAAACCGATGCGCTGATTGTTGTGTTTGCCACGCTTGCTATCGCATGGTTGATAAGGGTGCAACGTTATCGCAGCACCTATTTGGCCGCTGCTTTTATTATTGCCGATGCCATTGGTTTGGCAGCGTTCAGCATTACCGGTGCACAAATCGGTATGGCTTTGCAGCTTAATCTGTTCGGCGTTATTTCTTTGGCTTTTGTGACTGCCGTTGGTGGCGGTATTGCGCGCGATATTTTGGTCAATGATGTACCAATGATTTTGCGTACCGACCTTTACGGCAGCGTGGCTATTTTGATTGGCGGGCTGATTTATCTGTTCGGGCATTTGGGCTGGATTAATATTTTTACGTTAAACCTGCTCTTTGCCGGCGGATTGTTGTTCCGTCTGACTGCATACCGTTTCCATTGGCAACTGCCCGGTTTCCAACGCCGCAGGAAATAAACTTATCTTACAGGCGGCCTGTTATGGTTTTTTATTCAGGCCGTCTGAAAAACGAATCACTCATTTAACCGATTAACTTTTTTTTCGACAGAAAGACCCTTATGACTTGGGAAACCGTAATCGGACTGGAAATCCACGTCCAACTCAACACCCAATCCAAAATCTTCAGCGGCGCATCCACTGCATTCGGTGCCGAGCCTAATGCCCACGCCAGCGTGGTTGAGTGTGCGTTGCCGGGCGTATTGCCGGTAATGAACCGCGAAGTCGTCGAAAAAGCCATCAAACTCGGTTTGGCTTTGGATGCGAAAATCAATCAGAAAAACGTGTTCGACCGTAAAAACTATTTTTATCCTGATTTACCAAAAGGCTATCAAATCAGCCAGTTGGATTTGCCGATTGTTGAACACGGCAAACTGGAAATCGTAGTGGGCGATGAGGTTAAAACCATCAATGTTACCCGTGCACACATGGAAGAAGATGCGGGTAAATCCGTACATGAAGGTTTGAACGGTGCTACCGGTATCGACTTGAACCGTGCCGGTACGCCTTTGTTGGAAGTTGTCTCCGAGCCTGAAATGCGTTCCGCAGCCGAAGCTGTGGCATATGCTAAAGCGTTGCATGGTTTAGTGACTTGGCTGGATATTTGCGACGGTAATATGGCGGAAGGTTCGTTCCGTGTTGATGCCAACGTTTCTGTACGTCCAAAAGGTCAGGCCGAGTTCGGTACACGCCGTGAAATCAAAAACCTCAACTCTTTCCGCTTCTTGGAACAAGCCATCAATTATGAAGTGGAAGCGCAAATCGAAATTTTGGAAGATGGTGGTAAAGTACAGCAGGCAACCATGCTGTTTGATCCTGAAAAAGGCGAAACCCGTGTGATGCGTTTGAAAGAGGATGCGCACGATTACCGCTATTTCCCGGATCCGGATTTGCTGCCGGTCATTATTTCAGACGGCCAATTGCAAAAGGCCAAAGAGCAAATGCCTGAGTTGCCGCATGAAATGGCGGCGCGTTTTGTTGCCGATTACGGCGTGTCTGACTATGATGCGCGCCTGTTGACTGCCAGCCGCGCCCAAGCTGCCTATTTTGAAGAAGCGGCCAAAGCCTGCGGCCAAGGTAAATTGACGGCGAACTGGATGAACGGCGAGCTTGCCGCTACCTTGAACAAAGAAGGTTTGGAATTGGCTGAAAGCCCGATTACAGCTCCACGCCTTGCCGAGTTGGTTGCTAAAGTTGCAGATGGAACATTAAGCAGCAAATTGGCGAAAAAAGCTTTTGAAGCGATGTGGGCTGAGCCTGAAGCAGGTATTGCCGAAATCATCGAAAAACATGGTTTGCAACAGATTACTGACACTGGCGCAATTGAAGCGATGGTGGATGAAGTGTTGGCAAACAATGCGAAAGCCATTGAGCAATTCCGTTCCGGTAATGAAAAAGCCTTAAATGCGATTGTCGGCCAAGTGATGAAAGCAAGTAAAGGCAAGGCCAATCCGGCTCAGGTTCAAGAGTTGATTAAAGCCAAATTGGCTTGATAGATAGGATAGGCCGTCTGAAAACAGGTTTTATTTTCAGACGGCCTTTGTTTTTGATAATAAATTTATTCTAAATACCATGACACATACCATTACCTTACCAGATCAAACTACATTTACGGCGAATGAGGACGAAACTGTTCTTGCTGCCGCAACCCGTCAGAATTTAAATTTGCCTCATTCTTGCAAAAGTGGTGCCTGCGGGCAGTGTAAGGCTGAGTTGATTAGTGGCGAATTTGAAATGGGCAAGCATATTGATAAAGCCATCAGTGAAGAAGAAAAAGCACAGGGCAAAGTGTTATTGTGTTGTACCACTGCGAAGAGCGACCTCAAAATAAATGTGCCAGGTTTTAATCAAAATGCTTTGCCGGTACGCACATTGCCGGCACGTATTGAAAACATTGAAATCAAACACGATGTTGCTTTGCTCAAACTGGCTTTGCCTAAAGCGCCGCCATTTGCATTTTATGCCGGGCAATATATTGATTTGCTGCTTCCCGGCAATATCAGCCGTAGCTATTCAATCGCCAATTCGCCTGATCAAGAAGGCATTTTGGAACTGCATATCCGCAAACGTGAAAACGGCGTATGCTCAGAAATGATTTTTGGTGCCGAGCCTAAAATCAAAGAAAAAGGCATTGTCCGCGTTAAAGGGCCATTAGGTACATTCACTTTGCAACAGGACAGCAATAAACCGATTGTTTTGTTGGCAACGGGTACAGGTTACGCACCTATCCGCAGCATCTTGCTTGATTTGATTCATCAGAATAGCGAACGTCAGGTTCATTTTTACTGGGGAGCACGTCAGCAGGAGGATTTGTACGCATTGGAAGAAGCAGAAGCATTAATAGACCGTCTGAAAAATGCGAAATTCTCGCCTGTTCTTTCTAAGCCTGATTCCGATTGGAAAGGGGAGAATGGGTACGTGCAAAATGTTGCCGCACAAAATTATCCTGATTTGAGCCAATACGAAGTTTATGCTTGTGGGTCACCAGCTATGACCGAGAGTGCGCAAAGTTTGCTGACTCAAAATTGCGCTTTACCGGAAGATGCCTTCTTCTGTGATGCTTTTTCACCGGCATAGGAATATATTTTACGGAATTCATATGTTTGGATAAGGGTATTTAGCATAGGGTTTGACGACAATTCGTTTGAAGAAGAGAGTGTGTTTTTGCACACTCTTTTTTTATACAGTAATTTTCAAAAAATATTTTTATCTTTAAGTAAAGACTATTCTGTTTGTTATCAAACATTAACTTGATTATCTATCATCAAGAAAAAGGCCGTCTGAATCTTTCAGACGGCCTTTGTTTTAAAGATAATATTAGCTACCAATCAGTTTCAAACGTTGACCGGGAGATACGGTACGGGTATTGCGGTTCCAACGGCGGATATCGTTAATATCAACATTGAAACGGCTGGCGATGGTGTTCAGGGTATCGCCTTTACGTACAGTGTAGGAAACGTTTTGAACCGGGTTGCTGCGGACTTTTGCCGGAGTAGCTGTAACACGGAGGATTTGGCCTTTTCTGATATTGTTGCCTTTGATGTTGTTGGCAATAATCAAATCAGCTACGCTCAAGTTGTAACGTTTGGAGATATTAAACAACGTATCACCATCTTCCACACGGTGTGTGCCTGCTGCAAGTGCTGCAGTTTGTGTGTTTTGTTGGCCATTTACACGGGCAAGACGCGCATTGATGCGTTGTTGTTGTTTAGCGGTATTGGCTGCGATACGTGCTGTACGAGCGCTTTCGGCAGTCACAACAGTTTGAACTTGTTTGGCTTCAGAAGTCGCTTCAGCAACAGTCGCTGCAGGTTCCTCCGCAGGTTGGCTTTGTACCAAAGCCATCAGGTCATCATGCTCTTCTTGAACCGGAGCAACAGCAACAGATTCAACTGCTGGAGTAGGGGCTACATCGTTTGCGGCAACAGTCGGTGCAGTCAAGTCGGCAGGGATAGCTGCTTTTGGTGCTTCAGCAACATTTGTGGCAGCAGGCTCAGCAGTAATATGGGTCATGGCTACAATAGGGGCGGCTACTTCCGCACTTGCAACTTGAGGCTGCGCCTTGGTTTCTGTTACCGCTACGGAAGTAACGTTTTCAGTTTTGCTGCGTGCAATAAAGTCAACCGGTTTGCTGGACTGTGGAACAACAGGAGCAACAATATTGGTCACGGTATTTTGAGCGACTTTAACCGATTCTGCTACGTTGGAAGCAATAATCGGAGACATGGCCGGCATATTGGATTGGTAAGTATCCGGCGTATTGTCTTTGTCGATGAAGTTAATGATGTCTTGACTTTGGCTTGCTGAATTTTTAGCCACCAAAATGCTGCGGCCTTCAGAAATTGCGCTACCGCTCAGGCCATTGAGGCGTTTGAGTTCGGCTACGCTCATGCCGGTATCGTTGGCGATGGCATTAAGTTTTTTGTTGCCCAAAGAAGTATAGATATCCCAAGACATCAGGGTATCTGGATTGGCATTGCGGTAGTTCTTTTCAAATGCAGAAACCGCAGAAACCGGCAACAACAGACGACGGTTATTTTTAGGGATGAATACCGGGGCATTGAAACCTGGGTTGAGTGCCAACAGTTCGCTTTCGCTGATATTTGCAAAGCGAGCAATTGTGCTGTTATCGATAGGTTTGTCGATGCTGACAGATTTGAAATACGGCTGATTGCTGATTTCACTGATATTCATGCCAAAAGTTTGCGGATTGGCAACGATATTGCGGACGGCCAAAAGTTTGGGAACGTAGTTGCGTGTTTCGTTCGGCATACGCAGGTTTTCGTATGTCGGCTCCAAACCTTGCGCACGGGCACGGTTTACGGCGCGACCGACGTTACCTTCCCCCCAGTTGTAAGCGGCAAGCGCCAAAGACCAGTCGCCGAACATACCGTGCAGGTATTGCAGGTAGTTCAATGCGGCATCGGTAGCGGCGTAAATATCGTGGCGGCCGTCATACAAAGGTGTTTTTTCCAAGCCGAAGTGGCGGCCGGTAGCCGGCATAAATTGCCACAGGCCGGATGCGCCGACGTGTGATTTGGCTTTGGTTACGAATGCGCTTTCAATGAAAGGCAGCAAAGCAATTTCGGCGGGCATATTGCGTTTTTTAACTTCATTGGCAATATGGTACATATAAGGTTTGCTGCGGGAGATGGTGCGGTCGAAATATGCGCTGTTTGCAGCAAATTTGTTTTCATGGCGGCGAACCAGTTCTGTGTTGACTTCGTTGATGCGGAAGTCTTTACGCAACGATGCCCATAAGCTGCCGGAGCCGAAGGTTTGTGCTTTGGCTTGGTCGAGCAGGGCGGAGTTGAGGCGCATCATGGCCATGCCGACTTGGTTGGGTGTAGCGTTTTGTGCGTAGGCTGTGGCGGAAACCGCCGACAGGCTTGAAACGGTCAGAGCGATGGTTTTTAGTTTTGCCATAGTAAATAAAGTTATCAAATATATAATAAAATTTCGTCTTTTTGATAGTATCGTTTCAGCATTTAAACGTCAAGTCGAGCAGGGAATTTGCTTGTGTGATGTGGCCGTGGTGTTAAAATTCTGTCACACAAGTCGGGATGCATAGGGGGCCTTTAATGGAAGTTTTTTTTATGCAAACGCCAATGGGACAATATCTTGCTCAAAAAGAGGCGGATTTTTTCAGACGGCATTTGCAGTATTTGAATAGGCAGGTGGCGGTTCAATTGGGCGGTGTATGGCAGAGGCCGTCTGAAAACATGCTTGTAGTGCCTCGCGATGTGCGGATGGATGCTGAAATGTTGGCATTTGAAACGCATTCCGTGGATGTGTTATTGATGCCCCATCTTTTGGAAGTTTCATCTGCAGATTTGGTGTTGCAAGAGGCGTTTAGGATATTAAAACCTGAAGGCAGATTGATTTTGACGGGGTTCAACCCTAAATCTTTGTGGGGGTTGAGCTCTTGGTTTGATGGGGAAAAGCTGCCTTTGAAATCTCAATGCTTGGCTCTGGCTGAGTTGAAACGAAAAATTGCGGATATTGGTTTTGAAATAGAATATGGGCAGTTTATGGATTATCTGCCTGCTGTGAATTCGCCTTCTGCTTTGAAGTTTTGGCGGTTTATGGAAAAGGCAGGGGATAGGTGGTGGCCGCAGTGTGCAGCGGTTTATGGGATGGTGTTAACGAAACATTTGATTGGTGTCCATCCTTTGCCTGAATTGGAATCTGCATTTGATGGCAATACGGTTGCTTTAAGTACGGCACGTTTGGCCGAATAGTTTTCAGACGGCCTGTATATTAATGATGAATTTGGAGAATAACGATGCCTGAATTACCTGAAGTGGAAACGACTTTACGCGGAATCGCGCCTCATATTGATGGCAAGAAGATAGAAAAAGTCATTATTCGCCAGTTTAAATTGAGATGGCCTATTCATCCAAACTTGGCGCAAATTTTGGCTGGGCACAAAGTTTTGGCATGCAGTCGGCGTGCGAAGTATTTGATTATTACTTTTGAAACGGGTATTTTACTTATTCATTTGGGTATGTCCGGAAGTTTGCGGATTTTTACCGCCGATGATGAGCGCATCGCCACGCCGGATAAGCATGATCATTTAGATTTTGTATTTGATGACGGCACCGTATTGCGTTATCACGATCCGCGTAAATTTGGTGCGGTATTGTGGTATGAGGGTATTGCCGAGCATCATCCGCTGTTGGAAAAACTGGGGCCGGAGCCGCTCTCGGACGATTTTGATGCAAATTACCTGTATCAGAAATTGAAAACCCAAAAGCGTGCAGTCAAATTAGCGCTGATGGATAATGCGGTGGTGGTTGGTGTTGGCAATATTTATGCGAATGAAAGTCTGTTTAAGGCAGGTATTTCGCCATTGCATCCGGCAAATAAGCTGACCAAGAAAGAATGCGCATTATTGGTGGAAACCGTTAAAGCGGTTCTGCAAAGGGCGATTGCAACGGGCGGCAGTACGCTGCGGGACTTTGTCAATAGCGATGGCAAAAGCGGCTACTTTCAGCAGGAATATACGGTCTATGGCCGTCACAATGAGCCTTGTGTCCAATGTGGCGGGCTGATTTTTAAAGAAACTTTGGGGCAGCGTGGAACGTTTTATTGTCCAAATTGCCAGAAATAGTTTCAGACGGCCTTAAATGTCAGAGGCCGTCTGAAAATAATGAATACCATACAGAAGAAATTTTATGTCTAAACAAAAAGCTCCTTTTTTTAAACGACTGGGCAGACTTTGCCGTTTGGCGGCTTGGTTGTTCCGAACCGGCCGGAATTTGCGTGCCATCGATGGCAATAATGCAGAGGAACGCAATCATGCTGTGGTTGTTTTGGGAAAAGGCGCATTGGATGCTTTGGATATTGAATTGGAAATCGGCGTACCGCCTCAAGGCAATGTGAGCGGTACATTGGTAGTGGCCAACCATGTTTCTTGGTTGGATATTTTTGCCATGAGCGCCGTTTATCCGAGCAGTTTTATTGCCAAGCAGGAAATCAGCGGTTGGCCGGTTTTGGGGAAAATGGGTAAAAATGCCGGCACGGTGTTTATCAACCGCAATTCCCGCCGAGATATCGAGCCTATTAACCAGGCGATTTGCGCGGCATTGAAAGCAGGACAGAATGTCAGCTTCTTCCCTGAAGCGCGTACTTCTTCCGGCTTGGGTATTTTGCCGTTTAAAGCAGCCCTGTTTCAATCGGCGATTGATGCGAAAGCGCCGATTCAAGCAGTGACCTTGCGCTATTATGATGGCGAAGGACAACGGACGGACTTGCCGTCTTATGCGGAGGTAAACCTGTTTCAATCTTTATGGCGCATTGTTTCGATGAAGAAAATCTGTATCCGTTTGGATTTCTCGCCTCAATACAAACCGACAGATATGCCGGATAAAGACCGCTATGCTTTGAAAGATATTGCGGAAACAGCCATCGGCGAAATTGTGGCTTCGGATTCGCCCGTTCAGCCCTTACCTAAAAAATAATTTCAGTCAGGCACTTGTTTTATTTCAGATGGCCTTCATTTAGAGGAATAGCTGTTTTCGGTTTAATTGAATTGATAGTTTGATGTAATTAATATTATTTGAACTATAAATTATACAAATCGATAGGCCTGCATTAAAATGCAAGCATTGATTCATTTCTCAAACCCGAATTTTTAAGGAGCTTAAAAATGGCTTTGCAAGATCGTACCGGTCAAAAAGTACCTTCCGTAGTATTCCACACTCGCGTTGGCGACACTTGGAAAGATGTTTCTACTGATGATTTGTTCAAAGGCAAAAAAGTAGTCGTGTTCTCTCTGCCTGGCGCATTTACTCCAACTTGCTCTTCTTCTCACCTGCCACGCTACAACGAATTGTTTGGTGCGTTCAAAGAAAACGGTGTTG
Organism: Neisseria sp. P0008.S002; assembly: GCF_051962805.1. Taxonomy (NCBI): domain Bacteria; kingdom Pseudomonadati; phylum Pseudomonadota; class Betaproteobacteria; order Neisseriales; family Neisseriaceae; genus Neisseria; species Neisseria sp. P0008.S002. The sequence continues at coordinate 223,988 of NZ_JBQCUY010000003.1, read as the reverse complement.
ACGCAATCTACTGCGTATCTGTAAACGACACTTTCGTAATGAACGCTTGGGCTGCTGAAGAAGAAGCCGACAACATCTACATGATCCCTGATGGCAACGGTGAATTCACTGAAGGCATGGGCATGTTGGTTGACAAAGAAGACTTGGGCTTCGGTAAACGCTCTTGGCGTTATTCCATGCTGGTTAACGACGGCGTGGTTGAAAAAATGTTTATCGAACCTGAAGAACCAGGTGATCCTTTCAAAGTGTCTGACGCTGACACTATGTTGAAATACATTGCTCCTGACTGGAAAGCTCAAGAGTCTGTTGCCATCTTCACCAAACCTGGCTGCCAATTCTGTGCTAAAGCTAAAAAAGCTCTGCAAGACAAAGGCTTGTCTTACGAAGAAATCGTATTGGGCAAAGATGCAACTGTTACTTCCGTACGCGCTATTACCGGCAAGATGACTGCTCCTCAAGTATTCATCGGCGGTAAATACATCGGCGGTAGCGAAGACTTGGAAGCTTACTTGGCTAAAAACTAATCGCCTGTATGCTTGAGACGGTTTAAACAGGCCGTCTGAAAGATAAAATATAGAGTTATTCAGACGGCGTTTACAATTCGGCGTTCTGAATAACTCTATATTCGCAAGTAGAATTTGAGATTATTGTTTTAAATCGATATTTAGGTATTGGCTATTGATTTTTAAATTTTGATAGTTTGTGAAGTTTAGGCCGTCTGAAAACGGATAACCTGATGGCAATATCGGTTTGGATATAGACAGTAAGGATAAAATATGAAAAAGATTCAAGCAGATGTGGTAGTACTGGGTGGCGGTACAGCCGGTATGGGCGCATTTCGCAATGCCCGACTTCATACAGACAATGTTTACCTGATTGAAAATAATGTGTTCGGCACGACCTGCGCGCGCGTGGGCTGTATGCCTTCTAAACTCTTGATTGCCGCAGCAGAAGCGCGCCATCATGCTTTGCATACCGATCCGTTTGGCGTGCATTTGGATAAAGACAGCGTAACGGTAAACGGCGAAGAAGTCATGCACCGCGTGAAGTCCGAACGCGACCGTTTTGTCGGTTTTGTAGTCAGCGATGTAGAAGAGTGGCCTGCCGACAAGCGTATTATGGGTACGGCAAAATTTGTTGATGAACACACCGTCCAAATCGATGACCATACGCAAATCACTGCAAAAAGTTTTGTGATTGCCACCGGCTCACGCCCTGTGATTTTCCCGCAATGGGAAGTTTTGGGCGATCGCTTGATTGTGAACGATGATGTTTTCTCTTGGGATACCCTGCCTAAGAGTGTGGCCGTATTCGGCCCCGGCGTAATCGGCTTAGAGTTGGGTCAGGCTTTGCACCGTTTGGGCGTAAAAGTTGAAATTTTTGGCGTGGCAGGTGCTATTGGCGGTATTTCCGACCCTGTTGTCGCTGAAGAAGCCAAAACTGTTTTTGGTGAAGAGTTGACTTTGCATTTGGATGCCAAAACCGAAGTCAAATTGGACGCAGAAGGCAATGTTGAAGTTCATTGGGAACAAGATGGCGAAAAAGGCGTGTTCCATGCCGAATATGCTTTGGCTGCCGCCGGCCGTCGTCCGAACGTGGATAATATCGGTTTGGAAAATATCAATATCGAAAAAGACACGCGCGGCGTGCCCGTTGCTGATCCGCTGACCATGCAAACCAGCATTCCTCATATCTTTATCGCAGGCGATGCGTCCAACCAACTGCCTCTGCTGCACGAAGCTGCCGACCAAGGCAAAATTGCCGGTCATAATGCCGCTATTTTCCCGAATATTGAGGGCGGTTTGCGCCGTAGCGTAATCGGCGTGGTATTTACCAGTCCGCAAATTGCCACTATCGGTTTGAAATACGCGCAAGTTGCAGCGAAATATCAACCTGACGAGTTTGTCATCGGCGAAGTTTCCTTCCGAAACCAAGGCCGAAGCCGCGTTATGTTGGTAAACAAAGGCCATATGCGTTTGTATGCTGAGAAAGCAACCGGCCGTTTCATTGGTGCGGAAGTTGTCGGCCCTGCTGCCGAACATTTGGCACACTTGATGGCTTGGGCGCATCAAATGAAGATGACGATTCCGCAAATGCTGGATATGCCGTTCTACCATCCGGTTATCGAGGAAGGTTTGCGCACTGCATTGCGTGATGCCGATGCAAAATTGAAACAGGCTTGATTATTTGATGGAATAAAGGCCGTCTGAAACTCATAGTAAGGTTTCAGACGGCCTTTTCTATGCTTTGAAGCTTTTACTTTTAAATCAATTCTAAATCTGGACCGGCATTTTGCGCACGACGGCTTCGTAATTGAATGTCTAGGCGCAAATCGTGGGCGGAGTCGGCATTTTTAATGGCGTCTTGATAGCTGATATCGCCGTTTTCATACAAATCATATAAGGCTTGGTCAAAAGTAATCATGCCCATGCCAGTTGATTTTTTCATCATTTCTTTGATGTTGTGGACTTCGCCTTTTCGAATCAAGTCGGCAATAATGGGCGAATTGAGCAAAACCTCGACAGCCGCTACGCGTCCCCGTCCGCCTTCACGGGGAATCAGGCGTTGCGAAATAAAGGCTTGCAGGTTGAGCGATAAATCGGTTAGCAACTGGTTACGGCGCTCTTCGGGGAAGAAGTTGATGATGCGGTCCAGCGCTTGGTTGGTACTGTTGGCGTGCAGTGTCGCCATACACAAATGGCCGGTTTCCGCGAAGGAAATGGCGTAGTCCATGGTCTCGCGGTCTCGGATTTCACCAATCAGGATAACATCCGGCGCTTGGCGCAGGGTATTTTTCAATGCAATCGGCCAATTTTCTGTATCTACACCGATTTCACGTTGGGTGATGATGCAGTTTTTGTGTTGGTGGATAAACTCAATCGGGTCTTCGATGGTAATAATGTGGTCGAAGCTGTTTTCGTTTCGATAGTCGATAAGGGAGGCGAGGGAAGTGGACTTGCCCGAACCTGTACCGCCGACAAAAATAACCAAACCGCGTTTTCTGAGGGCGATGTCTTTCAGAATCGGTGGCAGATTGAGCGTTTCAAATTTAGGGATATTGCTGGTAATGGAGCGGAACACTAATGCAGTTGCGCCGCGTTGAACCATTGCATTGACACGGAAGCGGCTGGTATCGGGCAGGCTGATGGCGAAGTTGCATTCGTTGGTGGAAGAAAATTCTTCGATTTGTTTGGAAGACATAATCGAAAAAGCGATTTCCATACATTTTTCAGCACTCAGCGGCTCATCGCTCAGTCGTGTGATTTTGCCATCCACTTTCATGGCAGGCGGGAAATTGGTGGTAATGAAAAGGTCGGAGCCTTTGTATTTGTTCATATGGCGTAGCCAAGCGAACAATTCTTCTTTTGCGCCCGGAGTATTTTCGTCAAACATAAGAATTTAGATATTTAAAATAGAGTTATTTTATTGAGAATAATTATAACAGAAGCAATCATTATTTGCTGTTTTGCCCGCTAGAGCGGCAATCTGTTTTAAATTGAGTGTCGTGTTGGGAATATAGCAGATTTTTCAGTATCCCTGTGATTTTAAATTCTGCTGTTATAATGTTGCTCGATTAGTGAATGGAAAGGTAACGAGATGTCAGTACAAACAATTGCCGTGGTCGGCGCAATGGAACAGGAAATCGAGCTTTTGCGTGAAAGTATGGCCAATGTCAAGCATGTGTCCTTCGGTAAATTCTCGGCATATGAAGGCGAATTGACTGGAAAACGCATGGTATTGGTTTTGAGTGGTATCGGTAAGGTCAATGCAGCGGTTTCTACTTCTTGGGTCATTCATCAGTTTGCACCGGATTGCGTCATCAATACCGGCAGTGCAGGCGGTTTGGGTAAAGGTCTGAAGGTTGGCGATGTGGTTATCGGCGAAACTGTGGCGCATCATGATGTTGACGTAACGGCTTTTGGTTATGTTTGGGGACAAGTACCGCAACTTCCTGCTGTGTTTGTATCGGATTCAAACTTGATTCGTCAAGCAGAAAAGGCAGCGCAAGTGTTTGAAGGTGCAGCCGTAACGCAAGGCCTGATTGTCAGTGGTGACCGTTTTGTACACAGCAGCGAAGGTGTCGCAGAAATCCGCAGCCATTTCCCTGACGTAAAAGCAGTTGAAATGGAAGCTGCGGCGATTGCGCAGACCTGTCACCAGTTGGAAGTGCCGTTTGTGATTATTCGTGCCGTATCCGATTCGGCAGATGAGAAAGCGGACATCAGCTTTGAAGAGTTTTTGAAAACGGCGGCCGTCAGCTCGGCGAAGATGGTTACCGAGATTGTCAAATCGCTATAAAATCATGCAAAAGCGTTGAATTTCCGTTAGAATACGGAACGATTCAACCTTATTCTAAGGCCGTCTGAAAACCGAATCCCTGTTTTTTCAGACGGCCTTTCAGCCTTTAATTGCATTTATCTTAATAACAATATGAAAAACATACGGAATTTCTCCATTATTGCCCACATCGACCACGGCAAATCGACGCTTGCCGACCGTTTTATCCAATACTGCGGCGGTTTGGATTTGCGCGAAATGAGTACGCAGGTGCTCGATTCCATGGACATCGAAAAAGAGCGCGGCATTACCATTAAAGCGCAAACCGCCGCGCTCAACTATAAAGCACGCGACGGGCAAGTGTATCAGCTCAACCTGATTGATACTCCGGGACACGTCGACTTTTCTTACGAAGTCTCCCGTTCGCTGTCTGCCTGCGAAGGCGCGCTTTTGGTCGTTGACGCATCGCAAGGCGTGGAAGCGCAAACCGTGGCGAACTGCTATACCGCGATTGATTTGGGCGTGGAAGTCGTGCCTGTTTTGAATAAAATCGACTTGCCTGCCGCAGAACCCGATCGCGTGGAGCAGGAAATTGAAGACATCATCGGCATCGATGCCGTTGGTGCGGTACAGTGTTCTGCCAAAAGCGGCATTGGTGTGGAAGATGTTTTGGAAGAAATCGTTGCCAAAATCCCTGCGCCGACCGGCGATGAAAATGCGCCGTTGCAAGCGGTTATTGTCGATTCGTGGTTTGACAACTACGTCGGCGTAGTTATGTTGATTCGTGTGAAAAACGGTACCATCAAGCTGAAAGACAAAGTGCGCTTTATGAGCACCAAGGCGGAAACTCAGGTTGAGCAGCTGGGCGTATTCACACCAAAATCAGTTCAAAAACAAGAACTCAAAGCCGGCGAAGTAGGCTTTTTGATTACCGGCGTGAAAGAATTGGGACAGGCGAAAGTCGGCGATACGGTTACTTTGGTTGCCAACCCCGCTTCTGAGCCGCTGCCCGGCTTCCAAGAAGTACAAAGCCAAGTATTTGCGGGCCTTTATCCCGTGGAAAGCCATGACTACGAAGCCTTGCGCGATGCTTTGGAAAAATTGCAGCTTAACGATGCTTCGTTGAAATTTGAGCCTGAGGTTTCCCAAGCGTTGGGCTTCGGCTTCCGTTGCGGCTTCTTGGGCCTGTTGCACTTAGAAATCGTGCAGGAACGCTTGGAGCGCGAGTTCGACATGGACTTGATTACCACTGCGCCAACGGTGGTTTATGAAGTCGTGTTGAAAAACGGCGAGAAAATCGAAGTTGAAAATCCGTCCAAACTGCCTGAAATCAGCACCATCGAAACCATTCTTGAGCCGATTATCACTGCGACCATTCTTGTGCCGCAGGAATATGTCGGTAACGTTATGACTTTGTGTAACCAAAAGCGCGGCGTTCAGGTCAATATGCAATACATGGGCCGCCAAGTCATGCTGACTTATGATTTGCCGATGAACGAAGTCGTAATGGATTTCTTTGATAAGCTTAAATCGACTTCGCGCGGCTATGCCTCGCTGGACTACCATTTCAAAGAGTTCCAGCCGTCTGATTTGATTAAGCTCGATATTATGGTCAACGGCGAAAAAGTCGATGCCTTGAGCCTGATTGTCCACCGTCAAAGCGCCGTTCACCGCGGTCGCGAGCTGGCATCAAAAATGCGCGAACTGATTCCGCGCCAGATGTTTGATATTGCCGTACAGGCCGCCATCGGCAGCCAGATTATCGCCCGTGAAAACGTCAAAGCCCTGCGTAAAAACGTTTTGGCGAAATGTTACGGCGGCGATATTACGCGTAAGAAAAAACTTCTCGAAAAACAAAAAGCAGGTAAGCGCCGCATGAAACAAGTAGGCAATGTGGAAATCCCGCAAAGCGCATTCTTGGCGATTCTGCAAGTGAGTGATAAATAATGAGTATAAATCTGACTTTAGGCGCAATCGTTGTACTGCTGGCCGGCTTGGTCCTCAATTTCAAAAGCAGCAAAGAGCGTCAGGAAAACGGCGAATGGAGCTCCGGCCTGCAATGGAGTTATCTCTTGTGCATGGTCGGCGTATTCGGCATTTTGTCCGAATTTATGAGCTTTACCGCCGTATTGCTGGTGTTTGTCGTGTTCACCGGTATTGTTTGGGCAATCCATAAAGTCCGTCTGAAAAAAAGCGATACCGGCGAAGACAATGCACATTTTACCGACTACATGGGCGGCTTTTTCCCCATCATCTTGGTTATCTTTGTGTTGCGCAGCTTTATTGCCGAGCCGTTCCAAATTCCGTCCAGTTCCATGCGTCCGGGCTTGGTCAAAGGCGATTTTATCTTGGTGAACAAATTTTCTTACGGTATCCGCCTGCCGATTTTGAATAAGGTCATTATCCCTGTCGGCAACATTGCCCGAGGCGATGTCGTGGTGTTCAATTACCCACTTCAGCCTGAGATGAATTACATCAAACGTATCGTCGGTATTCCGGGCGACGTTGTGGAATACCGTGATAAGGTTTTGACTGTTAACGGTGAAATTATTTCCGAAAAACCAAATGGTAATTATCAATACGCAGATGATACCGATCCGTCTATGATTCATACGCTTGAGCGTTTTCAGACGGCCTTGAACGGCAAAAATTTTGACGTAGTCAAGGAGGCCGGTCAGCCTTCCGTATCTATTGCTGTATTGAACAAATACACTTCAGAAGTAATGCCTGAAAGCAATTACTCGTTTGAAACAAGCGGTTTGGAAAATTGCGAATACGCAGAAGACGGCAATGGCTTTATCTGTAAAGTTCCCGAAGGCCGTTATTTCGCGATGGGCGATAACCGTGACAACAGCGCCGATTCCCGTTACTGGGGATTTGTCGATGACAAACTGATTGTCGGTAAAGCCTTCTTTGTTTGGATGAACTTTGGCGAACTCAGCCGTATCGGTACCAGTATCCAATAAGCAATAAACAGATTAAAAGGCCGTCTGAAATTTTTCAGACAGCCTTTTTTGTATCTATTTTTTGTCTTTTAACGAACCTAAATAAATTGCCAATAAAGTTAAAGTGGCGCCACTCCATTGGACGATATTAATCGGTTTATCCAGCCAGAAATAATCGATCAACATGGCAGCAACTGGTTCGGAGAGCAGTAGTAGGCCGGTCAGCGATAGGGATAAAAGCGGGATGGCGTAAGCAATCAATGCCCAAGCAAAACATTGCATGACGATGCCGTAGATGGAGACTAGAATCACATCGTTTAAAGTTTTGGGGTAAAGATGGGCGGCATCGAATAGCAACGATGGGATGATCAGCGCCATTGCGCCGCCGAAGCTTAAAATCATCATCAGCGGAAACAAACCGACTTTTTCCTGCTCATGGGTTTTGCGTACGAAAACCATAGACAGGGCCAGCATGGCACCGGACACTACGCCGCTGACAAATCCCCATGCGGCATTGTCGTTATGACTGAACTCTGGGCTGCCGATTAAGGCGACGCCTATGGTGGCCAATATCAAACTTAAAATTTGTAAGGTACTTAGGCGTTCCGAATAAAAGAAGAAGCCGATGGCGGCTAAAAAGAAAATCTGCAGGCTGTTGAGCAAGGTGGAAATGCCGGGGCCTACGGCGTGAATGCTTTCGTGCCAAAGGGCGAGGTCGAATGCGAGGAAAACGCCGGATAAGATTGCGTAGCCAACTGTTTTTCTTTTTGTGGGCATTTTTTGTCTGAAAAAACGCCCGAGCAGAAAGAATATAGGGGCGGCGATCAGCAAGCGCCAGAATGCGATGGCGTAAGGGCCGACATCGACAAATTTGACGATCAAACTGCCTAAGCCGAAGACGACGCAGCCGACGACCAGTAGGGGCGCTGCATAATTTCCCGAACGTGTATCCATCGTCTTCTCCAAGAATCAAATGAAGACGATTATTCCATAAAATATAGTTGGGGTGTTAATGATAAATAGTGGTAAGCCAAGATAAAGGGTTTATGATGTAAGGCCGTCTGAAAACTGTTTCAGACGGCCTTTTGATGATTTTCTGGCTTGATTTCGTATTGTTGTAGTATAAAATCGTTTTACGCCGTGTTTTCAGACGGCCTGATCAGTTTTGGTTTTGAGAAAAGGATATTGGAAATGGCAAACCCTATTCGTGCGTTTTTGGATTATGTGCCGTCGGTTGATGAGTCTTGTTTTGTAGATGAGACTTCGGTAGTGATTGGCGAAGTGTCGCTGGCGGAAGATGTATCGATTTGGCCTTATGCCGTATTGCGTGGCGATGTGAACAGCATTTCTATCGGCAAACGCAGCAATGTGCAGGACGGCAGTGTTTTGCATGTGTCGCATAAGAATGCGACGAAGCCTGACGGTTCGCCTCTGATTATCGGCGATGATGTGACGATTGGGCATAAGGTCATGCTGCATGGCTGCCGAATTGGGAATCGTGTGTTGGTAGGTATGGGCTCGATTATTTTGGATGATACGGTTGTCGAAGATGATGTGATGATAGGCGCGGGCAGTTTGGTGCCGCCGCGCAAGCGTTTGGAAAGCGGTTTTTTATACGTCGGCTCGCCTGTGAAACAAGTGCGTCCGCTAACTGATGAGGAAAAGGAATTTTTGACGTATTCGTCCGCGCATTATGTCCGCCTGTCCGGACAGCATAAAATTTCAAAATAAGGAAGTTCAATACAATGAACGCAATTTATCTGGCCTCGGGCAGTCCGCGCCGTCGTGAGATTTTGGAGAATTTAGGTTTCACGGTACGCCGCCTTCCTGCGGATATTGATGAAACCCCCAAAGAAGGCGAAGCCGCAGTAGAGTATGTGCGCCGTATGGCCTGCGAGAAAAATCAGGTAGCGGTAGCGCAATGGTTTACTGCTCATGATCAAGAGCCTGAGTTTGCTGTATTAACGGCGGATACGACGGTGGCGGATGGTGCGGCTATTTTGGGTAAACCGGAATCCGAGGCGGATGCGGTCGATATGCTGGAACGCTTGTCCGGACGGACGCATCAAGTGCTGACGGCTGTATGCGTTTACTGGCGAGGCGTGCGCCATGATGTGGTGCAGACGAGCGAAGTGCGCTTTAAAACGTTGACGGCTGAGGAGATTGCAGCCTATGTTGCCAGCGGCGAGCCGATGGACAAAGCCGGTGCGTATGGGATTCAGGGCTTGGGCGGCGTATTTGTCGAGCATTTGCAGGGCAGTTTTACCGGCGTGATGGGTTTGCCGGTTTATGAGACCGCGCAACTACTGAAATCTTTGGGTTTGGAAGCGCCGCCGTTTGCTTAAAATTAGGCAAATGCCGTCTGAAAGCGTGCCGACAAAAACGCCTGTTTCAGTTACAATACTGCCTTAAACAGCTTGCTTGAAGAAAGATATGAAAGAACATAAGGCCCGGAAACGCTTCGGGCAGAATTTTTTGCAGGATACGCGGATTATTAGCGATATTGTCAATGCGGTCAGACCGCAGCCCGATGATATCGTGATTGAAATCGGCCCGGGCTTGGCAGCCATTACCGAGCCTTTGGCGAAAAAACTCAACCGCCTGCATGTTTGCGAAATCGACCGCGACATCGTACGCCGTCTGAAAACCTTGCCGTTTGCAGACAAATTGGTGATACACGAAGGCGATGTATTACAGTTTGATTTTAACAGCATTGAAGGCAAGAAAAAAATTGTCGGCAACCTGCCGTACAATATTTCCACGCCGCTTTTGTTCCGATTGAGCGAAGTGGCAGACGATGTGATCGATATGCACTTTATGCTGCAAAAAGAAGTGGTCGAACGCATGGTGGCGCAGCCGAAAACCAACGACTATGGCCGTCTGGGCGTAATGCTGCAATATTTCTTCGATATGGAAATGTTGATTGAAGTACCGCCTGAATCCTTTGATCCTGCGCCGAAAGTAGATTCGGCCGTCGTGCGCATGATTCCGGTGAAACACCGCATTGGTAAAGCGGAAGATTTTGAACATTTTGCCAAACTGGTGAAACTGGCTTTCCATCAACGCCGCAAAACCATACGCAATAATTTGAAGGAACTTGCCGGCGATGATGATTTGCAGGCAGTCGGCATCAATCCGCAGGACAGGGCAGAACACATTGCCGCTGAAAAATATGTGGCATTGAGCAATTATCTGGTTCAAAAGGCCGTCTGAAACAGTGATGGCAATTTTTAAGCAACCTCCTATTCAATGGGGGTTTCTAGGTAATTCATATTTGTGGCGCAAGTTGGCGCAGTATTTTTCCGGTAAGGATATGCCGCCTGAGCGGCACCGTTTTGAAGCGGCAATTATCGGCGCAGTTTGGGTATTGACCGGGCATCGTCTCGATAGGGAAGAGCAATTTAAAGTCAATCGGTACAATCAAGGTGGAACCTCCGACGGCATAGTCAGCTGCCGTTTTTGGCTTGAAACGGCCATTCCTTTGCTTTGGCAGCGGCAAGCGAAACTTAAGCCCCGAAAATTTTGGCAGTTTGGAAAGAAATAATGATTAAATTCAAAAATGTACACAAACATTTTAAAGATTTGCACGTTATCAACGGCGTGAATCTGGAAGTCAAACAAGGCGAAGTGGTCGTTGTATGCGGTCCTTCGGGCAGTGGCAAATCGACGCTGATTCGTACGGTAAACCAACTCGAGCGCATTGAAAGCGGCGAGATTTGGGTGGACGGCATCAATGTTGCCGATCCGAAAACCGATTTGAACAAAGTGCGCGAAGAAGTGGGCTTTGTGTTCCAAGGGTTCAATCTGTATCCGCATTTGACTGTCTTGGAAAATATTATTCTTTCTCCGATGAAAGTGAAAAACCAAAGCCGTGAAGAGGCGGAAAAGAAAGCGATGGAGCTTTTGGAACGTGTCGGCTTGGCGCATAAAAAAGACGCGCTGCCCGGCCAGCTTTCCGGCGGTCAGCAACAGCGTGTGGCGATTGCACGCGGTTTGGCGATGGAGCCGCGCGTGATGTTGTTTGACGAGCCGACTTCCGCACTTGATCCTGAAATGGTCGGCGAAGTATTGAAAGTGATGAAAGACTTGGCGGAAAGCGGCATGACCATGATGTGTGTGACCCATGAGATGGGTTTTGCGCGCGAAGTCGCCGACCGTGTGATTTTTGTCGATAAAGGCCAGATTCTGGAAGATGAAACGCCGGAAGAATTTTTTACCAATCCGAAACACGAGCGTGCCAAACAATTCCTGCAACAGGTGATGACACATTAAACTCGGGCCGTCTGAAATTTCAGACGGCATGATCGGTTTGAATGATTTTGAAAGTTGAAAATAATGTATTTTGTTGACCGTACTGCTGTTGTGCTGAAGCCGACCGCCCGTTTTTTGGAATGGCTGAAATCCGCCGATGAAAATATGCCCGACCTGACCGTCGAGCAACTGCGCACCAACTGCTCAGTATTCCTTGTGCCGCAATTTGACGAACCCGAATCCGTCATTTCCTATTTTGACGAACGCTACCAGCAGATTTTTGAAGCCGAATTGGCAGGCTGGGACATTGATAAAAGCAAATGGCCGCAAGACATGAGCTTGAAGGCTTTTTGGGAATTTTTCGATACCGAAATCCACGATATGGTTTTGGATATGGAAGAGGCGGAATTGAACATTACGCCTGTTTTCGACAATATGATGTAAAGCCGTGAGAAGTTTTCAGACGGCCTTAAAGCCCTCGCGTTCTTTGAAAATTCTGATTGTTTCCTTACACCTTTCGGCGTTGGCCTTATGCCTTGTCGAGTTTTACGGCTGGATGATGTGGCTGGGTTTGGCGGCATTGGCCGGCAGTTTTGCCTATGCTTGGCGCAGCGTTAATTTTCAGACTCAAAATGCGGTCAGAAAAATCATCATCGACCGCCAATACCGTGCGACGGTTTATTTGAATAACGAGGCAGAGGGAAGAAGTGCGGTTTTGCAAGACAGCAGTATGTTGACGGTTTATGCTTTGTTTTTGCAATGGAATGTTGACGGGAAAATAGTCAAACACTGCATCTTGCCCGATATGGCCGACCGCGATGCCTACCGCCGTCTGAAAGTGTGGGCGCGCTGGTGCCGTGAAAAAGAAGACAAAGCAGAACTTGCGGCAGATATAGATTAAACGGCCGTTTCAGACGGCCTTTTGAAGCGATAAATACAATGGAAACATTACAAGACTGGCTTTCTCATTTGGAGACTGCCCATAGTTCCGGCCTTATCGATATGGGTTTGGAACGCGTGGGAGAAGTGAAAAAACGCATGAATTTGGTGCCGCAATGTCCTGTCGTCGTGGTGGCGGGTACAAATGGCAAAGGCTCTGTATGCGCCTATTTGTCGCATATTTATAAAGAAGCCGGTTTTAAAGTCGGTACGCTGACCAGTCCGCACCTTCTGCGTTACAACGAACGAATCGCCATCAATACTCAGCCGGTTTCAGATGAATTGATTATTTCCTCATTTGAGCGTATCGAAGCGGCACGCGGCGAAATTTCGCTGACGTATTTTGAGTTTAATGCTTTGGCTGCCGTCGATATTTTCATGCGTGAAAATGTGGACGTAATGATTTTGGAAGTCGGTTTGGGCGGACGATTGGATGCTGTGAATGTATTTGACGGCGACTGCTCGGTCGTTACCAGCGTGGATTTGGACCATCAGGCATTTTTGGGCGATACCGTTGAGCAGGTCGGTTTTGAAAAAGCCGGAGTGTTCCGTGGTGGCAAACCAGCTGTGTGCGGTCAGAATCCTGCGCCTGAATCATTGGTCAAACACGCAGAAGAAATTGGCGCAAAACTGTTGATGGTTCAGCGAGATTTTGATTTTGCATCAATGGAAAGCGTACAGTGGAACTACCGCTTCCATCCGCAATCTTCAGACGGCCAAAGCCGTAACCGCAATTCCTTGCCGTTTCCTGCTTTGCGCGGTGCCTATCAGTTGTCCAATGCCGCGTGTGCATTGACGGTGTTGGAGTGTTTGAACGAACAATTGCCGGTTGATATCGGCGCGATTAAACGCGGTTTGCTGTTGGTTGAGAATCCTGGACGTTTCCAAGTTTTGCCCGGCCGTCCGCTGGTGGTTTTGGATGTCGGCCACAATCCGCACGCAGCCCGTGCTTTGCGCCGCAGTCTGATTAACCTTGCCTTTGCCCAAAAACGTACTGCTGTATTCAGTATGTTGTCCGACAAAGATATTGATGGCGTGCTGGAAATCGTTAAAGATCAGTTTGACGAGTGGAACATCGCGCCTTTAGATGTACCGCGCGGCATGACGATAGAGGCTTTGCAGGCCAAACTGGCTGAACACGGCATCGACAATGTAAATGTTTTTGAAACTGTCGCTGCTGCCTACCGCGCTGCTTTGGCTAAAGCAACCGAAAATGATAGAATCGTTGTTTTCGGCTCATTCCATACTGTTGCCGATGTAATGGCTGTTTTGAAAGAACACTAACGAGGAAATTATCATGTCCGACAATAAACAAAAAGAAACTCCAAACGGATACGATTTAGACGGTTACGAACAACTCAAACGTCGCAACCGCCGTCGCTTGGTCTTAGCCTCCGGCTTGGTGGTGGCATCGGGTATGCTGTTCGGTCTGGCACTGACTTCCGGCGACGATAAAAATTCACCGTTTAAAGAAGCACCTGTCGGTCAGAGCCAAGTCAAAACGGCTGATGAGCCGAGCAAGGCCGTTGTTTTAGAGCCGAATAAAGAGGATGTTGCGATGGCTGAAGAAGCAGCCCGCCATGCGGATGCCGAAGCGCAAAGCAAACCTCAAAATGCCGGCGACGAAGAAGACAATGCGCCGGTTGAAGTATTGAAGCCAAACCGTGAGTCTGCTCCCGAAGATGTCGGCGAGCCGTTGGTTTTGATTAATGATACTTTGGATGACGGCAATATTAAAGGTTTGGAAGAGTCTGAGCGTATTCAACGAGCTGAGGCCGCCAAACGCGAAGCTGCGGAGCGCCGAGCCGAAGAACGCCGCCAACGCCAGGCAGAACAACGTGCTGCGGCACGCAAGGCACAAGCCCAACAGGAAGCGGATGAAAAAGAAAACGCATTGGCTGCTAAAAAACGTGCACTTCAAGCGCGTGCTGAAAAAGCAGAGCGTGAAGCTGCTGCTGAACGCAATAAATTAGCACAATTGGAAAAAGCAGAGAAAGCCATTGCCGAGCGTAAATCTGCCAAAAACAGCAAAGACAGCGTAAAAGACAAGGCCGAACCTACTAAGAAAGCAGAAGCCAAAGTTGAAAAACCAAAAAATGAAAAAGCTAAACCAGAAACGGCCAAAGCAGAAAAAGCCGATAAGGTAAAAACTGCCGAGAAGCCGTCTGAAAAAGCCAAACCTAAAGCTGAAAAAGAAAAAGCAGAAGCTAAACCTGCTAAAAAGGCCGCTATTCAGGCTGGTTATGCTGAAAAAGAACGCGCACAAAGCCTGCAACGTAAAATGAAAGCCGCAGGTATCGATTCGACCATTACTGAAGTGATGACCGATAAAGGTAAGGTGTATCGCGTGAAATCAGCCAGTTATAAAAATGCACGCGATGCAGAGCGCGATTTGAACAAATTGCGTGTACATGGCATTGCCGGTCAGGTGACCAGTGAGTAATTTGCCTGTTGCCGATTTGTTGGCTGCCGCTGTCATCGTCATCTGCATCATTATCTCGTTGACACGGGGTATTATTGCTGAAGCAGGGGCGATGGTGGCGTGGGTGGTATCGTTTATTGCAGCCAGAACGCTTGCCGTTCCGTTTGCCGATGTGGTCTTTAAATCGGTTGAGCCGCATTCTTTGGGGGTTGCCATGGGTTTTGCCGCTGTGTTTTTTCTGGCATGGCTGTTGCAGAAACTGGCACGATCGCTGTTGAGCAGTTTGATGTCTGCCGTTGGTTTGGGAAGCATCAACCGTTTGCTTGGCGGCGTATTCGGTGCAGTGAAAGGTGTGATTTTGGTAACACTGGCTGTGATGGTTTTTTCGCATACCGATTTGCCGAAGACGGAAGAGTGGCAAAGTTCCCATACGATTCCGTATTTTGAATCACTTGCTGATGCTGCGATGCCTTATCTGCCTAGAAAAGGTACCGCAATGCCCCATCTTTCTGGTAAAGCGGCTGAAGTAGAAGAATTGGATGATTGAGTTTGACGGATTCAGACGGCCTATAGGCCGTCTGAATCCGTTTTTATTTGCGTAAATTTAGCATCATATTGTCAACAATTTGAGCAAACTCATCTAAATTATTTTATAATGACGGCTTACCCATTTAATCTTCAAACTCGGAGAAGCACGATATGTGTGGTGTATTAGGTTTGGTTAGTCATGAACCGGTCAATCAGATGTTGTATGATGGTTTGCAGATGTTGCAACACCGTGGTCAGGACGCAGCAGGTATTGTTACTGCCGAAGGCAATATATTTCATATGCACAAGGGCAAGGGCATGGTGCGCGAAGTGTTCCGTACCCGTAATATGCGTGACTTGGTCGGTAATGCAGGCATTGCACATGTCCGCTATCCGACTGCAGGCAATGCGGGCAGCAGCGCAGAAGCCCAGCCGTTTTATGTCAGCTCCCCATTCGGCATTGTTTTGGCACACAATGGTAATCTGACCAATACTGAAGAGCTCTATGAAAACGTATGCAACAAACACCTGCGCCACGTTAATACCAGCTCCGATTCTGAAGTCCTACTCAATGTATTCGCACACGAATTACGCCGCAAAGTCTCTAAAAATACAGTTTCTTACCAACTCACTATCGACAATATTTTCAACGCCGTTTCTGAAGTGCACCGTTTGGTGCGCGGCGCATACGGCGTAGTAGCCATGATTGCAGGATACGGCATGCTGGCTTTCCGGGATCCTTTCGGTATCCGTCCGTTGGTTTTGGGTTCGCAAATTGACGAATCCGGCAAAAAATCTTATGCCGTTGCCTCCGAATCCGTTGCCTTTAATGCACTTGCCTATGATTTGGAACGCGATATCCAGCCGGGAGAAGCCGTATTTATTGGTTTTGATGGCACGATTATTTCCCGTCAATGCAGCGATAAAGCCAAATTAAGCCCTTGTCTTTTTGAATATGTTTATTTTGCCCGCCCGGACTCCGTCATCGATGGCGTTTCCGTTTATCAGTCCCGTATGGATATGGGCGTATCTTTGGCAGAAAAAATCAAACGCGAGCTGCCTGTCGATGATATCGATGTCGTGATGCCGATTCCCGATACCAGCCGACCCAGCGCGATGGAGCTTGCCGTCCATCTCGAAAAACCTTACCGCGAAGGTCTGATTAAAAACCGCTACATCGGCCGCACCTTTATTATGCCCGGCCAAGCAACACGCAAAAAATCAGTGCGCCAAAAACTCAGCCCGATGGAAACCGAGTTTAACGGCAAAAGCGTTTTGTTGGTGGATGATTCCATCGTGCGCGGTACGACCAGCCGTGAAATCGTTGAAATGGTACGCGCGGCAGGCGCACGCAAAGTTTACATTGCGTCTGCTGCTCCCGAAGTGCGCTATCCGAATGTGTACGGTATCGATATGCCGACCCGTGAAGAACTGATTGCAAACGGCCGCAGCGCAGCAGAAATCGCAACCGAGATTGGCGCGGATGGCATCGTCTTCCAAAACTTAGAAGACTTGGAAGCAGTAGTCAAAGCACTCAATCCAAAAATCGAATCCTTTGATTCTTCATGTTTCAACGGTGTTTATCAAACCGGCGATATCGATGAAGTGTATCTAAACCGTCTCTCTACCGAAAAATCAGGTTGTGGCGGCTTGAAAGTTCATCCAAGCAAAATGGAACACAGCATCAGTATCAGTGATAGCGATGATGATGAAGAATAAAGTAAATTGACTTACAATAAAGGCCGTCTGAAAATTAACGTTCAGACGGCCTTTAATTATGTTTTAAACACATCATGAGTACCGAAACCAAAAATTACATCACGCCTACCGGTTGGCAGGCATTGAAAGACGAACTTTATCACCTGGTCAACAAAGAACGCCCGGAAATCGTCCAAATCGTTAACTGGGCGGCAAGCAATGGAGACCGCAGCGAAAATGGTGACTATCTTTACGGCAAACGCCGTATGCGCGAAATCGACCGCCGTATCCGCTTCCTAACCAAACGCTTGGAAGCAGCCGTTGTCGTCGACCCTGAAGCGCGCGAAGCCACGGACCAGGTTTTTTTCAGCGCCACCGTTGGCTTATTGCGCGGAGACGGTCGTGAACAAACCGTCAAAATCGTCGGCGTAGATGAAATCGATACTGCTAAAAACAAAATCTCATGGATTTCCCCTTTGGCGCGCAGCCTGATTAAAGCACGCGAAGGCGATGAAGTTGTCTTGAATACACCGGAAGGGCGTGAGGTTATAGAGATTCTGTCGGTGGAATATATTAAGATTGACTGATTATGCGTGAATAAAAACTATAAAGGCCGTCTGAAAAATATATTTTCAGACGGCCATCTACACTTTTAAGATTTTCCGGCTTTATCCCCGATTTTGCTTTCTTTGCCTTGAATCAGGTTTTGAATATTGCTTTTATGGCGGTACAACACCAATGCTGCAATGAATACGGTTGCCCATGCCCAAGAGGCGTGTGGCATCATGAAGAAGGCGAAGATTGGGGCACAGACGGTGGCGACCAGTGCAGCGAGGGAGGATACTTTGAAACCGAATGCCATGACCAGCCAAATTAAGGCACAGAGCAGGGCGGTTGCAGGGGAGAGGGCGAGCAAGACACCCAATGCGGTGGCTACGCCTTTGCCGCCTTTAAAATTGAAAAATATTGGCCACATATGACCGACCAATGCGGCAATGGCGACCAGGGCTATCGTTGCATCCGATAAATCTAAAGCATCTTGCAGACAGCGTGCCAAGATGACGGCAACCAAGCCTTTTACTGCATCGCCGAGCAAGGTCAGTGCGGCCGCTTTTTTCTTACCGCTGCGCAAGACGTTGGTGGCACCGGGGTTGCCGGAGCCGTAAGTGCGCGGATCGTCCATGCCGTAATATTTTGATACGATGACGGCAAAAGACAGGGAGCCGATAAGATAGGCGGCAATAATGGCGAGTACATTGAACATTTTGGGTGCTTTACTTAAAATGGGAACGGTTATTCTATCAAAAAAACGGACAGGCAAATGGATAAAATCTTTTTGTACGGCATGAAGGCCGATACTTTAATCGGCGTATATGATTGGGAACGCGAGCGTAAACAGACTTTGATTTTGGATTTGGAAATCAGTGTTCCCGAGCGTACCGGCACGAGCGACGATATCGGCGATACCATCCATTATGGCGAAGTATGCGAAGTCGTACGCCGCAGCCTTGCCGAACAGGATTTTTTACTGCTGGAAGCTTTGGCGGAATATATCGCCCAATTGATTTTAAATGATTTTGGTGCGGCCAAAGTGCGCGTCCGTATTGTGAAACCGGGTATCTTGCCCGATGTGGCGCAGGTCGGTATTGAAATTGAACGCGCTCGGGAATAAGGCTTATCTATGCCGTCTGAAAAAGGATTTCAGACGGCCTTTAATATTTTAATAATTTGGAAATGAGGTAAAAAATGGATTTGAAAGAAACTAAATTAAGCAGTGAGCCAATCTACGAAGGTTCTTTTGTTACCATCAGCCGCGATCGGGTGCGCCTGCCCAACGGCAACGAAAGCCAACGGGTTGTGATCCGCCATCCGGGTGCTGCGTGTGTATTGGCGGAAACGGAAGACGGCAAAGTTGTTTTGGTGCGCCAATGGCGTTATGCAGCCGATCAGGCGACGTTGGAATTGCCTGCGGGTAAATTGGATATTGCAGGCGAAGATCCTGCCGAATGCGCTTTGCGTGAGTTGGCGGAAGAAACGCCATATGTCGCCGACAGTGTCAAACTGTTGTACTCCTTTTATACCGCAGTCGGTTTTTGTGATGAAAAAATGTATCTTTACCAAGCGCAAGGCGTGCGTTTGGGCAGCGAGTTGAGCAACGATGAGGATGAAATTACAGAAACTGTCCTGATGAGCAAGGACGAGGTGCGTAATGCATTGGTAAACGATGAAATCAAAGATGGTAAGACTTTGATTGGTTTGCAGTATTGGTTGACTCAGAATTGAGATGTTAAGTAGAAAATCCTTGATGGATTTCTGAATACTTGAGCCTGATATTTGATAATAAGGTTTTCATACAAACAAGGCCGTCTGAAAAAGCTTTCAGACGGCCTTGTTTTATTTTGTAGCTGTATTTTAGCCTAATAAAGCCGGTGCAAACCGTGTGATCGTATCGCGTAAAACGATGAGTTTGCCGTGGAAGAAATGGGACGAGCCGGCAATGGTTACAACCGGCAGGCCTTGTGGTTCTGCCCATGTCAGGGCTTTGTTGATTTCAACGACTTCGTCTTCCGCGCCATGAATCATCAATGTTTTGGCGACGTTGGGAACGTCTGATGGTTCCGGGCGGTCGGTGTAGTGATGGACGGCGGCGCCCATCAGCAACAGCAAATCAGGCGTGCGTTCTTGGGCGGCAAAGGTGGAAACGTAGCCGCCGAATGAGAAGCCGGCCAGGGCGAATTGCGGTGCGTCTGGATGTTGCGCGCGGGCGTAGTCGATAACGGCAATACAGTCTTGCGTTTCGCCGCGGCCGTAATCGTGTTCGCCTTCGCTATTGCCTACGCCGCGCAAATTGGGCAGATAGCAATGGAAGCCGAGTTGGCTGAGGGCTTTGGCGGCGGTTTGGATGACTTTGTTGGTGTTGGTGCCGCCTTGCAGGGGATTGGGGTGGTTGATGACGGCAACGCCGCGGGCGGATTCTTGTGTGCTTGGCAGGTAGATGGTTTCCAGCAAACCGGCCGGGCCGGGGATTTGAATGATGTCAGGTTTGAGCATGAGTGTGTCCTTGTTTGTTTTTTCAGATGGCCTGAAACGGTTTACAGATAAAAATTCTTGCCGTTGTTTTGATTGTTGGCTTTCAAATCAGCAAGCATCCGTTTGAAGTCCAAGCCGTATTTTTCGCTTAATTTTTCGGCGCGTTTTTTCAGGTTGTCGAGATTTTGCTCTTTGGGGCTGCTTTGGAATGCCATGACTGCTACGTTGCCGTGGCTCTCGGCAGGCAGCTCGAGTACGCGGCCGTCAAAGACGTTGAGCAGGCGTTCGACAAAGCGTTGGTAACGCTGGTCGCCGCTCCACCAGTTGGTGACAAATACGCCGTCGGGGGAAAGGGCGTTGCGGCAGTCTTGGAAGAAGGGTTCTTCTACCAAAGCATCGATAATCTGTTCGCCGTCAAAACCATCTACCAAAATCACATCGGTATTGTGGCGGAACACTTTAATATATTCCGCACCATCCGCCTCGATAATTTCAAAATTTTCGCCTTCGTGCGGCAATTCAAACAGGCTGCGCGCTACGGCGATGACTTGCGGATTGATGTCAATGGCGGTTTGCTTGGTGTGGGGCAGATAGCTATCTATCCAACGGGCAAACGAGCCGCCGCCCAAGCCGATTTGGGTGATGTGTTTGGGCGGGGTTTCTGCAAACAGCAGCCAACCCATCATGGCGCGGCTGTACGACAACACCAGCTCGGACGGATGATCGACATTCATGGAGCTTTGAATGGTGTCGCTGCCCAAGTGCAGGGAACGGATATTGCCTTCTTCGGAGATGCCGACTTCGGGCAGATGGGATTTGGCTGGGCGCAGGCGGCGGTAAGGATGGCGGGGTGGCATGGGTGCAGACGAAAGATGTAAAAGGCGTTATTTTAACAGAAACAATGATGTTTTGCGCTGGGGCGGTTTTCAGACGGCCTTTGAGCGTATTGGATTGGAAAATAAGGTGTGTATTTAATTTTCTTTAAAATCATTGGTTTTTATAATTTCGTGAGTAACTTTGTTTTAAAATGCTTGCCAAGATGGGAACTTATCGGCATAATGCCGACTTCCTTGCCGGTATAGCTCAGTTGGTAGAGCACCTGACTTGTAATCAGGGGGTCCCGAGTTCGACTCTTGGTGCCGGCACCAGTTAAAGACTGATGGTGCTGCAAGGCATTTCAGTAAGCCGGTATAGCTCAGTTGGTAGAGCACCTGACTTGTAATCAGGGGGTCCCGAGTTCGACTCTTGGTGCCGGCACCAATTAAAAGCCCGATTGTGAAAGCAGTCGGGCTTTTGCTTATGCTTTGATATTTTAAAAGCAGACCTTATAATACCGCGTTTCCATTACAACAAAGGGCTGCCCGTCGGGCGGAACACACAAAACACCATGATTACCGTAAACACTTTGCAAAAAATGAAAGCAGAGGGCGAGAAAATCGCCATGCTGACCGCTTATGAATCCAGCTTTGCCGCGCTGATGGACAATGCCGGAGTAGATGTACTGCTGGTCGGTGATTCTTTGGGTATGGCGGTGCAAGGCCGTCAGTCCACTTTGCCGGTGAGCTTGCAGGATATGTGCTACCACACTGAATGCGTGGCTCGCGGTACTAAAAATGCCATGATTGTCAGCGACTTGCCGTTTGGTGCTTATCAGCAGAGCAAAGAGCAGGCATTTGCGGCGGCGGCTGAGTTGATGGCGGCCGGCGCGCATATGGTCAAGCTCGAAGGCGGTGTCTGGATGGCGGAGACCACTGAATTTCTGCAAATGCGCGGTATCCCTGTTTGCGCCCACATCGGCCTGACTCCGCAATCCGTGTTTGCATTCGGCGGCTATAAAGTTCAAGGCCGAGGCGACAAGGCGGAAGCGTTGCTCAACGACGCTAAAGCGCATGATGCGGCAGGTGCGGCAATCGTATTGATGGAATGCGTTCCTGCGGAATTGGCGAAAAAAGTGACCGAGACCGTTTCTTGCCCGACCATCGGCATTGGCGCAGGCGTGGATTGCGACGGTCAGGTTTTGGTGATGCACGATATGCTCGGCATTTTCCCAGGTAAAACCGCCAAATTCGTGAAGAACTTTATGCAGGGCAAAGACAGCGTTCAAGCTGCGGTCAAAGCCTATGTGGACGAAGTCAAAGCAAAAACGTTCCCATCTGTCGAACATACGTTTGCCGGATAAAATAAAAACCAGGCCGTCTGAAACTTATTTCAGACGGCCTTTTCGATGAATAAAAGCGTATAATCGGCGCGTGATTCCCGTTGATGAAACAGCGGAAAAAATAAAGGATTTTTCAAACCATGCAAATTATTCATACGATTAAAGAATTGCGCGAGTGGCGCAAAACTGCCGGAAAAGTGGCATTTGTACCGACCATGGGCAATCTGCACGAAGGCCATCTTGCGCTGGTGCGCGAAGCAAAAAAACGTGCCGATAACGTTGTGGTCAGTATTTTTGTCAACCGCCTGCAATTCGGACAAGGCGAGGATTTCGACAAATATCCGCGCACTTTGCAACAAGATGCCGACAAATTGACAGGCGAGGGCGTTGCCGTCGTGTTCGCGCCTGATGAAAAAGAGCTGTATCCGAATGTGGAACAGCGTTTCAATGTCGAGCCTCCGCACCTGCAAAATGAATTGTGCGGCAAATTCCGTCCGGGCCATTTCCGCGGCGTGGCGACCGTTGTGACTAAGTTGTTCAACATTGTTCAACCCGATACCGCCTGTTTCGGCAAAAAAGACTATCAGCAGCTGGCGATTATCAAAGGCTTTGTCGAAGACTTGAATTTCAATATCGAAATCGTTCCTGTCGATACCGGTCGCGCTTCAGACGGCCTGGCACTTTCCAGTCGCAACCAATATTTGAGCGAAGCAGAACGCGCAGAAGCGCCCCGTCTCTATCAAGAGTTACAAAACATTGCCGCCGCCTTGAAAAACGGCAATCTGGATTACGCCCAGCTTGAAGCCGAATGTATCCGCCGTTTGACCGATGCCGGCTGGGTGGTTGATTACGTTGAAATCCGCCATGCACACAGTTTGGCAGTGGCTCATGTTGGCGATAAAGAATTGGTGGTGCTTGCTGCCGCACGTTTGGGTACCACGCGCCTGATTGATAATTTGGAAGTAGCTTTGGCTTAAAACCAAGCTGCTGTTAAAGGCCGTCTGAAACCTGTTTTTCAGACGGCCTTTTGTTACAATAACGCTTTTGCGTTTCTAAGGCTTTTCCATGTCCAAACCCACCGTTTCCCCGATGATGCAGCAGTATCTCGCCATCAAATCGCAACACGCCGACAAGCTGGTGTTTTACCGCATGGGCGATTTTTACGAGTTGTTTTTGGATGACGCAGTGGAGGCGGCAAAGCTGTTGGACATTACCCTGACCACGCGCGGGCAGATGGACGGCGTGCCGATTAAGATGGCGGGTGTGCCGTTTCATGCGGCGGAGCAGTATCTGGCGCGGCTGGTGAAGATGGGCAAAAGCGTGGCGGTGTGCGAGCAGGTGGGCGAAGTCGGCGCGGGCAAAGGACCGGTGGAGCGCAAAGTCGTGCGCATCGTTACGCCCGGCACGCTGACCGACGCGGCATTTTTGGAAGACAAGGAAACCAACCGCATCGCGGCGGTGAACGCGGATAAAAAACACATCGCCATCGCGTGGGCATCTTTGCAAAGCGGCGAATTCAAAACCAAGCTGACGACGGCGGACAAACTCGCCGACGAGCTGGCGCGTTTGCAGGCGGCGGAAATCCTGTTGCCCGAAGGCAAAAGCCTGCCTAATGGTTTTCAGACGACCTCTGCCAACATCACGCGCCTGAACTCATGGCAGTTTGCCGCCGACGCGGGCGCGAAATTATTGACCGAATATTTCGGCTGCCAAGACCTGCACGGCTTCGGTTTGGACGGCAAGGAACACGAAGCCGCTGTCGGTGCGGCGGGCGCGCTGTTGAACTACATCCGCCTGACGCAAAACCTGATGCCGCAACACTTAGACGGCATTTCGCTCGAAACCGACAGCCAATATATCGGCATGGACGCCGCCACGCGCCGCAATCTCGAAATCACGCAAACCCTCTCCGGCAAAAAATCGCCGACCCTGTTTTCCATACTCGACGGCTGCGCCACCCACATGGGCAGCCGCCTCTTGGCACTCTGGCTGCACCACCCCTTACGCAGCCGCGTCCATATCCGCGCCCGCCAAGAAGCCGTTGCCGCGCTGGGTTCGCAATACGAAACCCTGCAAGGCCGTCTGAAAAACATCGCAGACATCGAACGCATCGCCGCCCGCATCGCCGTCGGCAACGCCCGTCCGCGCGACCTCGCCGCCCTGCGCGACAGCCTGTTTGCCCTATCCGAAATCGAATTATCCGCCGAGGGCAGCAGCCTGTTGGAAACCCTCAAAGCCGTTTTCCCCGAAACCCTGCCCGTTGCCGAAACCCTCAAAGCCGCCGTAATGCCCGAACCCGCCGTCTGGCTTAAAGACGGCGGCGTCATCAACCAAGGCTATTGCGCAGAACTCGACGAACTGCGCCACATCCAAAACCACGGCGACGAATTCCTGCTCGACCTCGAAGCGCGCGAACGCGAACGCACCGGCCTCTCCACCCTCAAAGTCGAGTTCAACCGCGTCCACGGCTTCTACATCGAGCTATCCAAAGTCCAGGCCGAACAAGCCCCCTCCGACTACCAACGCCGCCAGACCCTGAAAAACGCCGAACGCTTCATCACCCCCGAACTCAAAACCTTCGAAGACAAAGTCCTGACCGCGCAAGAGCAGGCATTGGCATTGGAAAAACGCCTGTTTGAAGCCCTCCTCAAAGACATTCAGACGACCCTTCCCCAGCTTCAAAAAGCCGCCAAAGCCGCCGCCGCCCTCGACGTACTCTCCACCTTCGCCGCGATTGCGGCCGAACGCGGTTTCGTCTGTCCCGAGTTCGCCGACTATCCGGTCATCCATATCGAAAACGGCCGCCATCCCGTCGTCGAGCAACAAGTGCGCCACTTCACCGCCAACCACACCCGCCTCGACCACAAACACCGCCTCATGCTCCTGACCGGCCCCAACATGGGCGGCAAATCCACCTACATGCGCCAAGTCGCCCATATTGTCCTCATGGCGCACACCGGCAGCTTCGTGCCTGCCGATTCAGCCCAAATCGGCCCTATCGACCAAATCTTCACCCGCATCGGCGCATCGGATGATTTAGCCTCCAACCGCTCCACCTTCATGGTTGAAATGAGCGAAACCGCCTACATCCTCCACCACGCCACCGACCAATCCCTCGTCCTTATGGACGAAGTTGGTCGCGGCACTTCGACTTTTGACGGCCTCGCCCTTGCCCAAGCCATTGCCGAACACCTGCTGCAAAAAAATAAATCCTTCAGCCTCTTCGCCACCCACTATTTCGAGCTGACCAAACTGCCCGAAGCCCACGCAACAGCAGTCAATATGCACCTCTCCGCACTTGAACAAGGACAGGACATCGTCTTCCTCCACCACATCGAACCCGGCCCCGCCAGCAAAAGCTACGGTATCGCCGTTGCCAAACTCGCCGGCCTGCCCAACCGCGCATTGAAGGCGGCTCAAAAGCATTTAAACGATTTGGAAAACCAAGCCGCCGCCAACCGTCCGCAGTTGGATATTTTCAGCGCCATGCCGTCTGAAAATAGGGAAGATGAGGAAGGGAAAGAACAAGAAGTTGAGCCTGTCGATAATTTGCAGACCAATGAATTGGCTGAAGCTTTGGCGCAAATTCAGCCCGACAACCTTACGCCGCGCGAAGCCTTGGATGCCTTGTATCGCTTGAAAGATATCTGCAATAAGGCGTCGTAAATAACGTAAAGGCCGTCTGAAACAGGAGAAACATATAATGAGTTTTGCTGACATTACCGTGGTTAGTATTACCGGCGCAGATTCTTATACCGAGGGCACGATGTATGCCATTATCCGCAGCTGCGCCGAATTGCCCGGAAGCCGTGGATTGCTGATCAGCCCGAGTTGTCCGCAAGGTTTGCCGGAAAATATCCGACATCAGCCTTGCCGGAAATTCGGTTATTTAGAATACAATCTGTTTGTTTTGTACCAACTGATGTATTACATCGATACTGATTATTGTTTGATCGTTCAAAATGACGGCTGGGTGTTGAACGGTCAAAACTGGCAGGATGCCTATCGGGAATATGATTATATCGGCGCACCTTTGCCGATTTTGTTGGAAACCGAAGCAGACGGGCAGTTTTTCCTGAAAGGAACCGACCAATATTTGGCTAAACAACATCTGATTCAGACTTCTCCGAATTTGGACGAGCCGCAGAACGGCGGTTTCAGCCTGCGCAGCAAGCGGCTTTTAACCATGCCGCGACAACTGGGTTTAAATGTAGAAATCCGACCGCCTTTGCCGCCGAAAGACGAGAAAATTGCCGATATGGAATGGCTGGTACGGCTGCACCACGAGGATATGTTTTTGACGGCGCAACACCGTTATAGATTGCAGGACTTAGGTTTGAAATTTGCGCCTCCGAATATTGCTACGCAATTTTCTTCAGAAGTACCGTTTATCAATCAAATGAGGAATGTCCCTTTAGAGCGCGTCTTTGGGGCGCACTGGATGGGCAATGTGGTCTTGACTGGCTGCAACCGTATCTGTTTTACCCAATTAAATGGTGATGAGTTGGAAACATACTCCCGTTTTTTTAGAAATTTGGGTTATGAATGGGAATAAATTAAGGCCGTCTGAAAGTTCAGACGGCCTTTTTAATGGCTGTTAATGCTGATGGGCATGGCGTGCAGCCGCGCGTTTGGTACCGACAGGCACAATCAGCGTTGCGTAAGTATTGTCTTTCTGACATACGCTTTTATCGCCGTAATCGGTCTCGTTCACCACTTTGATTTTCCACAAACCGTCAATCAGAGTAATCACATTGACCACGCCGTTTTTATCGGTTTTGCCGGAAAAGCCTTGAGGCTCGCGGTGGTCGTGGGTTGATTCCAAGTCCATTTCCGCCAAAGTGTCCGAGCTGGCGGTAACTGTGGCTTTAACCAAAGGCTCGCCTTTGTACAGGACTTTGACCGGCAAAATACCGCCGGCTTTGACTTCGTTCGGATTCTTCAGCGGAACCAGTTCCAGCTCTTGGCCGATAGGGCGGGTCAACACAGCTTCATCAACTGCGCCGTTGCCTACTTGGACAAAGCTCTTGCCGAACATTTGAGATTGTTCGCAATAGGTTGAACCGGCCAGCTGTTTCAAGGTTTGCTGTTTCCAGCCGTCTTGGTTTTTCGACCAGAAAGTCGGTTTGTAGGTTGCGCTGACCCAGTAGGAGCCTTCAGGCAAAGCGGCTTTAGAAACGTATTGATAGTTTTCGCCTTTATTTACCAAATCAACGGTTTTCTTTGAGCTGCCGGTCAATTGCAGCGGTTTGAAAATATGTACGCGGTCGTCGGCGATTTTTTCGACATTAGGGAAGTCATGGCTGTAACCCAAATCCGCATGCAGGATTTGGCCGGCAGGCTGATGTGTCGGTGCGGCCACCCAAACATCGTGTGCCTGTGCCACTGCGCCCAATCCCAGCAATCCTAAAAGCATCCATTGTTTCATAGTTTCTACACTCCATCTTTCGATTATTGAATAAAACGCCTAATGATTCGGCGAATACGAACGGTACTC
Source organism: Neisseria sp. P0008.S002 (assembly GCF_051962805.1). Classification (NCBI taxonomy): domain Bacteria; kingdom Pseudomonadati; phylum Pseudomonadota; class Betaproteobacteria; order Neisseriales; family Neisseriaceae; genus Neisseria; species Neisseria sp. P0008.S002. The sequence continues at coordinate 196,242 of NZ_JBQCUY010000003.1, read as the reverse complement.
TTTTTTATTAACTTTGTAAATAATATGGTTTAGATTTTATAGTTATAAATAATTATTTTTTGATTTCAGACGGCCTCGGTTTATATAACCAAAACTGATAAACCCAAAAGCAAACATTATTTCCCGTTTGCCTCCGATCCCGATAAAGTATCGCCATACTTTTAATAGGAGCCGACCATGAATATCCGTACCCTTTCTTTTGCCGCATTGACCGCCGCGCTGGCGTTGAGTGCCTGCTCTCCCAAAAACGAACAATCTGCCGACAATGCCGCTTCCGCAGGCAAGGGCGGTAATGTGAAGCTGTTGAACGTCTCTTATGATGTCGCACGAGATTTTTATAAAGAATACAATCCTTTGTTTGTTAAAGAATATGCTGCGAAAAACGGCGGTGCAACGGTTGAAGTCCAACAGTCGCACGGCGGCTCCAGCAAGCAGGCTTTGGCTGTCGCCAATGGTTTGGCTGCCGATGTGGTGACCATGAACCAGACTTCCGATATCGAGCTTTTGGTGAAAAAAGGTTTGGTCAAAGCCGATTGGAACACCCGTCTGCCGGACAATGCCGTGCCTTATACCAGTAACGTCGTTTTCTTGGTACGCAAAGGCAATCCAAAACACATCCAAGACTGGGGCGATTTGGCCAAAGACGGCGTGCAAATCGTTTTGGCGAACCCGAAAACCACCGGCAACGGCCGCTACGCCTTTTTGGGTGCGTACGGTTATGGCTTGAAAGTGAATAACGGCGATGAAGGCAAAACCAAAGATTTTGTGGCCGCATTGCTGAAAAACACGCCTGTATTTGAAAACGGCGGTCGCGCGGCAACGACGACCTTCAGTCAACGCAATATCGGCGATGTCTTGGTTACCTTTGAAAATGAGGCCAACTACGTCAGCAAAAAGCTGACCCAAGACCAGTTTGAAATCGTTTATCCGAGCTACACCATTCTTTCCGAAGCACCGGTTGCCGTCGTGGACAGCGTAGTCGACAAAAAAGGCACACGCTCCGCTGCCGAAGCCTATCTGCAAAACCTCTGGAGCGAACCGGCTCAAGAGTTGGCCGCCAATCTTTATCTGCGTCCGCGCAATGCCGAAGTATTGGCGAAACACAAAGCCGATTTCCCTGAGATTGAGACGTTTAATCCGAATGAGAAATTTGGCCCGTGGGAAGAAATCATGAAAAAATTCTTTGCCGACGGCGGATTGTTTGACCAGCTTTCCAGTAAAAAATAAGGCTTAAACATAGAGGCCGTCTGAAACTTCAGACGGCCTTTTGTTACAATAAGCCTTTTTCTTATCCACCTTTTCCCATGTCCCAACGCAAAATCATCCATATCGATATGGACGCATTCTACGCTTCGGTAGAACTACACGAGCAGCCGCACCTGAAAGGGCTGCCTGTCGTTGTGGCGTGGGACGGTACGCGGTCGGTCATTTGTGCCGCTTCTTATGAGGCGCGCAAATTCGGTTTGCACTCAGCCATGTCGGTGGCAACGGCGAAAAGGCTGTGTCCGCAGGCGGTGTTTGTGCAGCCTCATTTCGATTTGTACCGTCAAGTGTCGGCGCAGATTCATGCCGTGTTTCGGCGTTATACCGATTTGATCGAGCCTTTGTCTTTGGACGAAGCCTATTTGGATGTTACCCAAAATTTTGAAAATATCCCGTACGCCAGCGAAGTGGCCAAACGTATTCGTGCTGAAATTTTTGAAGAAACCGGTTTGACAGCCTCCGCGGGTATCGCGCCCAATAAGTTTTTGGCCAAAATCGCTTCTGACTGGCGCAAACCGAACGGGCAGTTTGTGCTGCCGCCGCAAAAAATCATGGCGTTTTTGGAGAGCCTGCCGTTGGGTAAGATTCCCGGTGTCGGCAAAGTTACACTGAAAAAGATGAATGCCCTCGGTATGCAAACCGCCGGCGATTTGCGCCGTTTTGAGCGCGGCGAACTTTTAAACCATTTCGGCCGCTACGGCTACCGCCTTTACGATTTGGCACGCGGTATCGACGAGCGGCCGGTCAAAGCCGAACGCGAACGCCTGCAAATCTCAACCGAAATCACCTTACCCGAAGATTTGTCTTTGGCGCAGGCTTCAAGCCATTTGCCGCACCTCGCCGAAGACCTCTGGCGGCAAATCGAACGCAAAAACGTCGAAGCCAAAGGCGTTACCCTCAAACTCAAAACCCACGATTTCCGCATTATCACGCGTTCGCTGACGTATTCTTCCGTCCTTCCCGATAGCGCCTCGCTGCTTCAGGCAGCGCATACTTTGCTGCAACGCATACCTCCGCAACGTGAAGACGCCTTCCGCCTGATCGGTATCGGCGTGAGCCATTTGCTGCCGAAAAACCAGCAGCAGACGCTTTGGTTATAAAGAAATAGAAAAGCATTCTTTCCGTTTGAAGATAGGGCGCTGGACAATATTGTTCCATAACCATATCGGCAGCCGTTTCAACAGGCCGTCTGAAAATTATTAGGAACAACCAGCCATGTCTTTATTCCGCCCACAACTCTGGAAAATCCCCGAAATCAGCGATGCCGAACGCCGCCAACTGCCTGAGTTGGCAGCCGCTTTGGAGCACCGTTTGCAAGACATTGCCGCACGCTATCCGCAAGCCGTCTTCGCATCCAGCCTTGCGGTTGAGGATATGGTCATTACCGATGCCGTGTGCCGTCTGAAACTGCCCATCCGCATCATCACGCTAAATACGGGCAAACTCAATCCCGAAACCGCCTCGCTGATTGCCGAAACCAATGCGCGTTATCAAACCGAATTGGAAGTGTTTTATCCCAATCGACAAACCGCCGCCGAATTTGAAGCGGAGTTTGGTACGACCGCGATGTACGACAGTGTCGAGTTGCGCCGCCGTTGCTGCCATATCCGCAAAATTGAACCGCTCAACCGCGCTTTGCACAACGCGCCTGCATGGCTGACCGGACAACGCCGCAGCCAGTCCGAAACGCGCAGCGAATTGAATTTTGAAGAGCTGGATACAGGCCGCAACATCGCCAAATTCAATCCTATTTTCGATTGGGAAGAGCAGGATGTTTGGGCATATGCGCACGAGCACCAAGTTCCGCTTAATGCGCTGTATCATCAAGGCTATCCCAGCATTGGGTGCGAACCCTGCACGCGTCCAGTCAAGCTGGGCGAAAATATCCGCGCCGGGCGATGGTGGTGGGAAAGCAAAGACAGTAAGGAATGCGGTTTGCACAAATAATCAAAGGCCGTCTGAAAACGTTTCAGACGGCCTTTTTGACGGTTTAACAAGATGATTTATCAAGTATTTGCTTTTCGTTCAACAAAAGTGGAAAGCAGGGCGGTATCGATGTCCCATTTCCAGATGCCTTGATCCGAGCCGTCCATGCCGCGCAGGAAGAGGTAGCGGATGGCGATTTGGGGCAAGGGCTTGCCGCGCAGGGCATAGTAGCGCGCGATGGCAACGGCGTAGATCAGGGCTTGCAGGTAGTAGTGATGATGCGCCACAGCTTCGTTCATCGCCTGTTGCGTGTAGGCGCTTGCATCGTTGCCCAAATGGTTGGATTTGTAGTCGATTAAAACGACATTGCTGTCTGAATCTTGGCAAACCATATCAATAAAGCCGTTTAAATAGCCTTGCAAATCATGGAAATCAAGCAGTTGCGCGGCTTGGACGCATTCTGGCGGCAGGTTTGCTTCGCTTGAGGCAAACCAACGGCGCAAGTCGTCCAGTTTGAAATCGTCCATGTACAGGGTGAACCCCATTTCGGGCAGGCGTCGGGTCGTCGGAATCTGTGACAGGCTCTCGTTGATTAAAGGCGTAAGGCGGCAGGTATCGAGCATGGTGATTACCGTCGGCAGCCATTTGTCTTCAAAGCTATGGCGTTGCAAAACTTCGGCAATCATTTCGGATTGGCTCTCGGCAGAGGCGGCGAAATCGAGTTTTTCCAGCATTTCATGCAAACATACGCCGGCATTGGTGCCGCGGGGGAAATGGTGGATATCGAGGCCGTCTGAAAGTGGGGGCGGCAGGTTTTCAGACGGCATGGCACGGTCTGCGCTTTCTGCCGGATCGATGGCAGGTTGCAAAGGCTCGTGTTGTTCGTCGGTTGACTTGGTGTGCCGGCTCAAACCGGTAAAGCTGGTGTGGCGGATAAAGTCAAAATCGCGGCGTTTAATGCTATGTGCGCTAAAAGCTTGGTCTTGCTGGCGGCTGTATTGATAGACGGTTTCCGGCGGGGCTTCTTCCGTGAAGGCAAACTCCGTATTTTCAGGCGCGTTTTTGATAAAGCGTTGCCAGTTGGTTTTAAGCATTTCTACAACGTCTGTCGCGCTTTTATAGCTTTGGCTGACGCTCTCGCGGCCGGCATCCGACAAACCTTCGAGCAGATAGGCAAAAGGATTGTTTGGCGTACAGTTTTTGTTGGCGGCGGCGTAGATATTGAGCTGTTCTTCGGCGCGGGTAAGGGCGACATAAAGTAGGCGTAAATCTTCTGCCGTCTTTTCGTCGGCAAGATGGCTTAGTTCTGCTTCCGAGGTTTGCGATTTTGCCAGTAGCTCGGTTTCGTGGCTTTCAGTATGCAGGATTTTCCAGTTTTCTTTGGAATTGTCTTTGGTATCCCACGCGAAGGGGCAGTACACCAAAGGATATTGCAAACCTTTCGACGCGTGCATGGTAACGATTTTGACCAGTTTTTCGTCGCTTTCAAGACGGATGGTTTGCGCGTCTGATGGGAAATGGCCGCTGCGTGCACGGCTGATTTGTTCGTTCAGCCATTTATGCAGGGCGGCAGGGTTGCGGCTTTGACTGTCTTCTTCGGCCAAAAGCTCCAGAATTTGGTAGTAGTTGGTCAGGCTGCGCTCGTTGCCGCCTTTGAGCAGGCGTGTTTCGATGTCATGTAGGGCGGCAAACTGCTGCACGGCGGCAAAAATGCCGCCTTTCCGCCATTTTTCCATGGCTTGGGCAGATGACTCTAGCCATTTCAGCAGCTGGTGTTCGTTATGGTTGAGTTCGTAAATCTCTTTGGCGGTATAGCCGAATAAAACGCCGGTCAAGACAAAGCGCAGCCAGTCGGTTTGCCTTGGGTTGAGCCAAAAGCCGATCAGCGCGGACAGCGAATCTGCCTCGGCGGAATCGAAAACGGACTGGCGCGACAGCAACACGCTTTGGATACGGCGCTGTTTCAGTTTACCGGCAATCATCGCCGCTTCGTTGTTGGTGCGCACCAAAACCGCAATATCGCCGGACTCCAGCGCGCGGCCTTTGAAGTTCAGACGGCCTTCGGCTGCTTCATTGAGCGCAAAGGCAATTTCATCGGCGCAATATTCGGCGGCACGGCCACGCAAAATCTCTTTGTTGGTCTGATCGTCCGTGTTGAGCCAGCGTACTTGGATGGCGGGACGGTGTGGCGACAGCCGGCTTTCGGCGCGGCTGGCGGAGACATCGCTGTAATCGATATTTTCCAAGACGAAGGGGTGTTTTTTTTGTTTGAACAAGGCGCTGATGCCGTTAATCAGCTTGGCATGGCTGCGGTAGTTGACGGCGAGGGTGTAATGCCTGTCCGCATCTTGCGCAGCTTGCAGATAGGCGTAAATGTCCGCACCGCGAAAGCTGTAAATCGCCTGCTTGGGGTCGCCAACGAGAAACAGCGGGCAGCCTTGTTCGATAAAAATTTGGCGGAAAATTTCGTATTGCAGCGGGTCGGTATCTTGGAATTCGTCAATCAGCGCGATTTCCCAGTTTGCCGCCGCCGCTTTTGCCAACGCGTTGCCGTGTTCATTGGTGGTCAATGCCTGATGGACGTCCAGCAGCAAATCGTCAAACACGCGCTCGCGGCGTGATTTTTTTTGTTCGGCAATGGACTGATTGATGTGGGAAAGGAGGTCGAGTTGCAGGCGGATGAAGACCGCTTCTTCCGCGCTTTCCATTGCCTGCAAATCACGACCGAGATTGGCCAAGGCTTGCAGCTGAATAATTTCCGGCATATCGGCATCGGTTTTATATTCTTTTTTCAGTTTGCTGTTGAGCGTGTCGATACTGAAGAGGCTTAATTTTTCTAGCGTTTGTTTGCTCAGGCGGGGCAGACGGTTGGATTCGGCGTTTGTTTTTAAATCGGTAAAAACATTTTCAAAGGTTTTTCTTTTGTAGGTTTGGCCGTTAAGTTTGGGAAAAATTGCCCAAAATGCTTTTTCCAAGTCTTCCAACTGAGCGCAAACTTTTTGCCATGTTTCTTGAAGGTTGGCTTGGGCTTCTTTCAAATCGCCTTCAGACCGTCTGAATTTCAGATAGGGGCGGCCGGTATAGCTTTTGATTTCGGCAAGCATTTCTTCGGGCGTGCATTTCCGGTCAAAAACCAATTGTGCCAATGTGGCATCGGTTGCCACTTTCTGCCGCCAAAAGTCTTGTGCAGGAATCAGCAGCCTCTCGCGCGAGTCGTCCGACAGCTCGACATCCAAAGGTGCGCCGCACAAAAACGCGTAATCGCGCAAGACGCGCTGACAGAAGCCGTGGATGGTGTAAATAGAGGAGTTGTCAAACTGGCTCAGCGCGGCTTTGAGGCGGAGAATCAGGCGATGGCAGCTTTCTTGTCCGTCTTGCTCGCCTAAAGCCAAAGGAATCAAGCGATTGAGAAAGTCATCGGGGGATTTTTTCTCTTTTTCGTAATATTTGTTCAGGCCGTCTGAAATATGTTCCGGCTCGCCGCCCAAAGTTTGGATTTCGTTCAAAACCTGCAACACTTCGTCCAAACGTGCGCGCAAACGGGTTTTCAGTTCTGCCGTCGCCGCTTTGGTAAAGGTAACGACCAGAATTTTCTCGATGTCTTTTTTTTCTAAAACAATCAGTCGGGTAAAGAGCGCGGCAATGCCGTAGGTTTTACCCGTACCGGCAGAAGCTTCGATAAGGTTGGTGCCGTCGATGGAAAGTGTGAGCGCGTCAAAAGGAAGGGCGGAAGACATGGTAGGAACGGAATAATATTAGCGAGGCATTATCATAACAGAGATAGTGTGTTGTTTTGCATTGATGATAAAAATGCCGTCTGAGAACTTTCTGTTTTCAGACGGCATGTCTTAATGGCTATTAAATGACTTCAATAGCGCATCTTAGTAGCGCAAACGGCGTTTGGCGTAGCTTGGTTGGCGAGGACGATAGGTATAACGGTTCGCCGCAGGAGCTTTACTGTCGTCATAGTAGTACGCAACATTATTACCGTTGATGGTCGTATTGTTGACGCTCAAACCGGTTGGAGAGCCGGTAGTAATAACAACATTGTCGCTTTGGATGGTGTTTGCCGTATTGGTTACGTTGGCTTCGTTTTTACCTTTGGCGTTGATGCCGCCGTTTGGTTTGCCTGAAGCGTAGCTGCCGTTGACATTGATGGTCAGATTTTTTTCGTTAACGCTGCTGATCGCGCCGGAAGTATTGACTTTGTTGCCTTCTACTTCAACGGAGTTGTTGGATACCAAGTTGGTACCGTGCAGGTTGACGTCGCCGTTGTTGGCATTGATTTTAATCTCATTGCCGGCCGCTACATTCGCGCCTGCGGCGGTAGAAGAAGCGTTATCGGTTTTGTTGACGCCGACAGAGCCGTTGACGTGAGGAACGGCAACACCGGTTTCAACATTGATTGTCGCGCCAGCGCCGATACCGACATTAACAGCTGTACCTTGGTTGGAGGCAGTATTGGCTGACTCGGTGAAGGTTACGCCGTTGCCTGCGGTAATGTTGACGTTGTTGTTGGCGGTAATGTTGGATGCGATTTCAGCAGAGTCTTTGGCGTTGATGACAACATTGGTCGCATTCATATCGCCTTTGACGGCGGTAGATTCTTTTTTGTTTTCATCAGCGTAGTTGACGTTCAGGTTGGCATTCACATCAACGTTTGAACCATCTTTGGTGTATGCGCCGACAGTCAAAGAAGCGCCGCCTTGTTTACTGCTGCTGTTGCTGGTGTTGTGGGCGGCAGTGTTGTGGTATGAACCTGCATCAATGTTAATCGCACCGGTCACATCGTATTTTGTACCTTCATCAGACACTTTGTCATTTGCCAAAACGATGGCATTGCCTGCGTTGATGGTGGTTACGGTTGCAGTGGATTCATTGTGGGTCGAGGAGTTGCCTTGACCTTGTGCAGTGATTTCACCGCCGATGCCTTTGTTGGTACTGATGCCGGCAGAAACGACCAAACCGCCGCCGTTTTGTTTCACATCGGATTTTGCACCGCTGTGTGCCGCTGCATGGGTAACGTTTTTGGCAGCTTCAACCACATTGCCGGTCGCATTAATCACTGTACCTTCTTGATTAATATTGCCGTTTGCAGTGATGGTGGCGTTGCCGCCGGTGTTGATGTTGGATACATGAGATGTATTCGTTACGGTAGTTGCATCTGTTTTGGTGCTGGTAATGCCGACAGATACGCCGACGCCTGCAACGTTATTTTTTTCGTATGCAGTAGCAGATACGCCCAAATCAGTTACGCGTCCGGATTCGGTCACAGTGTTGCTGCCTTTGGATGCAACAACATTGACGTCATTGGCTGCGGAAATGTTGACAGATTCTTCGCCGTTGACTTGGCTACCGCTGACGGTAACGTTTGAGTTGGAAGACAACTGGGTGTTTTTACCGGTCAAAATGCTGCCGTTCAGGCCGACAGAGTGGGTGTCGGTGTGGGTATCGGTGAATTTAATACCGGCTTTGGCAGTCACGCTGCCGTTTTCTTTATTGGTTTCGGTGCCAGAGTAGCCTTTGATGGAATACTCGTTGACCTGTTTGTTTTCTACCGCTTTGGCAGCATCAATGGTCAAATCGCCTGCGGAAGAAAGTTGCAGTTTTTGTGCCGCAAACAATGCAGAACCGATCACATTGATGTCTTTGTTGGAAACAACGGTCAGGTCGGCATTGGAAACCAAGGTAGAACCGGTTACTTTTTCAATGCTGCTGTTGCTGCTGGTTTTAGAGGTAGTGATATTGAAAATCGTACCTTTACGCGCGCTTTGTGCGGAAGTATCGGTGCTGGTGGCGTTTTTAATATCGACATTGCCTGCTTTGGAGCTGACGAATGTACCGGCTTGGCCTTCAACGGTACTGCCGTAAACGTTGACGCCGTTTTTTGCACCCAAAACTATGTTTGAGTTGGCAGTAATGCTGCTGCCGTGCAGGTTTTCGGTACGGTTGTTTTGAACTTGGCTTTCACCGCCGAACAGGCCGCCCCAGTATTTTTTCTGGTCGTCGAGGCTGTTGGTGTTGATGGTGGTTTGAGTACCCAAGTTGATGTTGTTGACATCGGTAACGACATTGCCGTTTGCCGCAATGCTTGCGCCGTAAGTGCTCAAATCGCCTTCGGAAATCAAACCGATATCACCGGCTGCGGAGATTTTGGTTTGATGGGCGGTAGAGTTTTTGGAAGATTTTGTAGCGATACCGGTATTCAGGGCAGCAGTTTCATTTTTGAAGCTGACATAAGTCGAGCTGCTGTCGGTTTCGCTGTTGCTGCTTAATACGATTCCTTGTTGGGCGGCAATGCGTGCATCAGCAGCCGAGTTCAGTTCGGTCGCATCCAATTGAACTTTGCCGGTGGTGGCAATATTGACAGAACCGGCATTGATTTTGGTTTGATGCAGGCTTTCGTCAGCAGAGGAGCTCAGGTTGTTGTTGTACCAAAGGCCTTTGCTTTGAGTGTGGTCGGATTCTGTACGGTTGGTGGTTTTTACCGCGTTAGAATTGATATTGCCTGTGGCAGAAGCAGTCAGCGCGCCGGCATTGATGTTGGCTGCGCTCAGGTTGAGGCTGCCGCTATTGTTCAAAGTCAATGACTCGGATGCATTGATATTGCTGGCGGTAAAGGTTTCCGTTTTGTTGCGGTCCGAACGGAAGTGCTGAACATTTTGCGCCTCTTTGCCGCTGGAAGATTTGTTGGCAGAATGGCTGGTAACCGTGCCTTTGATGTCGGTATCGCGGGCAAACAATTCCATTTGTGCGCCGGTCAGATTGGCGGACTGGATGCTCAGGTTGCCTTTGCTGTCGATATTCAGGTAGCGGGTACCGGTAATGGCGGCATTTTGAATGTTTTGTTTGGCGCGTTTGTCGGTCGCGTGGATGCGGATGGTACCGGCGCGCATACTGCCGAAAATATGACCGTCAAGCACCGGCGCATTTGAAGCAGCGTCCAATGCTTCGATTTGTGCGGTTTTGTAGTCGAAGTTGCTTTTGCCTGAAGAAACATTGATGGCGTCGGCGGCATTAACGTTGGCTGATTTGCCGACAACCACTTGCGGCGCGAGCAGGTCAACCACGCGGTTGCCGCTCAAATTGCCGTTTACTTGCAGTTGTTTGCCATTGTCGCTGATATTGAAAGATTTCAACGCGCCGTCTGAAACGGTTGGCGTACCGACAACCAAGGATGCGCGGTTGGCATTCAGGATACTGCCGCCGTTGTGGGTAATGCCGTTAGGGTTTGCCAAAACATAGTCTGCGGCAATACCGAAGATCTCTTGCTGACCCAAGATCAGGGAAGGGTTTTTGCTGACCACTTCATTCAAGATCACAGATGCGGCCTGACCTTGGAAGTTTTTGTTGGCAGACAGGTTTCCGGCCAGTTGGGATTTACCGGCAGACAGGGCGTTATTCAAAACGGCACCGTGTTGGGAAACGTTGTACTTGTTATATTGGTTGTGAGAAAGACCTTGAGCCGTCGGTGCGGCAATGTTGACGATGTCAACATTGTGTTGCTGCTGTACCGAAGTTTGGCCGATGGCTTCGATATTGGCGGCTACCGCTGCATTTCCCAGGAATGCAAAGCACACGGCGACAGTTACTTTGCCGGAAGCTGAGAGCTTAGGCTGATATAAAGTGTCGATTTTCATGGATTTTAATCCTTATTTATCGTGATGGAGATTGAATCAGAAATCCCATATCGGGTATTGGATTTCTGTTGAGGAAATTTTTGAATGTATTAACATTGTTATGAATTTTTTTACAATCATACCACCAGTATGGCCTTGTGTGCACTATTTCAAATGCAAATAAAAACCGCCCATCTCATTGATATTAATGGAAAATTAATAACGGTAAGATGGGCGGTTTATATATTGGATAAAAGGATATATATTTACATAACTTTAAAATGGAATGCGTAAAGAAACAGTCACATGATCCTGTTTTTCGCTGTTTGATTGGTTGGGCATGCGCGCAAAACCTTTGCCGTAGTCGGCAGAAAGCTGCCATTTGTCCGCCTTGCCCAAATTCAAACCTGCCACTAAGCCCATGGCACGTTGCGAACCTTCGTTATTGTTTTTGGCAACGCCGATGTCTGCGCCCAGATAAGGCTCGATATAGATGCCGTGGGGCGTATTGCGGCGGAAATAAACGGTATTGCTCAACAAGACTGCGCTGTTTGCGCTCAAAGAAGTTGAACGGAAACCGCGTACATTTTGATAACCGACGATGTCCATTTCTTTGGCGGCAAACAAATCATGCGGGCTATATTGGGCGTCTATTTGGTGATGGTTGCGCACGATCCATTTACCCAATGGACGGTTTTGAATCAAATTGCTCTGCAAGGATACAGAGGTATAACGCTTGTCGAATGGCGTGTGTTCGGTATTTTTCGCAAATCCTTGTTCCACGCCGATATTGTTGAGCCAAATGCCGTTTGGCAGGATGGCTGTATGCGATAGGCCGACTTGTGTCGAATAGACTTCCGGGCTTTGCAATTCCAGTTTGCTGTCGGCAAATTTTGCAGTCTGTTTCACATAATCGATGCCGATATAGGCGGAGGTAATATGTTTTTGACTGCGTGAGAATACGCGGTCTGCTTTGATTCCTGCCGCTTTGGATTGGGAGCGGTAGGCATAACGTGTTACGCTGGGCGTTAAGATGCTTTGCGATTGCGACGCGGCGGCGTAAGTGCTGAATGTCCATGCACCATAAGGAACTTGATAGAACATACTGCCGCCGCGACTGTAATGGCTGTCGTGGTTGTTTAGATTGGTATAGCCGTTTAGATAAAGGGAGTCGCTCAATCCCAACGGGCTGCCGACATTCAGGCTGCCGCGCAGTGTCGTGGTATTGGGTTTGTTGCCTTTATTGTCAATGGTGACGCTGCCGCCCCAATGTTTTTCGGCATCGTTGTTGAGTTGGATTGAGGCGGTGCCGTCATCATGCGGATAAACATCGATGCTGACGTTGTTGCCAGCAACATGGTTTGCCTGTTCGATACCTTGGTCGAGGTATTGAATGTTCAGCGGTTTGCCTTGATGATTGGGGAAGAGGGTGTCGACGTTGACTGTACGGGAGCCGCCGGTAATCTCACGGATTTTGCCTTCGATGACTGCTAATTTCAAAACACGCTCAGGCGTGGTTTCAAATTTGATTTGCGTGTGCGGATAGCCTTGAGCGATATATTCGGCAACGATATCCCGGTTCAGTTGGTTGATGTTGTTTTGATTGATGCATTTGGGGAGCTTGGCTTCAATCTTTTTGGAATCGATGAGCGTAATGCCGGAAAGTTCGATACCGGTGTAATCCAAACATTCGGTATTGTTTTCAGACGGCACCTCTTGTGCAACCGTGTCGTTATCTTGTTTTTTCTGTAAATCCCATGCCGACTGCTCGCGTTTTTGGATTTCGACCGAATGAATCTGATCGAGATTGTCGCGGAAGTCTTTGTCGAATTGGTTGGGTACGTTTTTATCGATTTGATTAAGCGGATTCGGTGTATTGGCCGCATAGGCGTTTAGCGCGGAGAGAATCAATACGGGCAGGGGAAGAAGGCGGGATTTGTACATGGTGTCGTAATTTTATAGGGATAATAATTGGGTTTATTTTATCGAAAATAGCTGCTTGGGGCGTATCAGTTTTTATCCTTGTCTGCAATCAGGGTTTATTAAGCAACAATGGGATAAATTTTTATGATAATACCATAAAAATATTAAGGGAATTTAAATAACAAAAACCTGCCTTTGAAAAAGCAGGTTTTTTCAGACGGCCTGTGAGCCGTTAAAGATTTTGCAAACGCTCGACAGAAGGCGCGTAGTAGTAAGCACCTGATACGGCTTTAGACAAATATTTCAGCAGTAAGTCGGTTTTGCCGTCTGCATCGCCGAACATATTGAGCAGCTGAACTTCAATATTGTGCAGCGTGTTGCAATAGGAAGTGAACATCAAACCATGTTCGCCGCTGATTTTGCCGAAGGGCAGGCTGCGGCGGACAATTTTCAAGTCAACGCCGTTTTCTTTGACATTGACGCGGCCGAGATGGGAGTCGGGCAGGCGCACGTCTTCGTTGAATTCATCATTGGTTTCTTTGCTGCGGCCTACGCTGGCTTCTTGTTCGGCAGTAGGGACGGCATCCCATTTTTTTAAATCGTGCAGGTATTTTTGCAGCAAAACATAGCTGCCGCCGGTATCGGGCTTGCCTTCGGGAATAATGGCGACATTGCGCACATTGTCATCGCCCTGCGGATTTTCCGTACCATCGACAAAACCGTCCAAGCCGCGGTCTTCATACAGGCGCAGGCCGTGTTCTTCAGTGGATACGCGGATGCTGTCGCCGAATGCGCCTAAAACAGATTGAGCTAAGGCATAGGCGGCTTTTTGCTCGGTGGCTTGAATGTGGATATAGAGATCGTGTTGGGTGGAGGGGGCGAGGCCGTTGCCCAATTCAGGGAAAGGTTTGATTTCGCTGCCTTCGTCAGTATGGCCGAACGATTGCCATGCGCGGCTGCCAAAGGCAATGGTCAAACCCAAAATATCATTTGGAAAACGGGTTTTCAGTTTGGCCAAGGATTCCAAAGAAAGGCGGCAGGCAGATTTGATGTCTTCGTTGCGGCCGTCTGAAATGTCTGCTTCGATAAAAATACCGGCTTGTGCGTGATCAGGAATAATAGCTGATTGAGGGTGGCTCATGATGATTCCTTTCAAAATATTATGGGTTTTTACGCGGGAGATTATACACTGAAAGTTTCAGACGGCCTAAAATCTGCCTTTTGATTTTTTTAGGGCCGGAAAGTCATGTTTGGTAAGATGTTTTTTGTGAGCGTCATTCTGTTGCAAGTGTTTACATTCGGGCTTGGGCGTTCACTGCAATGGCTGTTTGCGCCTTGGATTGGCAAAGTTGGCAGACGTTGGCTAATGGGTATTTCCTATTTCATTACAAACGGCTTGTTGATCGGCTTGCTGCTGGAGTTGGGGCATATGATGTTCCGCGTGGTGGCGTTTTGGATGGTAATCTTGCTGTTTGTGATGTATGCCGCGTTGGTGACATTTATCCTGTATCTTTTGCTGCGCCGTTTTGTGGCACGCCAACCGCTTTCTCGAAGCCTGCGGCTGTTTGCGCCTTTGTTTGTGGCCGGTTTGCTCGGTTTGGGGATGTATAACGCCTATACGCCCGTGGTCCGCCATCAGACTGTATTCATCAATAAGAAAATGGATAAGCCGCTGCGTATCGGCGTGGCCAGCGATTTGCACTTGGGGATTTTGTTTGGCGCGCGTCAATTGGACAAGTTGACGGACATCATGAAGCGGGAAAAAGTCGACATAGTGTTGCTGCCGGGCGATTTGATGGACGATACCGTCGATGCCTACCTTAAAGAAAACATGAAACCACATTTGCAGAAGCTGACTGCGCCGATGGGCGTTTATGCCACTTTGGGCAATCATGACTGGTTCCGCGATCAGAAGCGTATCAAACATGAATTGGAAGCTGCAGGCTTGACGGTTTTGGCCAATCAGGTTTTGGAAGTGAATGGTGTGTTGCTGGTAGGGCGGAGCGATGATTTGGATCGCAAGCGTCCTAGTGCGGAGCAGCTTTTAGAAGGTCAAAATACCCGATTACCGGTTTTATTGATGGACCACCGTCCTACTTCAATCGAAACCCATGCCCGGCTGCCGATTGATGTGCAGGTCTCCGGCCATGTCCACAACGGCCAAGTTGCACCTGCCAACCTTATCGTCCGTACGCTTTATCGTCTTGCTTACGGTTATGAGGCGATCGGCAACGGCCATTTCTTCACCACTTCGGGCTACGGCTTCTGGGGCATTCCCTTGCGTTTGGGTTCGCAATCAGAAGTGTGGGTTATTGACATCAAGTCAAAGCATTGAAATAGAAATATAAACTTCAGGCCGTCTGAATTTCAGACGGCCTTTTTTATGAAAATTGGGAAAAAATATTGAAATTGGATTATAATCGATGTTAATAAAATCAGCCACCGATATGAGTGGCATCATAACTAGGGAACTCACTATGGGCATTATTAGTCTTGCACTTATCTTCGTATCAATCGCCGCCGTCTTATTGTATTTCAAACAACAGTTGAAAGACCGCAAAAAAGACTGTCGCGAATCCTTTGTCTCTTTGCGCATTGCGCTCGACTGCCGACATCAGGCCGTCCGTCATGTATTGGATGCATACAGCAAACATCTGCAAGAGCAGGGCATTGCATCGGATCGAAACGTTCAGCAGATGTGTGCCGAAGTCGAAACTGCATTGGCGCAAACTGCCAAAACATTTTCCGAGTCCAAAATCAAACATCTGTGTGAAGCCGAAACAGCATTGAATCATGCGTTGAAAAAATTGCAAACTGCCGTCAACGGTCTTTTGAAACAGTATCCTGATGAGCAATTGGCGGGTTTGATGGAAATGCTGGATGCAGCAGAAGCGGAAGTTGCATCAGCACGCCGTACTTACAACCGCAGAGCCGGAAGTTACAACCATCATTTAAACAAGCTGCCCAACCGCCTTGTCGCCAAGCCATTAGGCTTTGACAAGCAGGCAGGATTGGTTCGTTTCACGGAAAATCAAACGCAACGCATGAGCAGCAATATGTTAGCTTAAAAATTAAGCAGTTTGCTGAATAAGTGATACACAAAAGGCCGTCTGAAATATTAATTTCAGACGGCCTTTTGTTTACTGTTAATGAAAAATACTTAGGCTTTGGCCAATTTATTGGGCAAAGCGGATCAGGCTGTCGGCAAGCTTATCGGCTGCAGTTTCGTAACCTTGTGCAGAGAAGTGAACGCCGTCTTTGGCTGCCAAGCCTTGAGCCATCCAGCTTTTCATGCTGCATGCGCCCCCCATTGCATCTTGCCAAGACCAGAACATGATTTTTTCGTCACGGGCAACGCGTTGCTGCATTTGTTGTACTTCGCTGAGCAAGACCGGACGGTTGCCGCAGCTGCCGTAGGCGGTTTTCAAAGATTCCGGAGCGCCGAGGATCAGGATACCTGCGTTGGGCAGGGTGTTTTTGATTTGACGGATGTAATTGCGCCATGTCCGTTCGGTAGAGGAAATATCGAGATTGCCGGAAAAGGCTTCATTGGTACCGTAGGCAAGGATGATTAAATCGGCTTTGGTTTGTGCCAAATCTTCCCACATACCCGGCCGCCATTTTGACCATTGGGATAACTGCGCGCCGTTGATGCCCATGGCGGAAACGGTTACGCCGCGTCCGGGGCGTTCGATATTAATGAAACCGATTTGCCAAGGCATGCTGCTGCTGAGGGTCATCGGCAGGGAAGCGTTGGTATGCAACAGTTGCCAGCCGTTTTGTGTGGCAGGGATTTCGCGGCCGTTGACGGTCAGGGTTTGCTCTGACCAAACCGGTTTGCCGAAAATGGAGATTTGTTGCATATCCATGCTGCCGTCGGCTGCGCTTAAGGTAACGCTGCCGCCATCGGCGCGTGCTTCAATACCGCCGAAAGAAAAATCGCTGTATGATTTGCGGCTGCTGATGGTGTTCCAACCGCTGCCGTTGTAACGGACGGTTGCCATGCGCTGGCCTTTGACGGTGTTGGGATAAACCCAACCGATGCCGCCGTTGCCCCATTGTTGTTGTAAACGGCGGCGCAGGCGGTCGGTGAAATAGTCGCCGGCGGTGTGGGAGTCGCCGACTTGGATAATGCGGAATTTGCCGTCTGAAGTATGGTTGAGCTGTTGCAGTTTGTTCAGCCAGGCAGGGTGGTTGGAGCCGTAGTTGCTTAACAGGCCGTCATTGGTTGCGCAGGCGGTAATAGGGAGTGCGAGAAGCGTGAGGAGTAAGGTTTTATTAAATTTCATGGTTGTGTATCGTGTGTAAAATTAATTTTTTCCATAATTTTTCCGGCCAATAGTTTTTGGCCTTCTGCGGAAAAGTGAATGCCGTCCTTGCTGCGGTAACGGATGATTTTTCCATCTACTTTGACAGAGTCGGCATATTCTTCTGCGCCATTGCTCAACAGTTTGTCGGTAGGCAACCAAATGGCTTGAGGCGACACCGTACCCGACAGGATTTTGTCGAGGTAGCGCATCTGTTCATTGAGCTTGGCTTTTTTCATGTAAGGAATGCCCAGCCAAATGACTTGGACATCATGTGCGGAGGCTGCATCAAGAATACGGCGGACGCGGTTGAGGTATTCTGCCTCCCATTCGGGGGAGGCGAATTTCAGGTATTTTTTACCCATCGGGAAATCCCAAGGGTCGTTTGGGCCTAAGAATACAACCAAAACGCGGATATCGGGTTCTTTTTGCAAAGTTTGTTCGATGGTTTTCGGCCAGTCGAAGAAATTGGGGTAGGACAAACCGGTACTTTGTTTACTGAGGTTGACCGATTGTACGCCATATTCTTGCTTGAGGTGTTTTTGTACGAAAGGTGCAACGCCCTGCATCAGCGAGTCGCCGGCAAAGAAAACTTTGTTGCCTTTTTTCAATACAACCTGCGTTGCCGACTGATCAGCCTGATTGCTTGGCTCGCTGGCTGTGGTATCTGTATTGTTAGTCGCATCGGAAGCAGCAGAGTCTTTTTGATTGTCGGATACTTCAATGTTTTCCGTATTTTCAGACGGCCTTGTTGCTTCAATGCCAGAGTCTTCCGAAGCCAAAGCGTCTTCCGTTTCCAGTGAAGCTTTCAGGCCGTCTGAAAATTCGTAGGCTTTTTGTTGCCAATCCGCACCGATACGCCACCAAGCGTATTCGGATAAAGGCTCAAGCGGACTGTCCTCATGATAGGTCTGCTGCCAATAGGCATTGATGGAGTTTTGGGCAAACCACGTCAGCGCAACCGCACTGAGCAGAATAGAAACAAACAGGGAGATAAAGCGTTTCATGTTCTGCTCCTTAGAAGTTGGCGTAAATAAAGCCGGGAATGCCGGACGGGGCGAAGATGATAATTAGGGCGAGGATAAGCGTGATGGGAATAAACCACAGCCATGCAGGCAGTTTGTCCAAGCCTTTTACCGATGCTTCAAATAAGCGAAGCAAATACGGGTACAGCGAAAGCATCATCGCAAATGTACCCAGCAACATGAGGTCGGTCGGCAGAGGCGCGTTCCAACCTTTGTCATTGGCAAATAATGCGCTGAACAGCATTTCCGTATCGGCAAGCGTTGCGCTGTTGAACACGACAAAAGCGAAACAAACGAAATGGAAGGTAAACAGCCAGGCGAGCGGTTTGCCGATTTTCAGACGGCCTAAGGCATTGCGGCCGACGATTTTGTCGCCGCAGTTAAGGAATACCAAAGCCGCACCGTGCAGCGCGCCCCAAATCAAAAAGCTCCAGCCGTAGCCATGCCAAATGCCGGAAAGCAACATGGCAATCATCAGATTGAGTTGGGTACGTCCGAAGCCTTTTTTGCTGCCGCCCAAAGGAATATAGATATAGTCGCGAATCCAAGTGGACAGGCTGATGTGCCATCTGTCCCAGAAGTCGCGGATGTTGATGGCGCGAAGCGGCGCGGCAAAGTTTTTCGGCAGCTGGAAGCCGAGCAGCATGGCCAAGCCGATGACTAAATCCGAGTAGCCGGAAAAGTCGAAAAAGAGTTGGAAGGTGTAGCCATAAATCGCAGACAACACGCCCCAGCCGTCGAACTGGGCCGGATTTTCAAAAACAGGCGATACCCAGCCTTCTGCCAATACGCCGGCAAGCCACCACTTTTTGGCAATGCCCAATACAATCAGGCCGACCGCCAAAGCCGGATAAATCAGCTGGCGTGCTTGTTTGGTGCGGATTTGCGCCAATGCGCCCGCTTGTTCGCCGTCTATGCTTTTAAAAGCGGCCGCACGGATAATCGGGCCGGATGTGATGGTGGGGAAGAAGCTCAGATGCAGTAGGAGCTCGTGCCATTCAAAACGGTCTCCTTTAGGCTTGCGGTAGCAATACACTAAGTAAGCCAGCGATTGGAAAGTGTAATAAGACAAGCCCAAGGGCAAAAGGATATCGATGACGGCGCTTTGCCCCGTATATTGCTGAATAATCGGGCGGAAAAAGTCGAAATATTTGAAGAAACACAAAACAGTCAATGCCGCCGAAATACCGCAACCCAGCCAAAATTTGCGGATATTCTCGTTTTCAGAAAACATCAGTACGCTGACCAGGTAAACCACAGACGAGTAAACCAAAATCAGCGCGGCAAAAATAGGGTCGATACGGTAAAGCCAGCCTAGCCCGGCAACCAAAAGTAAAACGTTTTGAACTTGCGGCAAACGCGCAAATGCCCAGTACAAGGGCAAAAATACGATAAAGAATACCGCAAACTCAATAGACAGCAACGGCATGACAATTCCTTGATGTGTTTAAACTTTCAAACTTTTCGATTGATTGTTATTTTTTGGCGTTAAGTTTGGCACGGATGACTTCGACTACCGCAGGTAAAATCGAAATCACGATGATTGCCGCCATGACTAAGCCCAGATTGTTTTTGACGACGGGGATATTGGCGAAGAAGTAGCCTGCATAGGAAAACGACAATACCCACAACACCGCGCCGATAATGTTGTAACGGATAAACGTCGCGTAGTGCATATCGCCCATACCGGCGACAAATGGCGCAAACGTCCGCACAATTGGCACAAAGCGGGCAATGATGATGGTTTTGCCGCCGTGTTTTTCATAGAACGCATGGGTTTTTTCCAAATACGAACGGCGGAAAATTTTGGAATCAGGATTGGCAAACAGTTTTTGTCCAAAATATTTGCCAATCATAAAGTTGGCCGCATCGCCTAGAATGGCGGCCGCTAAGAGCAGCAATACCATGACGTGGATGTTCATGCCGCCGATGGCCGCAATACCGCCGGCAGCAAACAGCAGCGAGTCGCCGGGCAAAAATGGCGTTACGACCAAACCGGTTTCGCAGAAAATCACAACAAACAAAATCGCGTAAATCCACGGGCCGTATTGGGAGGAAAGGTGGACAAGGTGTTGGTCGATATGGAGGATGAAATCAATAAGGGTAGAAATCACTAGGGTTCCCCAAATAAAAAGGCCGTCTGAAAAAGAACAGACAAATGTTTCGGCGAGAAGTTCGACATTGTAAAACCAAAGCGGAATAAAACCAATGCCGTAAGCGCGTCAAGATATGTTTAGAAGTGCAGATATGTTGCAGGTATAGGCTTCAGACGGCCTTTATCCTTGATGGTGGACGGCAAAACAACGTAAAATAAAGCCGATTTCAACCTAACCGGTGCGCCTTTGTGAACCAGCTCATCTTCGATTTTGCCAGCCATGATTATCCCGGCTTCGACAAATTTTTGGGAACAGAAAATGCCGAGCTGGTGTATGTGTTGCAGCACAAACATGGGCAATGTATCTATGTTTGGGGCGAAGAGGGCGCAGGTAAAAGCCATCTCTTGCAGGCATGGGTCGCACAGGCGCTCGATGCCGGACGAAATGCCCTCTATATTGATGCCGCCGCCACGCCGCTGACAGAAGCCGCATTGGATGCGGAATATCTTGCCATTGACCAAATCGAAAAGCTTAATAATGAAGAACAGGCTTTACTGTTTGCCATATTCAACCGCTTCCGCAACAGCGGCAAAGGCTTTTTGCTTTTGAGTTCCGAATATACGCCGCAGCAACTCGTTATCCGCGAAGACCTGCGCACACGCATGGCGTATTGCTTGGTTTACGAAGTCAAACCGCTGACCGACCGGGAAAAAATCGATGCGCTCGTCAGCATGGCTGCCGCCCGTCAGGTAACCATCGATCCGGAAATCTTCGAATACCTGCTGAACCATTGGCGGCGCGATATGGACAGCCTGATGCAAATGCTCGATACCCTCGACAACTACGCCGTTATGATGGGCAAGCGCATTACTTTGCCGCTTTTGCGCCAGCTTTTAAAACAACAGGAAACCCAATGAAAAACCTTGCCATTTTCGACCTCGACAATACCTTGATCAATACCGATTCGGATCACTCCTGGCCGCAATACCTGATTAAAAAAGGTATAGTCGATGCGGCTGAAACCGAGGCGCAAAATGAAAAGTTTTACCAAGACTATCAAAACGGTTGTCTTGATATCGATGCCTTCCTCAAATTCCATCTCGCGCCTTTAGCCCGTTTCAGCAAGGAGGAATTGGCTGAGTTTCATCGCGAGTTTATGGCCGAATATATTGTCCCGTATATTTCTCCGATGCAGCGTATGTTGGTGCAAAGCCATCAAATGGCGGGTGACGAAATGTTGGTTATTTCTTCGACCAACGAATTTATCATTACTCCAATCTGTCATCTTTTCGGCATTCACAACATTATCGGTACACAGCTTGAAATCGGCGAAGACGGCCGATATACCGGCAACTATGTCGGTACGCCCAGCCTGAAAGAAGGCAAAATTACCCGATTGAACCAATGGCTTGCCGAGCGTGGCGAGACATTTGAAAGCTACGGTAAAGTTTATTTTTACAGCGACTCCAAAAACGACTTGCCTTTGTTGCGTATTGTGGACGAACCTGTCGCCGTCAATCCGGATGCCGAGCTGGAAAAAGAAGCCAAAGCAAAAGGTTGGCCGATTTTGAATTTCAAATAACGACGAATCAGGCCGTCTGAAATATTTAACCTAATCACAACCCTAATAAGGACTAAAACATGAAAACGACTAAACTCCTCGCCTCAGCCCTGTTGTTTGCCGCTGTATTCGGTACTGCTCAAGCAGCCGATACCGAAACTCTGGAAGCCATGAAAGCGCAAAACGGCAGCGTTAAAACCGTTTTGATGGATGTCTTCACAACACCTGCCGGCGATGTTGACCGCGTAAATATCATTCAATCCAGCGGCAATCCTGAAATGGACGAACGCGCAGTGAAAAGCGTTTCCAAATATCCTTATCCGAAACGCAAAACCGCATCTAAATACCAACACACTGTTACTTTTGAAACCAATGTTGAAGTAATCAACAACTGATTCGGACGCAAGGCCGTCTGAAAAACAGAAGGCGTTTTGATTGGGAAATTCTCTGTCAAAACGCCGTTTTATTTTTTAAACAAGTATAACCAAAATTGCCGTAAAACCACACGCTCCGGTGCTATACTAAAACAAATAAACCGCTTCATCACACATCATGTCTCCCCGTCCAGTTACCATTACTTCCTACAATATGCACAAAGGCATGTCTGCGCTCAACCGCAAAGTGCAAGTCAACCGCATGGCTGACGCGCTGGGTGCATTGGGTTCGGATGTTTTGTTTTTACAAGAAGTCCAAGGACAACATCTCAACAGAAGCCGCCGTACCGACTTTCCCGATGCACCGCATTACGACATCATCGGCGACAGCCTCGATTATCATCGCAGCTACGGCAAAAATGCCGTCTATCCCAAACGACACCACGGCAACGCCATTCTCAGCCGCCTGCCGCTGAAAACGGAAAACAACCTCAACATCAGCGTTAATAAACTCGAACAACGCGGCCTGTTGCATTGTGAGGTCGTACCCGAAGGTTGGGAAGATCCGCTGGTGTGTCTGTGCGTCCACCTCAATCTGCGCGAGCCAGACCGCCTCAAACAATACCGAGCCATCAGCGACTACGTTGGCCGGTACATTCGTCCGGAAAGCCCTTTGATTATTGCCGGCGATTTTAATGACTGGCGGCAGAAATCAGCGCGTGAGCTGGGCAGTGCATTAGATTTGAACGAAGTATTTGTCGATAATACAGGCAAACGCCCCAAAACCTTCCCTTCGCGCCTGCCCATCCTCAGCCTCGACCGCATTTATACGCGCAATCTTGATGTCATCGATTCTGAAATTCACAACAGTAAAGACTGGCAACATTTGTCAGATCATCTGCCATTGAGTGTAACGGTTAGGCCGCATCGTAAAATGAATATGAAATCAGATAGAAAAATGTAAGGCTGAAATTTTTTAAAGCAAAGTACTATTGGCAATGTATCGAAAGAAAAAGTTTTTTCACTCAGATATTTGAGACAAAAACAGGCCGTCTTAAAAGTTTCAGACGGCCTGTTTAAGTTTATAAAAAAGCGCAAACCTTTTTAAATCAAAAATTTGCGCTTCAAATCTGGTGGAGGCGGGGGGAATCGAACCCCCGTCCGAAAGTCCTCTACAGAGCGTTCTACATACTTAGTTGTGTCTATTTAGAATCTCGTCCTCATCATGCCGACCAACAGGCCTTCAGAGAACCAGTTACCTTAAATCTCGTTTCCTGCCAAGTAACCCGACAGAAAACCAGTCAATGTAGAATGACGTTGCGGTAGCTTGCGCTACACAGCCCATTGACCAACTGCTGCAACGGCAGGCCTTAAGCGGCCAGTGCGTAAGTTTCGTCGTTTGCGACTATTTAAATTCAGTGTTTAACGGGAAATCTGAGACCCCGGTATGCCCGCATCTGCTTTGCAACCCCCGTCGAAACCAAGATCGCCCCCAGATAGGTAAGGTCGATTATACGCATGTCAGCAGGCTTTGCCAAGTTGCTGTTTGATTAAAAAGGCCGTTTGAACAGCGGTTTGCTTTTTCAGACGGCCTCTTTGTTTAGGTTTATTGATGGTAGTTTTGCAAGAAGCGTTTGAGTTTGTCCATGGCTTCTTCGATTTGATGAACGGGCGGCAGGGTAACGATACGGAAGTGGTCGGGGCGTATCCAGTTGAAGCCTGTGCCTTGGACGAACAAGACTTTTTCACGTACGAGTAAGTCGTAGATGAATTTCATGTCGTCATGGATGCTGTACATTTCGGTATCGATTTTGGGGAACATATACAATGCGCCCATGGGTTTGACGCAGGATATGCCCGGAATCTGGTTGACCAGTTCCCATGCTTTGTTGCGTTGCTCGAGCAGGCGGCCGCCGGGGAGGAGGAATTCGTTGATGCTTTGGTATCCGCCCAAGGCCGTCTGAATGGCGTGCTGCATGGGTGTGGTGGCACAAAGGCGCATAGACGAGAGCATGTCCAAGCCTTCGATATAGCCTTTTGCATGATGTTTCGGGCCGTTGAGTATCATCCAGCCTTGACGGAATCCGGCAACGCGGTAGGCTTTCGAGAGACCGTTGAATGTAACGGTCAGGAGGTCGGGGGCAAGTGCGGCGATATGGTGGTGTACGGCGTCGTCGTAGAGGATTTTGTCGTAAATTTCGTCGGCAAAAATAATCAGGCCGTGTTTACGCGCCAGTTCGGCGATTTCCAGCAGGATTTCTTTGCTGTACACCGCGCCGGTAGGGTTGTTGGGGTTGATGATGACTATGGCTTTGGTTTTCGGTGTAATTTTGGCTTCCATATCGGCCAGGTTGGGGAACCAGTTGTTTTCTTCGTCGCATAGATAATGGCGGACGGTACCGCCTGCCAGTGTTGCGGCGGCGGTCCACAAAGGATAGTCCGGTGCGGGAATCAGGATTTCATCGCCGTCGTTGAGCAATGCCTGCATGGACATGGTGATCAGCTCGGACACGCCGTTGCCGATGTAAACATCGTTGACGGTAACGTCGAGCAGTCCTTTGGTTTGGTAGTAGTGGACGATGGCTTTGCGTGCGGAGTAAAGGCCTTTGGAGTCGCAATAGCCTTGCGAAGTCGGCAGGTTGCGGATGACGTCAACCAAAATTTCGTCAGGCGCTTCAAAGCCAAACGGAGCCGGATTGCCGATATTGAGCTTGAGGATTTTGTTGCCTTCTTCTTCCAGTTGCAGGGCTTTTTTGTGAACTGGGCCGCGAATATCGTAGCAAACGTGATCCAGTTTGGATGATTTAGGGAATTTCTCCATGATGTGTGTTCCGTAAAATTGTTAACAATGGGATAAATGTACTCTTTTTGTGGGTAAATTAAAAGAGCTTCAGACGTCCAAAGCTTACTTATTGCGCGCTTCAGCACGGCGAACCGTCACGCTTTTACCGCCTATGCCCCAGTTGTCCATATTGATTTCGTCGATGACGACGACGGTCGTCTCGGGATTTTTGTTGAGAACGCGTGAGAGTAATTCGGTGACGCCGCGAATTAATTCGGCTTTTTGTTCCGCACTCGGGGCTTCGTTGCCGCCGGTTACTTTGATGTTGACGTAGGGCATGGCTTTTTCCTTTTAAAATAGTGTTCACATGTTATCTTATTTTTATCAGGCCGTCTGAAATTTGATTGCAGGATTTTTCATTGCTCATGACTGCTTTTACAAAGAATTAAGTTTTTTGGAATAGATTGTTTTTAAAATGCGGTTTTATTTTGGATGGATATCGTCATGAACCGTTTTCTTCAGACTTTGATTGTGGCCGCGCCGATGGTGATTGCCGCGCCCTATGTGGCGGCGGAAACGCATCCTGCGCAAAAGCAGATGCAGCAGAATATTGATGCTGTGCTGAAAATTGCACGCAATACTTCTTTGACAGAAGCGCAACGTGTGAAACAGGTTGAGCAGTATGCCAACCGTTATTTGGATTATGAACGTATTTCGGCTTTGGCTGTCGGCGCGCCATGGCGTGAATTTTCTGCCAAACAGAAAACTGATTTTATCCGTGCATTCAAAGACATGGTGATTGCGATGTACTCGCATTCTGCACTGATTGGTGCGGCGGATGCGAATGTACGCCTGTTGCCGAAGATGACGGCAAACGGCAATAAGTTTGACGTTTTCTCGGAAATTCAGACCAAAAAAGGCACCAAGTATGAAGTGGCCTACCAGCTTTACCAAAGTGGCGGTGCGTATAAGATTTACAATATCCGCGTGGACGGTACCAGCTTGGTAACGGTATACCGCAACCAATTTGGCGAGCTGATTAAGAGCAAAGGCATTGACGGTACGATTGCGACTGTTGCAGCCAAGGGCTTGAAGAAACAATAAGGTAGATTGATAAAAAGGCCGTCTGAATATTCAGACGGCCTTTTTGTGTTACGGGCTGATTAAGCACGTTTGCGGAATTCGCCGGTACGGGTATCGATTTCGATTTTGTCACCGTTTTCGATATAAGACATCACTTGGATTTCAGTGCCGCCGACCAGACGCGCGGTTTTCATCACTTTACCGGAGGTATCGCCTTTAACGGCAGGCTCGGTGTATTCAACTTCGCGAACGATGATGGTAGGCAATTCTACGGAGATTGGGTTGCCTTCGTAGAAAGTAACTTCGCATTGGTCTTCCATACCGTCAACGATGAATTTCAACGCGTCGCCGATGTTGTCGGCTTCGATTTCGTATTGGTTGAATTCTTCGTCCATGAAGACGTACATAGGATCGGCAAAGTAGCTGTAAGTACAGTTTTTGCGGGACAGGATAACGACGTCGAATTTGTCGTCGGCTTTGTAAATGGTTTCAGAAGCGGCACCGGTCAGCAGGTTTTTCAGTTTCATGCTGACTTTGGCGGAAGAGCGGCCGCCTTTGATGTATTCGGTTTTTTGAACGACCATAGGATCGTTGCCGACCATGAATACGTTGCCGGCGCGCAGTTCTTGTGCTGTTTTCATTGTAGTTTTCCAATCAAATCGGTTGTAATAAAACGCGCTATTTTAGCGTATTTTTTTGTGCTTTGAAATAAAGGCGGCAAGTTTTTCAACGGCACTTTTTTGAGCAAAAAGTCCATCCCGCCATTTTGCCGCGCTTTGCCGCCATTCATTTTGGTGTGCAGTCAGGGTTTGCCATGCCTGCAGGCGCTGGCTGTCGCTGAGTGCATCACCGTTGTTGAGTTCGTCGGAAAGGCGGTGGTGTGCCGTGGCGACAACATCCGGATAAACCTGATGCGCTTTGTCCCAAAAAGCGTGCAGTTTGTCGAGATGGATATTTTCTTCTTGCGGATAGATGTGCCAAAAGAAAGGCTTTCCGGCAAGCTGGGCGCGAACAAAGCTGTCTTCGCCGCGTATGATAGCGCCGTCGGCAAGGTTGAGCAGTTTGTCGAAATCCTGTTGGGGGACAAAAGGGATTTTGATCAGGGTAATGTGTTCGCTCTGATACACATCGCCGTCTTCAAGCAGGGCATTTTGCGGTACTAGGTCGCTGTTTTTCAGACTGGCGATGATTTGTGTACCTGCAAGCAGCAGGGTAATGGGTTGGCCGGCCTGTTGCCACATAGTCAGCCATTTTGCCCAAATATCGCTTTGATAGCCGAAAAGCAGCCACTCGGACGCGTTTTTTGCGGGAAGTTTGAGTTGTCGGCGTAAGGCTTCCGTATCAAATCCGGCCGATTCGGCGTAATCGCGTTCGCGCAGCAGGCCGCCGCTTTTTTCGCTGAAACCCATAAACCAAAAGTATTTCTGTATGCCGCCGGCCTGGGGCGAGGGCATTAAGTGCAGCCTCTCGTTGCTGTCTTCCGCGCTGAGGTATTCCCAGTTGAGCCAAAGCGGTTGGTGTTGGCGGATGATGGTTTGAACGTTGTCGGGCAGTTCGCAGGCGAAGGTTTCGATGACAATGTCGGGGGTA
Source organism: Neisseria sp. P0008.S002 (assembly GCF_051962805.1). NCBI lineage: Bacteria > Pseudomonadati > Pseudomonadota > Betaproteobacteria > Neisseriales > Neisseriaceae > Neisseria > Neisseria sp. P0008.S002. The sequence goes on along the minus strand of NZ_JBQCUY010000003.1, from coordinate 168,693 downwards.
GGGGCTGTATCGGTATCTTCGGCGTAGTCGGCTTGCCAAGCGTGAATGCCGATGCCTTGATGGATATTGGGAATCGAGGCCAAGTCAGGGCAGAGTGCCTGAAGGGACGGAAAGTCGTCTGTCCACAAATGCACTTGCCAGTTGAGTTCGCGTTGCAAAACACGCGCCAGCCGCCATGAAACGCCGATGTCGCCGAAGTTGTCGATGACGTTGCAGAAAATCCAGCAGGTATAAGGTGGGGTGGTGTTCATGGAAAAATATGCCCAAGGCCGTCTGAAAACATCAGAATGCGCCGAAATAGTGGAATAAATAAACAATCAGCAAAATAATCGGGATAAACATCCAAATGCTTTGCCGTTTCAATTCGGGCTCTTGTTTGAGGTGGTGTTTGATGACGTCAAAAAGGACGAACTTGAATAGGAACGTGGCTTCGCAGGCAAGGATGATGCCGTTGATGAGGTGTTGCGTTTTGTCTTCGGGCGGGTTGAGGGCAAACCACAAAAGGGTGGCGAGCGGAATCAGGCAGACGACGAGCCAGCGCAGAAGGATGGGTTTGGACATGGTGTGTGTGCAAGAAATAAAAAGGGTATTATACCCTGTCGTCTTTCAGACAAGTGCAAATCAGGCTATCATTCGTTTTATTTGAAGCGAACATTTATCCCTATGCAAACCCAAGCCATCATCCGCCATATTGTTCAATGGCTCAAAGATTACGCCGAGCAGGCGCGTGCCAAAGGTTTTGTCGTCGGCGTATCCGGCGGCATCGATTCTGCCGTGGTTTCCACCCTTGCAGCGCAAACCGGTTTGTCGGTTTTGTTGTTGGAAATGCCGATTCGTCAGAAAGCCGACCAAGTCAACCGCGCTCAAGAACACATGGGCCGTCTGAAACAGCGTTATCCGAATGTAAAAGTGCAAAGCGTCGACTTGACCCAAACTTTCGATACGTTTGCCGATACCGTTGACGTCAGCGAAACCGAATTTCCCAACAAACAGCTGGCACTTGCCAATGCACGCAGCCGCCTGCGCATGACGACGCTTTATTATTACGGTCAGCTGCATGGTTTGCTGGTGGCGGGGACGGGCAACAAAATTGAAGATTTCGGCGTCGGTTTCTTCACCAAATACGGTGACGGCGGCGTGGACATCAGCCCGATTGCCGATTTGACCAAAACTCAAGTGTACGCGTTGGCAGCCGAGCTGGACGTCTCGGAAGACATTCAAAAAGCCGTACCGACGGACGGACTTTGGGATATCGAGCGTACCGATGAAGAACAAATGGGCGCATCTTATCCCGAACTCGAATGGGCGATGAGCGTGTACGGCAGCCACAAGCCTGAAGATTTTGAAGGCAGACAGCGCGAAGTTTTGGCAATCTATACCCGATTGCACAAAGCTATGCAGCACAAAGTCAATCCGATTCCGGTTTGCAAGATTCCGGAAGAATTGTTTTAAATTTGAACATCAAAAGGCCGTCTGAAAACGCTGGATTAAGGTTTTCAGACGGCCTTTTATATTTTATTTCAATAAGAATTGGGAATATGCTTGAAAAACAGCATCATCAAATACCAAAACAGCGTAGCCGCCGCCGCACCCAGCAATACCCACGCGCTGATTTTGGCGATTTCCCGAATGGTGCGCTTTTGTTGGCGGCTGAACAAACGGTTCACAATCAATGCCGCTATGGCGCAAAAGAAAAAAAATCGCAAAAGCCTGCCAATCATTCCACATTCTCCCAAAAATATTGCCTTTAATCAGGGCAGGCCGTCTGAAGCCTCATGCACAAAACAAAAACGAAACGTTATAATACCCCTTTTGCCGCTTCACTTGGAAATTACAAATGACAACAAATGCCTCAGTGGGCATTGTAACGCCCCAGAAAATCCCGTTTGACACACCGCTTGCTCTGGAAAACGGCAAAACCTTACCCCGTTTCGACCTGATGATTGAAACCTATGGCACACTCAATGCCGACAAAAGCAATGCCGTCCTTATCTGCCACGCCCTGTCAGGCAATCATCACGTTGCCGGCAAGCACAGTGCGGTGGATAAATACGCCGGCTGGTGGGACAATATGGTTGGCCCCGGCAAACCCATCGATACCGACCGCTTTTTCGTAGTCGGGTTGAACAACTTGGGCGGCTGCGACGGCAGTACCGGCCCTTTGTCTGAAAATCCTGAAACCGGCCACGAATATGGCGCGGATTTCCCTGTCGTAACCGTCAAAGACTGGGTGAAGTCCCAATCCATGCTTGCCGATTATCTCGGCATTCAAAAATGGGCGGCCATTGTCGGCGGCAGCTTGGGCGGTATGCAGGCATTGCAATGGACGATTTCTTTGCCTGAACGCGTTGCCCACGCGCTCGTCATCGCTTCTGCGCCTAAACTTTCCACTCAAAACATCGCGTTTAACGATGTTGCCCGTCAGGCCATTTTGACCGATCCCGATTTCCATGAAGGCAATTACCGCAGCCATCATACCGTTCCTTCACGCGGTTTGCGTATCGCGCGCATGATGGGACACATCACTTATCTTGCCGAAGACGGCTTGGGTAAAAAATTCGGCCGCGATTTAAAATCAGACGGTTATCAGTATGGTTACGGCGTTGAGTTTGAAGTGGAATCTTATCTTCGCTATCAAGGCGACAAGTTTGTCGGCCGCTTTGATGCCAACACTTATCTGCTGATGACCAAGGCGCTTGACTACTTCGACCCGGCCGCCGATTACGGCCACAACCTCACGCGCGCTGTGGAGAATGTGCAGGCCAAGTTTTTTGTTGCCAGCTTCAGCACCGACTGGCGCTTTTCGCCGCAACGTTCGCATGAATTGGTCAAGGCATTAATCGCCGCGCAAAAATCCGTGCAGTACATTGAAGTCAAATCCAATCACGGCCACGATGCGTTCTTGATGGAAGACGAAGCCTATATCCGCGCGGTTGCCGCTTATATGAACAACGTTTACAAGGACTGCCAAAAATGAATCTGCGCGACGATTTGCAACTCATTTACGATTGGATACCCGAAGGCAGCCGCGTACTCGATTTAGGCTGCGGCGACGGCGAGCTGTTGGCTGCGTTGGTGGAACATAAAAATTGCACCGGCTACGGTGTTGAAATCGATACCGACAGCGTGATTGCCGCCATATCCCGCGGTGTGAACGTCATTCAAGCCGATTTGGAAGAAGGTTTGGTGGCTTTTGGCGATCAAAGCTTTGATGTGATTGTCTTGAGCCAAACCATTCAGGCGATGCAGAACACGGAAAAAATCCTGCGCTGCCTGATGCGCGTGGCCAAGCAGGCTATTGTCAGCTTCCCTAACTTCGGCTACTGGCGCAACCGCTTTCAAATCGCCATTGGCGGCCATATGCCGGTTTCCGAGCGGATGCCGTATCATTGGTACGATACGCCCAATATCCATTGGTGTACCCTCAAAGACTTTGATTTGCTGTGTGCCAAAAACAAAATCCGCGTGCTTGAGCGTGCGGTCATGACGGGCAACCGACAGGTTAAACATCTGCCGAATTTATTGGGCAGCCTGGCGTTTTATCGTGTAGGTTGATTGCAGTAATCAATAGGGCCGTCTGAACAGGTAATCACGAAAGCATGGCTTTTGCAAATACCTGTTCAGACGGCCTTTTATTATTAAAGTCGGTTTAAGCCTGTTTCAGTTTTTCCAACAAGGCAAAACTGCCGGCATCGACCAGACGGTAGGTTTCGTCAAAGTCGCCCGTGTACCACGGATCAGGAACGTGGTTGTAACCTGAATCGGGGATAAGGTCGGTCAGTTTGAAGATTTTGCCGGGGTGGAAGCCGAGCTGCTTTTCGGTTTCTCTGAGGTTGTTGTCGTCCATCACGATGATGTAGTCGAAATGTTCGGCATCGCTGGGTTTGATTTTGCTGCTGGTAAAGCCTGACGGGTCGATGCCGTGTTGTTTGAGTACACGGCGCGTGCCTTCGTGCATGTTTTCCCCGTCGTGCCAACCTGACGTGCCTGCGCTGGCTGTAATGACGGCATTGCCCATGCCTGCTTTGCGGGCGCGGTGGCGCAGGACGTATTCGGCCATAGGGGAGCGGCAGATGTTGCCGAGGCAGACGAAAAGGATTTTGTGGGTTTTCATATGCGTGAAAATGAGCGGTAAGGTTTGAAAATCAATGCAACACGCTAAACCGTTTTCAGACGGCCTTGGCGTGTTGCATTTTCAATTTAGTTTACATTGCTGAAGAAAGGATTATGGCCTTCTAGTTTCAACGCTTGGGCATAAGTAGGGATGTTCTCGTTTTCGCCCAATGGGTTGTGCAGCAGGTAGAGGTGCTCGATTCGGCATTCGGCCATCAGGTCGAGGAAGTTTTGCTGAACGATGGCGATATTGTCGGTTGATGCAAGCTCCCAAGTGAAGGTCTGCGGAACGATTTCAAACGCGCTGTCTGTCGCGTTGAAGCTGAACTGGAGCTTGCCGTCCGCTTTCGCTGCGGCAACAACGCCGACGCGCGGGCTTTGCATACGGATGGCGCGGATGGCGTTGGTGGCAAAAACGTCCATGGCCATGCGTTGGCGGGTGTGGCTGCCGTCGGTAAGCGCGTCAAGCGGCGTATTGGGCGAGAGCGGGTTGGTAAAGAGGGTAACGCCGTCGAGGGCGAGATGCTCTTGCCAAACCTGCATCAATGGCAGGCCTGCCTGTTGCAGGTTAAGGCCCAAGGCAGTCTGAATGTCTTTATTGCCGTAGCCCAGCGCGTAAACAACATGGACGGATTGACCTTCGGGCAGCGTCAATGGTTTGTATTCGAATTTTTGCAGGAATGCGCCTGCCGCTTCATCGTTTTGCTTGGCTTGGAACCACTCGCCCGGGGTAACGCTGCTCAAGTCGGTAGATTGGACGAGGTAAGGCAGCCATTGCGTGTTTTGCGTGAGGGTACGCAGGTTGGGGTAGTTTTGCAGGCAGGCGAAGAGTGCTTCGGTAGGCAGCGTAAGCGGCAGGGTTTGTTCTTTTTTGCAACCGGCGACCAAAACGACAGGCAGGGCAAACCATTGGGCTTCGTTATCGTTTTCTGCCTTCAGGACTTCGCCTACGCTTTGAATCAGGCTGGTGTAAGTGCCGACATCGGGCGCCATGGTCATTGCCAATGAAAGGTTGATGTAATGGTTTTGGCTGAGCATGGTGCGGATTTCGGTTTGCAGTTGGCCGGCCGAAAGCTTGCGCGATGCGGAGGAGGAGTTGTGCGCCAGCTGATAGGCATTGAGCAGAAGGTAGTTTTTGATAGGGCTCTGCGGATAAGGGCGGGTATCTGGAAGAACAAAGGTTTTCATGACGGTTTGAAGTGTTGTGTTGTAAGTGTGGCGATTATAGCAATTTAGTCAGTCGGTGTGCTTGTTAATAAATTAAATTCAACTGGCGATAGGGATACGCTTCATTTTCACAAGGTTTAAGTATCAGCATTTTCTAAGTTGGGGAGGGTAAATGCCCGATGTGTTATAATCCATGACCAAACATAATTCAGAAAGGAACAAAATCATGCGCTTGCTTCATACTATGCTGCGTGTCGGCAATCTCGAACGCTCTTTGGATTTCTATCAAAACGTATTGAATATGCAACTGCTGCGCCGCCGCGATTATCCTGAAGGCCGTTTTACTTTGGCTTTTGTCGGTTATGGCGATGAGGCAGACCATACTGTTTTAGAACTGACCCACAACTGGGATACCGAGTCTTACAACTTGGGCGATGCTTACGGCCATATCGCGATTGAAGTCGATGATGCTTATGCGGCGTGCGAACGTGTCAAAGAAATGGGCGGTAAAGTGGTACGCGAAGCCGGCCCGATGAAACACGGCACGACTGTGATTGCGTTTGTTGAAGATCCGGATGGCTACAAAATTGAATTTATTCAAAAGAAAAGCGGTAGCGATTCGGTGCAATATTCATCTTAAGACATAAGATAATGGAAAAGGCCGTCTGAACATTCAGACGGCCTTTTATTGATCAGCCCAACTGTTTTTGCTTTTCGCTCAACAGGGCGTGTACTTGAAGCGCAGTAGCGTATCGGTCTTCTCCCGCTTCAATCGGATCGAGGAAATGCAACTCGACTGTACTGGAAGGCTGACTGATGACCATGCAGATGGATTGCCAGAGGCTGATGTCGCCGTAGTAGGCAGTGTGCGGATTGGGGCTGCTGCCGTCCGGATTCGGATAGCGGCAGAGTGCCGGAATAATTGGTACGCCTGCATCATAGGCCGTCTGAAAAAAGCTGGGTTTGAACGGCAGGATTTCACGGCCTTCGGTACTGGTGCCTTCGGGAAAAATGGTGACGGTATCGCCGTTTTTCAGCGCTTCGGTTACGCCGGCGATTTTGGCAGAATTGCCTTTGATGCCGCGGTTGCGCGAGACGTAAACCGTTTGCGCCTGTGTGGCAAGATAACCGACCACCGGCCATTTGGCCACATCGTCTTTAGCCACGAAACGGCCGGGGAAAGCGCCGTTAACCGCCATAATATCCAACCATGAAATATGGTTGCTGATAAGCATTTGGCCGCGGCCTTCTTGCGGCGGAGTGCCGAAAGTTTGCAGGTTCATGCCGCAGGAAGCGAGCACGCGCAGCGACCATAATTGAATCGCGCGCAGTTTGCGTTTGCTGCTGTAAAAGGGAAACAGAAAAAACATTTCGGCCATGCCGTACAAAAGGCAGCCGGCAATGCAGAGAAGACGGAAGATAAAACGGATTTTGGCGGTCATTGTGTGTGTTTTTATAAAGATTAGGCAGGCCGTTTGAAGTTTCAGACGGCCTTTTATTATGAATCGGTTTTAGGGGCAAAACGCTGCAGGTAGCGGTCGGAAAGGTGGTTGATATCCATCATGATCAGCACATCTGCGCAGTTGAATGCTTCATCGACGCAAGGCTCGCCGCAGAACCACGCGCCTGCTTTGAGATAGCCTTTGATCAGTGCGGGTACGGGGGGATTTTCAGACGGCGTGATGCTGTCCCATTTGAGCGGGTTGAGCGGTTTGACGCGCCATTGTTCCGGAGCGAGGTATTTGTCTTTTAAAGCATGATACAGGCCGGCCGCATCGTTGCCGCCGTCGCGCATTTCGATACTGCCGCAGCCAATCATAAAGCGCAGGTTTTCGTCTTTCATGAATTTGACCAAACCGGTCCACAACAGCATGACCAAGCCGCCGTTGCGGTAGTCCGGGTGGGTACAGGCGCGGCCGAGTTCGACGGTTTGCGGCAGAATGTCTTTCAAAGGCTCAAGGTCGAATTCATGCTCGCTGTACCAGCCGCCGACTTTTTTTGCGGTTTCTTCGGTAATCAGGCGGTAACAGCCGATTACCTCGCCGGTTGCATCGTCAAACGCGAGCAGATGGTGGCAATGTTCATCATAAGGATCGACATCGCGGCCGTCATCGCTTTCGATTTCTGCACCCAATTCTTGGGCAAAAACCTGATAGCGCAATCTTTGGGCGGCTTCGATTTCAGCTTGGGTTTCTGCAAGGCGTACGCTCAGGCCGATTTTGGGGCCCGTTTGATTGAAACGGCTGGGGGACATGATGTTTCCTGTTTGAAGAAAATGGCTGATTATAGCGGATATACGGACAGATTTATATTGATTTGCTTTGCGGTAGGGCAAATTATGTCGGGTTGTTGGAAAAAGGCTTCAGGCCGTCTGCATTTGGCATGCCAAGCGGTACAAGCGTAAAATCAACGTTTTTGCCGCTTTTTTTATTATGGAAACCTCTTTCCTGCTTGCCGGAAAAATTATCGAGCTGACGCTGATTGTTTTGATGGGCGTGGCCTTAGTGAAGGCAGGGCTGTTGAAATCGGAAAACAGCTATACGCTCTCGGTCATCGCGCTTTACTTGATCAGCCCGTCTGTCATGATTCATGCCTTTCAGATGGACAATACGCCGCAGATTATCGAAGGGCTGAAGCTTTCCGTCATGTTGGCGGTGTTTTTCCATGTGGTATTGATTGTTTTGGGCAGGTTGTTTAAACACTTGTTCAAACTCGATGCGCTCGAACACGCGGCGACGGTGTACAGCAATTCGGGCAACCTGATTATCCCTTTGGTGATGTCGGTATTTGGTGCGGAATGGGTGATTTACACCAGCGGTTTTATCATGGTGCAGACGTTTTTGTTTTGGACGCATCTGCGTCTGTTGATTTGCGGCCGCGGCAATGTAGCTTGGAAAACCATTTTCACTAATATCAATATCTTATCCATGCTGGTCGGGCTGCTGATGTTTGTCTTTCAAATCAAGCTGCCGCACATTGTCGATAATACTTTGGCGACGGTGGGCAGTATGATTGGCCCGGTTGCTATGTTGGTGGCAGGCATGCTTTTGGCTTCTTTGCCGCTGCGCTCGATTATGTGGACGCCGAGGCTTTATCTCGTTGCTTTTTTAAGGTTGATTTTGATTCCGATATTATTGCTTTTTGCCGTCAAAGTCTGTGGTTTTGCCCATCATGATGCGCATGCGGATACGGTTGTTTTAATTAGCTTTTTGGCAACGACTTCGCCTGCCGCCGCGACAGTTACTCAAATGGCGGTTGTTTACGGCAAAAATGCCCAAAAAGCCAGCGCAATTTATGGACTGACGACCTTGCTTTGTGTGGTAACCATGCCGGTAATGATTGCGTTATATCGTTGGATTATTTAAGAAAAGGGCAGGCCGTCTGAAACTTCAGCTTTATGTTTCAGATGGCCTGTTTGTTATTTTCAATTTGAAAATAACTTTTATTATCAATTAATTAAGCAATTAAAAAACTATACAAAGCCGTTTGCAGCGTGTATCCTTATGTCTAACATTCATTCAATATAAATCTTTAAAGGAACACAGCCATGACCGACTTTACCCTTTGGGAAACCGCGCCTTTCAATTCCACCATTGACCATATTTTGCAGCGTTACCACAATGTCCACCGCGCCCAGTTTGAAGAGTTGGTTCCGCTGGCGCAAAAAGTGGCGCAGGTTCATGCTGATACTTTCCCTGCCGAAGTTCCTGATTTGTTGGCCTATATGCAAAACGAGCTGTTGATGCACATGATGAAAGAGGAGCGCATGTTGTTCCCAATGATTAATCAGGGCGTGGGTCGCGGCGCGGCAATGCCCATCAGCGTAATGATGCACGAGCATGAAGAACACGATCAAGCCATCGCGCGTCTGGAAGAATTGACCTACAATTTTGAGCTTCCCGAAGGCGCTTGCGGCAGCTGGACCCGTTTGTACACTTTGGCCAAAGAGATGGTGGATGATTTGAAAGACCATATCCATTTGGAAAATGAGATTTTGTTCTCCCGCGTTTTGGCTTCTTAAAAATTTGAGCTTAATCAAGGCCGTCTGAATGTTCAGACGGCCTGTTGTTTAATCCCTTGCTAATTTAGTGCAATGGTTCTAAAATTTTAACAAAGAAACAAAAATAAGCAGTAAAGGCACACATCCGTTCTTTTGTTTACTTGAGAAGGAGTTTATGAATGAAACATTCTAAAGTTTTACTATCGGGTATTCTGTTTGTTGCTCTGACTGCGTGCGCCCAAACGACGGACGGCAGCTGGAGCGCCTTGCAGGATACGAAAACAGGCGTGCAGTCGCGGCCTTATTATGAATTTGGCAATGTGGTTCAGAAGATTTCTTTTAAGAAAACCGGCAATCCGGAAAATGGTCTGAAAAAGCCTGTCTTGACTGTGTATCGTCAGGGCAAGCTGTTGGGCGAAGCATATAATTTGGAAGCCTCTCATGGCAGCCCCTTGTTGCCAACCCTGTTTTTGGTAAACGGCAAGTCATTAAATATCAATGACGGCAACGATAAAAAACAATTGGCTTCTGCGAAGAGAATCGATTTTTACGATTTCGGCCACGGCCGTATCGGCCATGCAGTCTTTACCGCGCCTAACGGCATCTGTCAGGATATGAAACACGGCAAAGGCGTTTCCTACAAGCTGGTTACCAACTATGTTAATTTCCCGGATTATCCTTCACCTGAAAATATCTTGATTATTACTGCGCAAGGCAAATATGAGCAAGACGGGTTTATATTGGATGCCACTGAGTCAAGAGTGACCAGTGCCAATAAAGAGTTTGCCAGAAAATATGGCGAAGCCCTGAAATCCAAGAATGGCCCTGAGACCAGGCATGTGAATATGGCCAATGCAGCCAGTGCAGAAAAAGGCAGACTGTTGGCTGATTATATCTGTCAGTAATCATATTAAAGGCCGTCTGAAATTCAGACGGCCTTTTTGAATCATAAATGCATCTCTTGTTCAAACGACAGCAGAATCTGTTTCACTTCATCCGCTTCTTTGACGGCGCGGATGCGGTCAAACAATACCTGCGCTTGTTCAAACTCTTTTTTCATCATGCCCAGCCACTGTTTCAAACGGGCAACCGGATATTTGTTGTTGGCTTCTTTAGCAAGGCATAAGTCGAAGAATTGGACTATCCATGAGGAGACTTCGGCAAAGTCGGTGTCTTTGACTGTTTCGCCGTTTTCATATTGCTTGATTTGCCGCGCCAAGTCGGGACGGATAACCGCGCCGCGCCCGAGCATCACGCTGTCGCAGCCGCTGACGGTTTTAATGTCGAGATAGTCTTGAAGGCTGAACACATCGCCGTTGGCAGTAACGGAAATATTGACTGCATCGCGGATTTTGCGCACCCATTCCCAATGTGCTGGCGGTTCGTAGCCTTCGACTTTGGTGCGCGCATGGACGGTTAACGCGCATGCACCGCCGTTTTCAATCGCGGAGGCGCATTCCAATGCCAGACTTTTGTCTTCATAACCGAGCCGCATCTTGGCAGTCAGCGGAATGTGTTGTGGCAGGCGTTGGCGCAGGGTGTGGACGATGTGGTAAATCAAGTCGGGCTCTTTGAGCAAGACTGCACCGCCTTTGTGTTTATTGACCGTCGGCGCGGGGCAGCCGAAGTTGAGGTCGATTTTGTCCGCACCGAAACGCACGGCTTCCAAAGCATTGACGGCCATGTTTTCCGCATCGCTGCCCAAAAGCTGGACAGTACAGGGCGTGCCGGCCGGCGTGCGGTTGGCATGGGCGATTTCGGGAACATATTTAAGCCAAGTGGCGCGTGAGTGGACCGTGTGCGTAATGCGGACAAATTCGCTGACGCATTCGTCAAATCCGCCGATACGCGTCAACAGGTCGCGCATCACATCGTCCACCAGCCCTTGCATGGGGGCAAGAATAAGCTGCATGAGTCAGGCCGTCTGAAAAAAGGAGGACATATTGTAGCGGTATATCGGTTAAAATACAGCTTCCTTTTTCAGACGGCCTTTTTATGATGCACACAATTCCGGCAACCGCCGCCATGTTGGTAAAAAATTCAGAACGTTATCTTTCAGAAGTTTTGAGTGCGCTGAAAGACTTTGACGAAGTCCTGCTGTTGGACAACGGCTCGACCGACCGTACTTTTGAAATTGCCAAGGGCTTTCCCAATGTCAGCTATTACAAGCATGACTTTATCGGGTTTGGCCCGATGAAAAATCTGGCGGCCAGACTGGCGCAAAACGATTGGATTTTCAGCATAGACAGCGATGAAGTGGCGGATGAGGCTTTAATCGAATCCATTCGTGCGGCCGTTTTGGAAAATGAGAAGGAACATATTTTTTCGCTTTCCCGTCTGAACCATTACCACGGCAGACTGATTAAAGGCTGCGGCTGGTATCCGGATATTATTCCACGCCTTTATCATCGAAAATTTACCCGTTTTTCTGACCGTCAGGTGCATGAGTCTTTGGTGTTGCCGCAGGAAGCTAAGATTAAACAACTTGATGGCCGTCTGAAACATTATTCTTTTGAAAACGCCGAAGGGCTGATTCAGAAAATGCAGCAGTACAGTTCGCTGTATGCGGAAGAAAACCGCTTCAAGAAAGACAGTTCGCCGGTTAAGGCTTTGCTGCATGGCGGCGTATCGTTTGTGAAGAACTATCTGCTCAAGCGCGGCTTTGCCTATGGTGCAGACGGCCTGACGATTTCAGTTTCCAACGCACAAGGTTCGTATTACAAATATGTCAAACTCTACGAGCGCAACCGCACGATAACCGTCTCCCTCATCATTACCACTTACAACCGCCCAGATGCTCTGGAGCTGGTGTTGAAATCGGCTTTATCGCAAACCCGTCTGCCGGATGAGATTATTGTCGCGGATGACGGCTCAAGGCAGGAAACCGCCGAAGTGGTTGATTTTATCCGCCGCAGAACAAGCATTCCGGTCAAGCATTCATGGCAGCCGGATAGAGGTTTTCGTGCCGCCGAATCGCGCAACCGTGCGCTGGCGCAGGCGAAAAGCGATTATATTGTGTTGATTGACGGCGATATGGTCTTGAATCCGTCTTTTATCGCCGATCATTTGAAGATTGCCCGAAAGGGCCGTCTGATACAGGGTTCCCGCGTGATTTTGACTGCGGATAAAACGCAGGATATTTTGAACGAAGGCGATTTGCCTGCCTTGTCCATGTTCAGCTCGGGAATAGAAAAACGGCTTTCCGCCCTGCGCTGCCGTTGTTTGGCCAAATTGGCAGGCCGAAAAGGCAACCGCAAACACAAAGGCATCAAAACTTGCAATATGGGCTTTTTCCGCAGCGATGCGCTTGCCGTCAACGGGTTTGACAATAGCTTTGTCGGCTGGGGCAGGGAGGACAGCGAATTTGTCGCCCGTTGCTATCATAACGGGATGAAGCGCCATAATCTGAAATTTGCCGGCATTGCGTACCACCTCTGGCACAATGAGGCAGAACGCGATTCATTGCCGCAAAACGATGCCTTGTTGGAGGCAACTTTGTCGGAACGCAAAATCCGCTGTGTTCATGGCGTATCGGATTTTATAAAAGATGAAGAAGTAGCCGGAAAATAGCCTTATCATCTTTTTAAATCATAGAGGCCGTCTGAAAATTTTCAGACGGCCTCTTTTGTATTTTTAAAACCTAGTGTTTAAATGAGAATATTATTTATTTGATATAGACCAGTATGTATAATTAGGTAAAGTATGGTTAGGAAAGAGGGTTTACTCTATAATCCAACCGTTTGTAATTTTATTTCGGCTAAGGCCGGATTTTGGGAGTTGTTATGTCAACTATGTTTTTTATCCAGTTTGCCGTTGTGCTGCTGTGTATCCTGATTGGTGCGCAGGTTGGCGGTATTGGTTTGGGCGTGCTCGGCGGTATCGGCTTGGCCGTATTGTCTTTTGGTTTCCATCTTCAGCCGACCAGCCCGCCGATTGATGTGATGCTGATGATTATGGCGGTAGTGTCTGCCGCGGCGGCCATGCAGGCCAGCGGCGGTTTGGACTATATGATTAAGATTGCCACGCGCGTGTTGCACCGCAATCCGAAATACATCACCTTTATCGCGCCGGCGGTGACTTATACCTTTACCGTGTTGGCAGGTACGGGCCATGTGGCTTACTCGGTCTTGCCCGTGATTGCCGAAGTCAGCCGTCGCAATGGCATCCGTCCTTCCCGTCCGTTGACGATGGCGGTTATTGCTTCCCAATTTGCGATCGTTGCCAGCCCGATTGCCGCCGCGGTTGTTGCCTGTGTTACCATGCTTGAGCCGCAACACATCACGATGGCGGATGTGTTGAAAGTTACTGTTCCGTCCACGATTTTGGGTATCGGTTTGGCTTGCGTGTTCGTAAACAAACTGGGCAAAGAATTGAAAGACGATCCGCATTATCAGGATTTGCTGAAAGACCCGAACTATGTGAAAGAATACATCGATGTGGAGGAACAACAAACCGATGTCGCCATTTCGCCGAAAGCCAAATTGTCAGTCGGTATTTTCTTGACTGCGGCATTGCTGGTAGTTGTGATGGGTGCGCTGCCTGAGCTGCGTCCGGCTTTTGAACACGATGGCGCGATCAAGCCTATGGGCATGGCGCATACGATTGAAATCGTGATGTTGTCTGCTTCTGCATTGATTATCTTGGCGTGTAAACCCAATGGCGATGCGATTACCCGAGGTTCGGTATTCCATGCCGGTATGCGTGCCGTGATTGCGGTGTTTGGCGTGGCTTGGTTGGGCGATACCTTGATGAACGGCCACTTAACAGAAGTGGAATCGACAGTCAGCCATTTGGTTGAATCTGCACCATGGACCTTTGCCTTTGCCCTGTTTGTCTTGTCGGTATTGGTCAATAGCCAAGGCGCGACAGTGGCAACGCTGTTTCCGATCGCCATCAAACTGGGTATTCCTGCGCCCATCATTATCGGCACATTTGTTGCGGTAAACGGTTATTTCTTCATTCCGAACTACGGTCCGATTATTGCCGCTATCGACTTCGATACAACCGGCTCGACCAAAATCGGCAAATTCATCTTCAACCACAGCTTCATGATTCCGGGCCTGTTGAGCATGGCATTTAGTCTGGCTTTCGGTTTGTTGTTGGTTCAACTGTATTATTGATGGACTGAAAAATAAAGGCCGTCTGAAATTAAATTTCAGACGGCCTTTTTGATATTGTTATCCGAGAGCTTAATTGCAGTATTTATTGACGTCGTTTTGGTATTGCTTAATCAGGCTGTCGCGATTGGCCAAGCGTGCGCTTTCGGCGACTTGACGGTTGATTTTGGCGATTTTGCAGTTTTCCAGCTTGTTTTGGCGGTTTTGCTCTTCGATTTTTTTATTGCGCTCTTCGATTTGTTTGTTTTGTTCCGCAACCTGTTCGTTGGGCTGCTCGGCAACCGGCTCAGATGCCGCAACAGCAGGCGCAACGGCAGGTTTGACGTTGTGCGTGCGGATGTTGACCACGCCGGAACGCTTCGGTTGCAGACGGTTTGGCGTATCGGAATAGCTGTTGCCCGATGTGCCTTTCCAAGTGTAAACCTCGGCCGCGCCGGTCAGGGCGGCGGAAGAGAGAAGGGCTGCTATCAGACAGGTTTTGAGTACGGAAGATTTCATGGGTTTCCCTTATGTAAATGATGTTCTCATGCGGCTTATTTTACTTGAAACTGCAATGCGTTGGCATATTTTTGTACGCCAAATCAAATCATGTAAAAAAATAACGTTAAAACGTGTATTGCCAATGTTAGCATCAAGCCGGTGTGATATAATGCCGTGCATCTTGCACAAACTGAAAGACCGAGCATCATGCGTATTGTAGAAAAAGCCTATACTTTCGACGACGTTTTGTTGGTTCCAGCGCACTCAAACGTGCTGCCTCGAGATGTCAAACTTCAAACCAAACTCACCCGCGATATCACGCTCAACCTCCCTCTACTTTCTGCTGCAATGGATACCGTTACCGAAGCGCGTCTGGCCATCTCTATGGCTCAAGAAGGCGGCATCGGCATTATCCATAAAAACATGACGCCGGAGTTGCAAGCGCGTGCCGTTTCCAAAGTGAAGCGCCATGAGAGCGGTGTGGTGAAAGATCCCGTTACCGTTGCGCCGACCGCATTGATCCGCGAAGTCTTGGAAATGCGCGCACAACGCAAACGCAAAATGTCCGGTCTGCCTGTTGTTGAAAACGGCAAAGTGGTCGGTATCGTGACCAACCGCGACCTGCGTTTTGAAAACCGTGTCGATCTGCCGGTTTCTGCTATCATGACTCCCCGTGACCGTTTGGTTACCGTTCCTGAAGGTACCAGCATCGATGAAGCCCGCGAAATCATGCATGCGCACAAAGTTGAGCGCGTTTTGGTGTTAAATGACCAAGACGAACTCAAAGGTCTGATTACAGTTAAAGATATTCTGAAAACAACCGAATTCCCTAATGCCAACAAAGATGCCGAAGGCCGCCTGCGCGTCGGTGCCGCGGTGGGTACCGGCGGCGATACCGAAGAGCGCGTCAAAGCATTGGTAGAAGCAGGCGTGGACGTGATTGTGGTTGATACTGCCCACGGTCATAGCCAAGGCGTTATCGATCGCGTGCGCTGGGTAAAAGAAACCTACCCACACATCCAAGTCATCGGCGGCAACATCGCGACTGCTAAAGCTGCTTTGGATTTAGTCGCTGCCGGTGCGGATGCCGTTAAAGTCGGTATCGGCCCGGGCTCGATTTGTACGACCCGTATCGTGGCCGGCGTGGGCGTGCCTCAACTGACTGCGATTCACAATGTTTCCGAAGCCCTGAAAGGTACAGGCGTTCCCCTGATTGCTGACGGAGGTATCCGCTTCTCCGGCGATATTGCCAAAGCTCTGGCAGCAGGTGCATACAGCGTCATGCTGGGCGGTATGTTTGCCGGTACGGAAGAAGCTCCGGGTGAAATCGAACTTTACCAAGGCCGCTCTTACAAGTCTTACCGCGGCATGGGTTCGTTGGGTGCGATGAGCCAAGGCTCTGCCGACCGCTACTTCCAAGACAAAACCGACAGCACAGACAAATATGTTCCTGAAGGCATCGAAGGCCGCGTTCCTTACAAAGGTCCGATCGTGAACATCATCCACCAGCTGACCGGCGGCCTGCGCTCCAGCATGGGTTATTTGGGTTGCGCCAATATTGCTGAAATGCACGAGAAAGCAGAATTTGTGGAAATCACTTCTGCCGGTATGAGCGAATCTCACGTTCACGACGTACAAATCACCAAAGAAGCGCCTAACTACCATCGTTAAACGAGTATAAAAAGGTCGTCTGAAAATATTTCAGACGGCCTTTCTGTTTTTATAAGGTTTTAAAAATGAAGCAAATATTGCTTGCTGCCGTTATGCTTAGTATTTGGGGTGTGGTATTTGCCGAATAATTGGGAAGACAAACGCTTCACGCGCTCGAGCCAGAGTGCATCTGTTGAAATAATATGTATCAACCAGTACGTTCTGATCTAGGCGATTAAACCGAGTTTCAGACGGCCTTTTAAAAATCGTATTACAATAAGCCAAAATTAAAAACACATTCCATTATGTCCAAAAAAATCCTGATTATTACCCCAAGCTGGATTGGGGACTGCGTCATGACCCAACCGCTTTATCGCCGTTTGCATGAGCTGCATCCCGGCTGCACTATTGATGCTTTTGCGCCCAAATGGTCGATGGCCGTATTTGAGCGTATGCCTGAAATCAACCGTGTGATGGAAAACCCGTTTGGACATGGTGCGTTGGAATTAAAAAAACGCTGGCGTATCGGACGTGAATTGGGAAAAGAAGGCTATGATCAAGTAATTGTTTTGCCCGGTTCGCTCAAATCCGCCATTATTGCCTTGGCTGCGGGCATTAAGCAGCGTACGGGCTATGTTGGCGAGTCGCGCTATTTTTTGTTGAACGATATCCGCAAGTTGGATAAGGCCGCGTTGCCGTTGATGGTCGACCGCTATACTGCGCTGGCACATCCGACCCAAGCGGATTTTAACGGGCATTCCGATAATCCCTGTTTCACGATTGATTCCGAAAGCCGTCAAGCCGCTTTGGCAAAACATGGTTTGACGACGGATAAACCGATTTTGGCATTTTGTCCCGGTGCGGAATATGGCCCGGCCAAGCGTTGGCCTGCGCGTCATTTTGCCGAACTCGGCCGCCGATATTTGGCCGAGGGTTGGCAGGTTTGGCTGTTTGGTTCGCAAAAAGATTTCGATATTGCAGATGAAATCAACCAACTTTCAGACGGCCTGTGTACCAATCTTTGCGGCAAAACCAATCTTCCGGAGGCGATTGATCTGTTGTCTTGCGCCGATACGGTCGTGTGCAACGACAGCGGTCTGATGCATCTTGCGGCCGCGCTTGATCGGAAATTGGTTGCGGTTTACGGCTCATCCAGCCCTGACCATACGCCGCCTCTAAGCCAAAAGGCAAAAATCGTCAGCTTGAATTTGGATTGTTCGCCATGTTTTAAACGCGAATGTCCGTTAGGGCATACGGATTGTTTGAACAAGCTGACGCCGGATATGGTGCAAAAAGCAGCGGAAGAGCTGGCTCGTTCGGCGTAATCCAATAAAGCTTAGATGGAAAGTAGTAAAGGGCAGATTTGAGTCTGCCTTTTGATTTTTCATTTCTTTGATTTCTTAACGAAAGGCCGTCTGAAAATTATATTTCAGACGGCCTTTTTTGGTTTCAATATATCCGATTATTTTTGATGCAGATTGTAAACGTATTCGACTTCTTCGCGGCTGCCCATGAATACGGCAACACGTTGGTGCAGGCCGGTAGGTTGGATGTCGAGCATGGCTTCGATGGCGTTGTTTGATGCGCCGCCGGCTTGTTCCATAAGCAGGCTCATCGGGTTGGCTTCGTACATCAGGCGCAGTTTGCCCGGTTTGGATGGGTCGCGTTTGTCTTGCGGATACATGAATACGCCGCCGCGCATCAGGATGCGGTGGATTTCGGCAACCATGCTGGCTACCCAGCGCATATTGTAGTTTTTGCCGCGTACGCCGGTTTCGCCTGCCAGCAATTCGTCAATGTATTGTTGAACAGGGGTGAACCAATGTCTTTGGTTGGACATATTGATGGCGAATTCTTTAGTAGACTCGGGAACGCGCGGATTTTCTTTGGTCAGCAGGAATTGGTTGGCATCGTCCAGAGTGAAGACGAACACGCCGTGACCGACAGTCAGTACCAGTTGTGTTTGCGGACCGTATAAAACATAACCTGCGGCCACTTGGTCGCGGCCTTTTTGCAGGAAGGACTCGGTAGTTAATGCGCCTTCTGGTTTCGCCAAGATGGAGAAGATGGTGCCGACGGAGATGTTGACGTCGATATTGGAAGAGCCGTCCAACGGGTCAAACAATACCAAATAGCCGCCGTTTTCGTGTGTGGCGACATAGGTGTCTTCTTCTTCGCTGGCAAGGCCTGCGATGTTGGCATTGGCTTTTAAAACATCAATCATGATGTTGTTGGCAATGACGTCAAGTTTCTTTTGGTCTTCGCCTTGGATGTTGCCGGTACCTGCCATGCCCAAAACGCCGGAAAGCGCGCCGAGGCGGACTTTGGCGTTGATGTCCAAACAGGCGGCGGCTACGGATTCCAGTACGCTGGCCAGCTCTTGCGGCAGTTTGTGTTCGGGCAGGTGTTGGGCTAAGAATTGGTTCAGTGTCTTCATGGTTTCACTCTTTTCCTAAGTTTGAATCGAATATTTTTCAATTTCAGGCCGTCTGAAAACGGCGTGTTCATTTGGTTTTGCTCTCGGCCATGCCTAAAACTTCTTTAGTGCAGGCGATGCTGGTGTCTTTGATGCGTTTTTTCAGCTCGTCGCTGATGGAGTCGCTGCCGCCCAAAAGCGATGTCGCTTCTTCAGGATTGATTTGGTCGACTGTTTTTTCGCCGATGCAGCGGCAGATTTTTTCAGTGGTCGCGGAATCAAACGGGCTTTTTCCGGAGGCTTTTTCTACGCAGGCTTCGGTTGCCGAGCGGACAAATTCGGTGCGGAAACTTTGGGTAAATTCTTCTTTAAATTCGTTTTTTGCTGATTCGCTGCACGCGCAGAGCAGGAGTGTGCAGGCTAGGGGTGTGCGTATATTCATGAGTGGACGGCCGTTAATTGTTATGTTGTGAATTGTAGTGGAAAAAGGCTTAAGTATAAAGGGTTAAGGCCGTCTGAACAGGTATGGCGGCAAAATCAAAGCGTTTGGGTATACGTTCAGACGGCAGTGTTTATTTCGTTTTGCTTTCCAATACATAATGCGCGCCGACATCTTGCGCCAAAATTTTGGCAAGTTCGGGCAGATTGTTTTGCAACTGTTCGGCAAGCATATAGGGCGGGTTGATGACGAACATGCCGCTGCCGTGCATACCGAAGCCGTCGCTGCGCGGCGTATGGACATGAAGCTCGGCGTGCAGATAATTGTCGGGAGCGATTTTTTTGAGTTCGTCCGGAAGTTTGCGGCTTTCTTCGCGGCTCAAGCAGGGATACCAAACCATGTAGCAGCCGGTTTCAAAGCGTTTTAAAGCATCTTTCAAGACTTGGACGACACGGCGGTAGTCTTGTTTTTCTTCGTAGGGCGGATCAATCAAGACGGCGGCGCGGCGCGGCGGAGGAGGCAGAAGTGAAATCAAACCTTGATAACCGTCCGCTTGGCTGACCTGCACTTTACGCGCAGGGCGAACTTCGCGCATATTGTTTTGTAAATGGACAAAATCGGCAGGGTGCAGCTCAAAGAGGCGCATTTTGTCGCTGTCGCGCGTGAGCGCCTGTGCTAGCCAAGGCGAGCCGCAGTAAAGGTTGTCTTGCGGCAGTATTTGTTTCAGACGGCCCACAAATTCGGCCAATTCGGCAGGCAGCTTGTCAGCTTGTTCCAAGAGCACAAAGCCTTGTTTGTATTCGCCGACTTTTTGCGCTTCATCGCCGCTCAAATCATACAAACCGGCACCGCTGTGCGTATCGATATACCAATAGGGCTTGTCTTTGCGGTTGAAATATTCGAGGACGAGGAAGAGGGTAAAGTGCTTGAGCATATCGGCATGGTTGCCGGCATGGAAGGCGTGGCGGTAGCTGAGCATGATCGGGCTGCGGAAATAAAAATTCGATTATACCCCAAACCATCGCCATCACCGCTTTCAGACGGCCTTTGTGCCTGGAAAATGCTACAATATCCGCCTTATCGTACCATCGGAAAGAAGACATCATGTTTACAGGCATCGTACAAGGTATGGGCAAAATTACAGACATCGCCCAACCTTCGCCCGACTTTCGTACCCACACAGTTGAGCTGCCCCCCGAAATCGCCGACAATCTGCAAACCGGCGCCTCTGTCGCCAACAATGGTTGCTGCCTGACCATTACCCGAATCGACGGCAACAAAGTCAGCTTTGATTTGATGGACGAGACCTTACGTAAAACCAATCTCGGCAGCTTGAAAGTCGGCGACAGTGTCAATTTGGAACGCGCGGCGCGGTTTGGCGATGAAATCGGCGGCCATGTAATGAGCGGCCATGTGATGGCGGTTACCCGAATTTCCCGAATTGAATCAAGCGAGTTCAACCGTACAGTTTGGTTTGAGCTGCCGGAAAACCTCAAGCCCTACATCCTGACCAAAGGCTTTGTCGGTTTGGACGGTTGCAGCCTGACCATAGGTGAAATCAGCGACAGCGAATTTTGCGTACACCTGATTCCGGAGACTTTGGAGCGCACCCTGTTTGGCAGCCGCAAAGAAGGCGACCTCATTAATATTGAAATCGATCCGCAAACCCAAGCCGTTGTCGATACCGTGATGCGAGTATTGGCGCAAAAGGCCGTCTGAAAAAAAGAAAGCCGAAATGAAATTATCCAATTTTTTGAAAAAAGCGAATTCCGTTTTAAACCGTCTGGATTTAATCCTGCCTGACGAAGCCGGTAAAACCGACTGGCGCGCTTTGGCCTACCGTTGGCACAGCGTGGGCAAAAAAGGCATTTTGGAAAGCCTGCCACGTCCGCATACGTTTCCTTTGAGCAGATTGGCGGCAGTCGGTTCGCAAACCGACAGGCTGAAACGCAATACCGAGCAATTTTTGGCAGGCCGTCCGGCAAATAATGTCTTGATGACCGGCGCACGCGGTACGGGCAAATCTTCCTTGGTTAAAGCGTTGTTACACGAATACGCCGAGCGCGGCCTGCGACTGATTGAGGTGGATAAAAGCGATTTGATCAGCTTACCGGCTTTGTTGACGCTGTTGTCTGAGCGTCCCGAGAAATTTATCGTTTTCTGCGATGATTTGTCGTTTGAAACCGGTGATGAGACCTATAAAGCCTTGAAAACTGCTTTAGACGGCGGACTGTCGCAACGTTGCACCAATGTTTTGGTTTATGCCACTTCCAACCGCCGTCATTTAATTCCTGAATACATGGATGAAAACGGCGGTACTACGGGCACTCGCGGCGAAATTCATCAGAAAGAGGCCGTCGAGGAGAAAATCTCCCTTTCCGACCGCTTCGGTTTGTGGCTGAGTTTTTATCCTTTCGATCAAAACGATTATTTGACCGCCGTAGCCAACTGGTTGGAAGATTTCAATGTTCCTTTTGATGACACGGCACGCCAAGCCGCGTTGCAATGGGCGCAAATGCGCGGCAGCCGTTCAGGCCGTTCGGCATGGCAGTTTGCCTGCGACTGGGCAGGTCGGTTGCCGGAAGAAAGAGTGCTGGATTAAGGCGAAAAAAGCAAAGGCCGTCTGAATATGGTTTCAGACGGCCTTTTTGTATTTTTATTTATCCATCAGCGCAAGCATGAAGACAACCATTGCTGGCGTTGGCGCGGATTGAGCAGATGGTAGAGGCGGTATTGGATTTCCATTTCATCTACCGCATAGTCCATGCTGGAGAGGTAGCGGTTTTCAACATAATCGCGGGCGGCGTTTGAGTCGAATGAGTCGCCGGAGAGGATTTTGATGATGGTTTGACGGCGGTTGCGGTCGGAGCGTACAGTTTTACGGTAGGCTTTATCGTTGATTTGTTTGAAATCGGTACGCAGGCGGCGCAGGGCGGCGTGTTGGTCGGCGGATAAATTGAGCTGTCGGATGTCGCAATTCGGGTGAAAGTCGTCCAAAGTGGCCAGAAACGGACCGGCATGTGCAGGCAGACTGGAACAGAGTAGGGCAAGTGCTAAGAAAATAAAAGTCGGATAGCGGGAAAGTGCAACAGACACGGTGTTTTCCTAATGTTTCATCAGGTTTGGAAATATAACCGATAAGCGTGTGAAAGGCAGTATCAATGCAGTTAACTTTTGTTAATGATGTTAGATTTTTTTGAATGTGTATGTAATCTAATAATTTATTTTCAAAGCCTTACTATGTGATTATAAGTTTCATTAATGTATATGAAATGTAAATTCACAAAAATGACGGCAGAGACGTTGTCGGCGGCATACAACATAGGGTTAAAAATGCGATAATGACAAAGGAACACACTTTAGGAGAATAAACATGACCGACTACCGTATTGCCCCTAGTATTTTGTCTGCCGATTTTGCCCGTTTGGGCGAAGAGGTTGCCGAAGTTATCCGCGCGGGTGCGGATTTGATTCATTTTGACGTGATGGACAATCATTATGTGCCGAATCTGACTTTCGGCCCTATGGTTTGTGCGGCTTTGAAACCGTATGCAACCGTGCCGGTCGATGTGCATTTGATGGTTGAGCCGGTGGACGATTTGATTCATGCGTTTGCCAAATCCGGTGCCAATATCATTACCTTTCATCCCGAAGCCAGCCGCCATGTCGACCGCAGCTTGGGTTTGATTAAAGAATACGGCTGTCAGGCAGGCTTGGTATTGAATCCTGCTACGCCGGTTAATATTCTGGAAAACGTTTTGGACAAACTGGATATGGTGTTGCTGATGTCGGTCAACCCGGGCTTTGGCGGGCAAAGCTTTATCCCGAATACGCTGGTGAAAATCCGCAAAGTGCGCGAGATGTTGGACGAGTATGAACGGCAAAGCGGCCGCCATATCGCATTGGAAGTCGATGGCGGCGTGAAGACAGACAATATTGCTGAAATTGCGGCGGCGGGTGCGGATACGTTTGTCGCCGGTTCGGCAATTTTTGGCAAACCGGATTACAAAGCCGTTATCGATGAAATGCGTCAACAGTTGGCGCAAGTCGGATAACTAAGCCGGGATATTCTTGTTTTTTCAAACTTTGAAATAGCAATATTGAATATTAAAGGCCGTCTGAAATGATTTTCAGACGGCCTTTTGTTTTAGCCTAAACCCTTACAGCGGCCATTTCAATGCAGGATTGCTTTCAATGACTGCTTTGAATTGGTTTTGAATACGCTCAATCGCTTCTTGCGTATCCGCTTCAAAACGCAATACCAAAATCGGCGTGGTATTGGAAGCACGCATCAGGCCGAAGCCGTCAGGGAATTCAACGCGCAAGCCGTCGATGGTGATGATTTCGGTCGCACCTTCAAACTTGGCATTGGCAGCCAGCTCTTCAATCACTTTGTGCCCGTTGCTGCCTTCCGGCAGGTCGATGTTGAGTTCCGGAGTAGAAATGCTTTGCGGTAGCTTGTTCAACACTTCGGACGGATTGTCGAAGGCAGACAGGATTTCCAAGAGGCGTGCGCCGGCATACATACCGTCATCGAAGCCGAACCAGCGTTCTTTAAAGAAAACGTGACCGCTCATTTCGCCGGCAACCAGTGCGCCGGTTTTTTTCATGGTGGATTTGATGAAGCTGTGGCCGGTTTTTTCCATCACAGGATCGCCGCCGTGTTCTTTAATCCAAGGTGCGAGCAGGCGGGTGGATTTGACGTCGAAAATCACTTTGGCTTTAGGATTGCGGCTCAACACGTCTTGCGCGAAAAGCATCAGTTGGCGGTCTGGATAGATGATGTTGCCGTCTTTGGTGACCACGCCCAAGCGGTCGGCATCGCCGTCAAATGCCAAGCCGATTTCAGCATTGCCGTTTTTGAGCTCGACGATGAGGTCTTGCAGGTTTTTCGGTTTGGACGGATCAGGGTGGTGATTAGGGAAATTGCCGTCCACTTCGCAGAAAAGTTCGGTCACTTCGTTGCCCAAACCTTTGTAGAGTTTGCCTGCAAATGCGCCGCCGACACCGTTGCCCGCGTCAATCACGATTTTCATCGGGCGTTTGATTTTGATGTGGCCGACGATGTTGTTGTGGTATTCGCCGGAGATGTCTTTTTCGGTTACGCTGCCTTGTTTGTCGGCGGCAACAAAACCGTCTTTCTCAACAATAGCTAAAAGTTCTTGAATGGCTTCGCCTGCGAGCGTGTCGCCGCCGAGCATCATTTTGAAACCGTTGTAATCGGGCGGATTGTGGCTGCCGGTAATCATCACGCCGCTGCCGCCGCATTCGTTGATGGCTGCGAAGTAAAGCATAGGAGTGGCAACCATGCCGACGTTGAGGACATCGATGCCGCTGTCTGTAAAACCGCGTTGAATTTGTGCCATCAGGCCGGGGCCGCTCAAACGGCCATCGCGGCCGAGTGCGATGCGGGTAATGCCTTTTTCGGAGGCTTTGGTGGCAATGGCTTTGCCGATTAAGTAGGCAGCTTCGTCAGTCAGAGTTTTACCGACGATGCCCCGGATGTCGTAGGCTTTGAAAATGTCGCGGGCGATATTTGCCATGTGGATTTCCTTTGAATTTAAGGGAAAATAATAGGCGTTATTCTAACACGGCTAAAAGGCCGTCTGAAGAATTCAGACGGCCTTTTGTCGTTACATCAAAGAACAGTGTTGCTTGGACGAATCAATTGTTGAAAGTGTTGCACTGGTTGATGTCGCCGCTTTCCAAACCGCGCTTGAGCCAAGTCATGCGTTCTTCGGACGAGCCATGAGTAAAGCTGTCGGGAACGACATAGCCCTGAGCCTGTTTCTGCAAGCGGTCATCACCGACGGATTCGGCAGCAAGCATGGCTTTTTGAATGTCTTCGGCTTTGAAGATGTTGTTGTTGACGGCGTAGTGTCCCCAAATACCGGCGAAACAGTCGGCCTGCAATTCGAGTTTGACGGAAAGGGCATTGGCCTCTTTCTTGCCGACTTGCTGTTGCATTTTGTGGACTTTAGGCAGAATGCCGAGCAGGTTTTGAACGTGATGGCCGACTTCATGGGCAATAACGTAGGCAAACGCAGCATCGCTGGCAGATTTGAGTTTGGTGCGCATGTCTTCGTAGAAACTCAAATCCAAATAAACTTTTTGGTCGCCCGGGCAGTAAAACGGACCCATGGCAGATTGGCCCGTACCGCAGGCGGTGGACGTGCCGCCTTCATACAACACCATGGTTGCCGGTGTATAGCGTTGGCCGTGTTGTTGGAAATATTTGCTCCATGCTTTTTCCGTATCGGCAAGGACGACGCGGGACAGTTCGTTCAACTCGGCTTCTTGTTGGCTGTCGAGTCGGGAAGCTTGCTGGGTAGGAATGCCCATCGAAGATGAGCCGCCAACCAAACCGCTCAAATCCACGCCGTAATATGCGCCGACCAAAACCACGATAATGCCGAGTATGCCCGGTGTTTTGCCGCCACCGCCGCCACTGCTTCCGCGGCGATCTTCGACGTTTTGGCTTTGTTCACGACCTTTCCAATCCATAATGCGTATCCTGTGTAGTTTTCATGCGGCGGATTATACTATGGAATGTCAAATGTGTTTGATCGAATTGTGAATATTGCTTGAGGCCGTCTGAAAATGCGACATCGGGAAAGTGAAAACGGCAGTATCTTTCAGACGGCCTTGGTGTTTGTTAGAATGAACAAACCTACTATTGGGAGATATAAGATGAAAGTCAGCAGTAAAGCTATTGTCAACGGCGAATTTGAAGACAAATACGGCAAGCGCGGCAGCCAGTTCAGCCCGAGCGGTATGCCTTCTTATTCGATTCCTTTTGAGATCAAAGATGCACCTGAAGGAACAAAATCGTTTGCCGTGGTGTTGGAAGACAAAGATGCCATTTCGGCATCGGGTTTCGTATGGACGCATTGGTTGATTTCGGATTTGAAACGTACTTCCGTGGCAGAAAATGAAAGTATTTCTGCAACAGATTTCACACAGGGTGCGAACACTTGGGCAAGCGCGTTGGGTAAATTTGAAATCGAAGAGGCCTCGTTTTACGGCGGTATGGCGCCACCGAACAACCGTCATCGTTATGAGTTGATTGTGTACGCGTTGGATACCGTTTTGGATTTGCCGCGCGGTTTCCGCTTTAATGAGTTGCATTTTGCCATGCAGGGCCATGTTTTGGATTCGGCATGCGTGGTCGGTACTTATGATGTGTGACGGTATGCGTCATTATTGAAAAAAGCCTGTCCGAGTTAAAAACGGACAGGCTGTTTTTATGAGAAATCAAATCAATTAAACCACTTCGGCTTTAGTGATGATGACAGGTTCGCTCGGTACGTCGTCGTGGTAACCGTGACGTTTGGTAGAAACGCCTTCGATGGCATCGACAACGTCAAAACCGTCAACGACTTTACCGAATACGGCATAGCCCCAGTCTTGGACAACGGTTTTGCCGTACAGCTCTTTAGAACGGAAGTTCAGGAAGGCGTTGTCGGCGGTGTTGATGAAGAATTGCGCGCTGGCAGAGTGAGGATCAGAAGTACGCGCCATAGCGATGGTGTATTTCTCGTTAGGTAAACCGTTGGACGCTTCGTTTTGAATCGGATCGCGGGTTTCTTTTTCGTTCATGTTTTCATCCATGCCGCCGCCTTGAATCATGAAGCCTTTGATAACACGGTGGAAGATTACGCCGTCGTAGAAGCCGTCTTTAACGTATTGCTCGAAGTTTTTAGCAGTAACGGGGGCTTTGTCGAAATCGAGTTCGATTTTGATGTCGCCTTTGTTGGTGTGCAGGATAATCATGGGTTTCCTTTCGTTAGAATCCGGTTTTGAATCATTCGTTAAATTGTGTCTGAACGACAAACTTCAAGGCCGTCTGAAAAATTTTCTTTCAGACGGCCTTGTTGTTTAGGTCGATGGTTTACATCAGTACAGCATAAGCCCACAGAGCAACCAATACTACGCAGAGGATGTTTAGCAATAAGCCGACATTCATCATTTCGCGTTGTTTGATTAAGCCTGTACCGAACACAATCGCGTTAGGCGGTGTGGCAACCGGCAACATGAAGGCACAAGATGCGCCGACACCGATGACGAATACCAAGACTTGTTCCGGCAGGCCCATTTGCGCGGCAATGCTGGCGAAAATAGGCACAAGCAGAGCGGCGGAAGCCGTGTTACTGGTGAACTCGGTCAGGAAGATGATGAAGGTGGCAACCACGAAAATCACCAGCAATGCAGGAGAATGGGAGAATGTGGAAGCAACTTGCTGACCCAGTGCTTCAGATGCACCGGAAGATTGCAGCAACGCGCTCAAGCTGATACCACCACCGAAGAGCATCAATACACCCCAGTCGGTATTGCGGGCAACTTCTTTCCATTGCGCCACGCCGAATACGACAACGGCAACGGCGGCAATCAGGGCGATAACGGTATCAGGGTTGGAAATGCCGAATGCAGCTTTGATTTTGGAGCTGAATACCCAAGCAACGGCAGCTGCCAAGAAAATCAACAGCGCGATAACGCGGTGCAAAGTCCAAGGGATAGATTCGGCTTTAACTTCCACGCGCTCGTTCAAATTAGGCTTGAGGATGACGTACATGGAGAACAGCATCAGCGGCAGAATCAACAGCATCATCGGCAGGCCGAGCTTCATCCAGCCGACGAAGTCCAAGTTCAGCGCTTTGGCGGCAATCATGTTCGGCGGAGAACCGACCACGGTACCTAAGCCGCCGATACTGGCGCAGTAGGCGATGCCGAGCAGAACGAAAACATAGGTTTTGCGTTCTTTTTCTTGATCGAGGTGGCTCATCATACCCATGGCCAAAGGCAGCATCATTGCGGCAGTCGCAGTGTTACTGATCCACATAGACAGGAAGGCGGTAACGGCAAACAGCATCAACACGGCAACTTTCATATTTCCGCGGGAGAGGCGCAACAGGCTGACGGCGATTTTACGGTCGAGACGCTGCATGTGCAGGGCGGTTGCAAGCGCGAAGCCGCCGAAGAAAATATAAATCGTCGGGTCGGAGAAACCTGCCATCGCTTTTTTGATGTCCATATCCGGGAAGCCGAGTACAACGGCAAGGATAGGGATCATCAGTGCGGTAACGGTAATGTGTACGGCTTCGGTAAACCAAAGTGCCGCAACGAAAATCAACAGCGCGATACCTTTGTTGGCATCAGGGCTATAAGGAAGTATGTAATAAATGCCGAAGCAGACGACGGCGGAGATGATGGTGGTCAGCAGGCCTTTAAAGTCGGTAATCGGCTTTTGTGCACTGAGCAGCTCGACGTTTTCCGGATGCTGGGTTTTGTCCTTTGCGTGCAGATCCATAGAATGTTCCTCTGAAGTTTGCTGGTTTTTCTTTTACGCTTGTGCCGGCCGTTTTCAGACGGCCTGACAACGACAGTATATTTGTAATTTAATGTAGTGTAAATAAATTGTAAATTATTTTTTAAAATAAAATAAAAAACGGACAAGCAGCAGGAAGGCTGTTTGTCCGTTCGATTAGGAAAGTGATTGGATTTTAAACATTTTGCGTCAGATTGTCTTGTTCCTTAAACAACAAGCCGCAAACGGCCAGACCTGCCGCCGCCAGCAAGGCTCCGGCAATGCCGATATTGGAAAGACCGAACCAGACGGTTACATAATGCCCCAAAAGTGCACCGCCGCCGATGCCGACATTGTACAAACCTGAATAAATCGAGTTGGCCACATCTGTCGCGTCGGAAGCAAACGTCAATACTTTTGAGACCATGCCCAAACTGACGATGACGATGGCCACGCCCCAAATAAACACCAGCGCGTACACCGCATAAGGGAAAGAGGCAAACGGCAGAAGCAGCAGAGCAGAGAGCAGGATGACCGCCACCGCGCCAAGCATAAACAGGCGTTGCGATTTGGCAAACCATTTGCCAAACAGATAAGAAGCGGCGAAGCCTGCCAAACCGTACAGGCTCAAAACGATGGTAACTTGTTCAGCCTTAAATCCGCCAACTTGCAACACAAAAGGCTCGATATAGCTGTATGCCGTGAAATGGGCTGTAATAATCAACACCGTCATGGCATAGAGCAACATCAGGTTGCGGCGTTTGAACAAACTCGGCAGGCTGCTTAAAGAACCGGTATTCTGGCTGGGTAAAGCAGGTAGGTTTTTGGCCAACACCAGCATTACGCCGGCGGCGCAGACCCCAATCAGCAGGAAGCTGAGCTGCCAGCCGAAGTATTGCCCAACCACTCGCCCCAGCGGAATACCCAATACCATCGCCAAAACCGTACCCGTACTGAGCAGGCCCAAAGCCTGATTGGTTTTGCCGGTGGGTGCAAGCCGTACCGCCAAAGAAGCCGTAATCGACCAAAAGACAGCGTGTGTCAGCGCAATACCAATACGGCTGATCAAGAGGATGTTGAAGTTCCAAGAAAAGAACGACAGCGCGTGGAATACGACGAATAATGCAAACAACGCCAGCAATAATTTGCGCCGTTCGATGTTTTTCGTCATCAGCATTAGCGGCAGAGACAGCAACGCCACAATCCACGCATACACCGTGATCATCATGCCTACTTCCGTTGCCTGCATTTTGAAGCTTTGGCCAATATCGCTCAAAAGCGCAATCGGAATGTATTCGGTGGTATTGAAAATAAACGCCCCCACCGCCAGAGCGCATACGCTAACCCATTGTTTGAATGTTGAAGTCATTATTATGTCCGTTTGATGAAGCAAAAGGCGTTATTGTACACCTATCTGCATTTTTCAGACGGCCTTAATGAAGAATTTGCAAGCTGTTTGTGTAAGGAGTAAAGTATTTGGCAACCATATTTGATTTGTGTGAATGAAAGGAAATACAAATGCAAACTGTTACCCTCAACATCGATGGCATGACCTGTGGCGGCTGCGTGAAAAGCGTAACCCGTCTTTTGGAAGGCGTAGAAGGCGTGGAAAAAGCAGAAGTCAGCTTGGAAAACAAAAATGCAGTGATTACTTTTGATGAAAGCAAGACAGATACCGATGCGCTGATTGATGCCGTAGAAGATGGCGGCTACGATGTGGCTTTGTAACCGATAAGCGTATTTTGAAAAGGCCGTCTGAAACGCTTCAGACGGCCTCTGTCTCTTGATAACTTACTTTTTGCCATTATTTGGATTACACCGCCACACGGGTAAACAAAAGTTTTCGCGCATATCTGAAGCAAAGCGGCGGCAAGTGGCTGCCGTATTACGACGAGGCCTGTACCAAACCGTTAGCGGCCGACTAAGGCTACCTGAAACTTTTCAGGTAGCCTGTTTCTATTCTGCCCAAGCCGCCTAACGCTCCTCCAGCCCGGCCAAAATCGCACAATCCGGGCAGTCGTCTCCCGCGCAGGCATCGTGCCAACGTTGCAGCTCGGCCACCATGCCCTGCAAGCGTTCGATTTTGGCTTCCAGCTCGGCGATGTGCCGCGCGGTGAGCGTTTTCACTTCGCGGCTGGTACGCTGCGGGTTGTGTTGCAGGCTCAAAAGCTGCCCGATCTGCGGCAGCGAAAAGCCCACTTCCCGCGCATGGCGGATAAAGCGCAGCCGGACAAGGTCGGCCTGTCCGTAGCGGCGGTAGCCCGCTTCGCTGCGCGCGGCCGGAGCGATTAGGCCGTGCTTTTCGTAGTCGCGGATTTGTTTGGCGGAAAGGCCGCTCTCGGCCGCAGCCTGGCTGATGTTCATCATGATGCTTGACCTTTACTTCGGGTAAAGCTTTATAGTGGCGGCACTTAGCGGGAAAGCAAGAGCAGACCCATCATTTCAGGTTACCTGAAAGCTTTGGCTGCAACGGGCTTTAAAACCTCAGCCTCATTCCAACAGAAAGGAAACCCTATGCAAACCATCACATTAAACATCGAAGGCATGACTTGCGGCGGCTGCGTGAAAAGCGTTACCAGCATCCTCGAAGGCGTAAACGGCGTGGACAAGGCCGAAGTGAGCCTGGAAAACAAGAATGCCGTCGTGGAATTCGACCCCGCCCAAACCAACCCCGCCGCGCTGATAGAAGCGGTGGAAGACGGCGGCTTTGATGCGGCTTTGTAAATCGAATCGCAACAAATCGACTGCAACACCCCAAAGGCTACCTGAAAACCCTGCTCCGCTTTTTTCAGGTAGCCCAATCACATTCAGAAGGAAGAAACCATGCAACAAAAAGTCCGTTTCCAAATCGAAGGCATGACCTGTCAGGCCTGCGCTTCTCGTATTGAAAAAGTGTTGAACAAAAAAGATTTTGTCGAATCGGCAGGGGTAAACTTTGCCAGCGAGGAGGCGCAGGTTACGTTTGACGACAGCAAAACTTCCGCTGCCGACATCGCCAAAATCATTGAGAAAACCGGTTACGGCGCAAAGGAAAAAACGGAAGATACATTGCCGCAACCTGAAGCAGAACACCATATCGGCTGGAGGCTGTGGCTTTTGCTGGCCATTAATATTCCGTTTTTAATCGGCATGGTAGGCATGATGATCGGGCGGCACGATTGGATGATTCCGCCTGTATGGCAATTTGTACTGGCAAGCATAGTGCAACTTTGGCTGGCCATCCCGTTTTACAAAAGCGCGTGGGCGAGCATTAAGGGCGGACTGGCGAATATGGACGTGTTGGTTACCATCGGTACGGTGTCGATTTACCTGTATTCCGTCTATATGCTGTTTTTCAGCCCGCACGCGGCGCACGGCATGGCACACGTGTATTTTGAAGTAGGCGTGATGGTGATTGGTTTTGTGTCGCTGGGCAAATTTTTGGAACACCGCACCAAAAAATCCAGCCTGAACAGCTTGGGCTTGCTGCTCAAACTCACGCCGACCCAAGTCAACGTGCAACGCGATGGCGAATGGAAACAACTGCCCATCGACCAAGTGCAAATCGGCGACCTTATCCGCGCCAACCACGGCGAACGCATTGCCGCCGACGGCATCATCGAGAGCGGCAGCGGTTGGGCGGATGAGAGCCATCTTACCGGCGAATCCAACCCCGAAGAGAAAAAAGCGGGCGGCAAAGTGTTGGCGGGTGCGTTGATGACCGAAGGCAGCGTGGTGTACCGCGCCACACAACTCGGCAGCCAAACCCTGCTTGGCGACATGATGAACGCGCTGTCCGAAGCGCAGGGCAGTAAAGCGCCGATTGCGCGCGTGGCCGATAAAGCAGCGGCGGTATTCGTGCCAACTGTCGTGGGCATTGCGCTTCTGACTTTTATCGCCACTTGGCTGGTTAAGGGCGATTGGACGATTGCGCTGATGCACGCCGTTGCCGTTTTGGTAATTGCTTGTCCGTGCGCGCTCGGTCTGGCGACCCCTGCCGCGATTATGGTCGGCATGGGCAAAGCAGTGAAACACGGCATTTGGTTTAAAGACGCAGCGGCAATGGAGGAAGCCGCCCACGTCGATGCCGTCGTGTTGGACAAAACCGGCACGCTGACCGAAGGCAGACCGCAGGTTGCCGCCGTTTATTGCGTTCCCGACAGCGGCTTTGACGAAGACGCTTTGTACCGCATCGCTGCCGCCGTCGAACAAAACGCCGCCCACCCGCTCGCGCGCGCCATCGTTTCCGCCGCCCAAGCGCGTGGTTTGGAAATCCCCACTGCACAAAACGCGCAAACCGTTGTCGGCGCAGGCATTACCGCCGAAGTCGAAGGAGTGGGTTTGGTGAAAGCGGGCAAAGCCGAATTTGCCGAACTGACCTTGCCGAAGTTTTCAGACGGCGTTTGGGATATTGCAAGCATTGTTGCAGTCTCAGTCGATAACAAACCTATCGGCGCATTCGCACTTGCCGACGCGTTGAAAGCCGATACCGCCGAAGCCATAGGCCGTCTGAAAAAACACAATATCGATGTCTATATTATGAGCGGCGACAACCAAGGCACGGTCGAATACGTCGCCAAACAACTGGGTATCGCACACGCCTTTGGCAACATGAGTCCGCGCGATAAAGCTGCCGAAGTGCAGAAACTCAAAGCTGCCGGCAAAACCGTGGCCATGGTCGGCGACGGCATCAACGACGCTCCCGCACTCGCCGCCGCCAACGTCAGCTTCGCCATGAAAGGCGGTGCGGACGTTGCCGAACACACCGCATCCGCTACGCTGATGCAGCATTCGGTTAATCAGCTCGCCGATGCCCTGCTGGTGTCGCAGGCAACTTTGAAAAACATTAAGCAAAACCTGTTTTTCGCCTTCTTCTACAATATTTTGGGCATTCCGCTTGCCGCACTCGGCTTTTTAAACCCCGTCATCGCAGGCGCGGCAATGGCGGCAAGCTCGGTTTCGGTATTGGGTAATGCCTTGCGCCTGAAACGGGTGAATATTGAGTGATAATATAAAGGCCGTCTGAAGACTGTTTTTTCAGACGGCCTGTCATCAAGTATTTTTGGAGAAATAATCAGATGAAAACACTTCGTTTATTGTTTGGTTTAGCATTGGTTGCCACTGCATTTAGCGTGCAGGCTGAGGATTACAGCGAGAAGCAGCACGATAAGCTGATACGGGAATGCAATCGGAACAATCTGGAGAGTTGCGTCACTGCGGCCATTTGGATGCGCGATTATCTTGAAGCGCCTGCTCATGCGTATCCGTTTCTGAAAAAAGCCTGTGATGGCGGCAATATGCGCGGCTGCAATGTTTTGGGTAATCTGTATCTCAATCCGTCCAGCGGTTTGGGCATGGATTATGCCGCAGCGGTCAAGCTCTACGAACGGGCCTGTAAAGGCGGTTATGAAAATGCCTGTACCAATCTTGAAGAAACTAAAGCAGAGATGGCGCAAGGCAATACACCAGACCGCGACAGTCGTTTAAATCAATTAAGCCAATCTTGTGCTTTAGAAAACGAATCCGCTTGCCAGGCATTAATGCTGGAAATGCAACGTTGAGCGTCACGCTGAGGCCGTCTGAAACATTGTTTTTTTCAGACGGCCTTTAATCATATTTTCTGATTTTGAGATCCAAGCGGGAGTATGTCGTATGGACATGATGTTGTTTACCAATATTGTATTGATTGTTTTATGTATTTTTACCATGTTGCTGGTGTGGTCGCGCAACTGGAAACGCAAGCAGGCGTATTTTGAGAAAATCAAAAGCAATCCGGAAAACCTCAAATGGGTTGGGCAAAATCTGACCGGTCAGGAATGGAAGGATTTGAAAGTCGTAAGCGACCGTTTTGGTCTGCCCATGTTGCAGGCCAAGCAATTAATTGATTTTTATAAAAACAGTCAGCTCTAATTGATGATTTAACGATAGAACTTGACTGAAGTTAAGGCCGTCTGAAATAGCACTCTTATAATAATATAAGTGATATTTCAGACGGCCTTGCTGTTGATTCAAATAAAGGGAGGAGAACAAAAATGACCGTTTACTTAATCGGCGACTCCGTTCGGCTTGCTTCGGAGCCTTACACGCGCGCCGCTTTGCCTGAGGTGGATATTGTTTCTCCATCGGAAAACTGCCGTTCGTCGCATGATGTGTTAGAGCATATCAGGCAATGGACAGAGGGCGCGACTGTGGGAGACATTATCCACATCAATTGCGGTTTGCACGACATCCGCTACAATCAAGGCTGTAACGGGCCGGTGGCCGATATAGAAACCTACCGCAGCAACCTGACCCAAATTTTCGATTATCTGAAACAGACAGGGGCAAAAATTATTTGGGCGAGCAGTACGCCGTTTTTGGAAAGCGTACACAATATCGTCAAACCCTCGCGCCGCTATCTGGCCGACTTGAAGGCCTATAACCGTGTGGCGGAGGATTTGGCAAGGCAATATGGTTTTACCGTCAATGATTTATACAGTCTGATGTTTGAGCAGGATTTGACCGATGTGATGCTGTGCGATGGACTTCATTTCAATGAGTTCGGCAGTAAGATGATAGGCGAGGCAGTAGCCGAAGCGATATTGAAACAGTTGTGCTAACTTGACGTAATCCATTTTTATTATGTTTTTAATATTGAGACAGACTTTAAGTTGCAACCCAATATCTATTGGGGTATAGTGATTACTCTTATCAACATGAAACTAAGAAGGAATAAATGATGACTGGCAAATTAGATCAAATCAGCGGTGAAGTAAAAGAGAAAGCCGGCGAAGTTCTTGACGATTCCAAACTCAAAGCTGAAGGCGTAGTTCAACAAGGCGTCGGTAAGACAAAAGAAGTTGCTGCGGATGCTAAAGAAAAAGCAGAAAACTTTGCAGGTGAAGCCAAAGAAAAAGCGGCGCACTTCGCAGGCGAGGCTAAAGAAAAAGTAGAAAACTTTGCAGGTGAAGCTAAAGAAAAAGCAGCTCATTTAGCCGGTGAAGCCAAAGAGAAAGTAGCACACTTGGCTGAAGAAGCCAAAGAAAAAGCTGAAGGCTTGATTAATGATATTAAAAGCAAATTTTAATATTTAAAGAATAAAAGGCCGTCTGAAAGATTTTTCAGACGGCCTTTGTTTATGGTTTTAAAGTTTAGGCAAACTGTTTGCCAAATTCGATAAACTCGTCTTTTTTGGCTTTGGCTTTGCCGGAGTTGATGGCTTCTTGCGCGGCTTTGACACCGTCCGCCAGCGATGCGACCACATTTCCTGCGTAGAGCGCGGCGGCTGCATTGAGGACGACGATGTCGCGTGCGGCACCGACTTTGCCATCCAGCACTTCGTTCATTTTTTGCAGGGATTCTTGCGCGTTTTCGACTTTGATTTCGTCCAAATTGCGGCGGATTTCCATGCCGAAATCGGCCGGGCTGATATCGTATTCGGTGATTTTGCCGTCTTTCAGTTCGGCAACGCGGGTTTTGCCGGTCAGCGTGATTTCATCCAAACCGCCTTCGCCGCACACAACCAAAACATGCTTGGAACCAAGCTGTTGCAATACGCGGGAAAGAATGCCGCACAAGTCGATGTGGAACACGCCCAAGAGTTGGTTTGCCGCGCCGGCAGGATTGGTCAACGGGCCCAAGATATTGAAGATGCTGCGGAAGCCGAGCGAACGGCGGACAGGAGCAACATAGCGCATGGCGCTGTGGTGGTTGGGCGCGAACATAAAGCCGATGCCGGTTTGCTGAATGCTTTGGGCAACCTGTTCGGGGTTGAGGTTGAGGTTGGCACCCATTTGTTCCATAACATCAGCAGCACCGCTGGATGAAGAAACGGAGCGGCCGCCGTGTTTGGCGACTTTCGCACCTGCCGCAGCCGCGACAAACATGGAAGTCGTGGAAATATTGAAGGTTTTGGCACCATCGCCGCCTGTGCCGACAATATCGACCAAGTCATCGGCGTTTTCCAGCGGCACTTTAGTGGCAAATTCACGCATCACGCTGGCTGCAGCGGTAATCTCGGAAACGGTTTCAACTTTAATCCGCAGGCCGGTCAGGATGGCGGCGATTTGCTCGGGCGGAACTTGGCCGCTCATGATTTGGCGCATGAGGTCGGTCATTTCATCGTAGAAAAGTTCGTTGTTGCTGATGAGGCGTTCAATCGCTTGTTGAGGGGTAATCATGATTTTTCCTTTGTTCGTGTCCGATGTGATTCAGGCCGTCTGAAAATGCGGTTTGAACATTGTCAAACACATTTCAGACGGCCTTTCATTAAGATTTTTGCGGACGATAGTCTTTAAATTCTTCCAGGAAGTTTTTCAGCATATCGTGGCCGTGTTCGGTTAGCAGGGCTTCGGGGTGGAACTGTACGCCTTCGACGGCATATTCTTTATGGCGTACGCCCATGATTTCGCCGTCTTCCGTCCATGCGGTAATTTCGAGGCAGTCGGGCAGGGTGGCGCGGTCGATGGCCAGGCTGTGGTAGCGCGTGCAGTTGACCGGATTGGGCAGATCTTTAAACATGCCTGTGCCGTGGTGGAAAACGGGGGAGACTTTGCCGTGCATCATCGTTTGCGCGCGCACGACATTACCGCCGAACGCTTCGCCCATGGTTTGATGGCCGAGGCACACGCCCATGACGGGCAGCCTGCCGGCAAAGTGCTGCATGGCTGCAACAGAAATGCCTGCTTCTTTAGGGGAACAAGGGCCGGGGCCGATGACCAGATATTGAGGTTTCAGGGCTTCGATTTCTTCGATGGTGATTTCATCGTTGCAGCGAACCAAAACTTCCTGCCCCAATTCGGCAAAGTATTGGACGATGTTGTAGGTGAAGCTGTCGTAATTATCGATAAATAAAAGCATTTGCAAACCTTTAATGACATTTTGGCAGACAGGGTAAGGCCTGCCAAAAGTGTAAAAATCGTTTATGTTTGCATAATATCACAATCTTCCCCTAAAGGCCGTCTGAAACGGCGGATAAGACAAAACAGCTAAAAAATGCTATGCTTTACGCTTTGAACCTAATCTGTTTGAAGTGATGAAAAAGTATCTTATCCCGACTGCCGCCGTCGTTATCGCCGCTGCGCTTGGCACGCCTTACTATCTCGGTGTCAAAGCGGAAGAAAGCCTGACCGAGCAACAAAAGCTGTTGCAGGAATCCGGTTTCCTGACCGTTGAATCCCACCAATACGATCGCGGCTGGTTCAGTTCAACCGAGACGACCGTCATCCGCCTCAAGCCGACCCTGCTTCAAAATACGCAAAAATACCTGCCGGACAATTTGAAAACCGTCCTGCAAGAGCCGATTACGGTCATCAACCACGTAACCCACGGCCCGTTTGCCGGCGGCTTCGGTACGCGCGCCCACGTGGAAACCGAGTTCCAATATCATCCGGAAACCAAAAAGGTTTTGGACCGCTTCTTCGGCCAGCAAACGCCGTTGACCATGACCAATACGGTTTACCTTTCCGGCGACGGCAAACTCAGCCTCAATATCCCCGCCTTCGACTACGAAGAGCTTTCCGGCATCAAGCTCAACTGGAAAGGCTTTAGCGGCAATACCGATTACAGCCAAGGCTTCAAAAGCTATCGCCACGATTACCTTGCGCCGTCTTTGCAAGTCAAATTGGCCGACAAAGGCGATGTTTCTTTGGAAAACCTGCGCTTCCAATCCGAAACAGAAGACGGCCTGACCAAACTTGCTTTGGGTAAGAGCAGCATTACGCTGGATAAATTCCTGCTGCAATGGAAAGAAAACATCGATTACAACGTTAAGTTGAACGAGTTGGTCAACCTCGTAACCAATCTGCAAATCGGTGCATTCATCAATCCGACCGGCACGATTGCTCCGTCTAAAATCGAAGTCAACAAACTGCGTTTCGATACCCAGACCGGCGAAGTCGATAAATTCATCAACAGCGAAGGCCGCTTCCAATTTGAAAGCCTGACCTATGGCGAAGACAAATACGGCCCTCTGGACATTAATGTCGCTGCCGAGCATTTAGACGCCGCGTCGCTTTTGGCATTGAAAAACAAAATTGCCGAAGTGTCCGTGAAGAAAATGAGCGAAGAGGAAATTCAGGCTTCTTTGCTTCAGACGGCCAAAAACGAGGCTTCGGGTCTGTTTACCAACAATCCGGTTTTAAACGTCAAAACTTTCAAATTTACCATGCCTAATGGTGATGTCGATGTCAGCGGCAAGCTTGCCTTTAAAGGTTTGACGGCCAAAGACCTCAACAGCCTGGGCGATATGCTGAAGAAAACCGAAGCCGACTTCAACATGAGCGTACCGCAAAAATTGTTGGAGCAGCTTGCCGTCAACCAAGCCAGCAGCCTGTTTAGCGTCAATGCCGAAGATGAAGCCGCAGGCCGCGCCAGCATCGACGATATCAACGAGACCTTGCGCCTGATGGTAGACAGCACCATCAAAAGTATGGCAAGAGAAAAATATTTGACCTTAGAAGACGATAATGTCAAAACCCATCTGACTCTGCAAAACAGCGAGTTGAAATTAAACGGAAAAGTCCTTCAAAGCGACCCGGAACCCGAGTTTGACGAATCAGACTTTCCCAATAACTAATCCTCAATCACACAAACAGCGGTTTTAGCTTCACTGAAGTTAAAACCGCAAATCAACCCACAATCAAAAAGGAAACCCATGTTCCGTACCATGCTCGGCGGCAAAATCCACCGTGCCACCGTTACCGAAGCCGACCTCAACTACGTCGGCAGCATTACCGTTGACCAAGACCTGCTGGATGCGGCAGGTATTTGCGTGAACGAAAAAGTCGCCATCGTCAACAATAACAACGGCGAACGTCTTGAAACCTACACCATCCCCGGCGAACGCGGCAGCGGCGTTGTTTGCCTCAATGGCGCGGCCGCACGTTTGGTTCAAAAAGGCGACGTCGTAATTATCATGTCTTACGTCATGTTGTCCGAACCCGAAATTGCAGCGCATGAGCCGAAAGTCGTCCTCGTCGATGAGAACAACAAAATCCGCGACGTGATTTCTTATGAGCCGCCGCACACCGTGTTGTAATATTCAAACAAAGGCCGTCTGAAACGTTTCAGACGGCCTGTTTCCCAAATTCAACTTATCTGAAAGGCTTTGCCGTGAATATCCAAATCAACAACATCACCGTCAGCAACGATGCGCCCTTTACCCTTTTCGGCGGCATCAATGTCCTTGAAGACCTCGACTCTACGCTGAAAGCCTGTGAGCAATACGTTAAAGTAACCGATAAACTCGGCATCCCTTACGTTTTTAAAGCCTCTTTCGACAAGGCAAACCGCTCTTCCATCCACTCTTTCCGCGGTGTGGGTTTGGATGAAGGCATGAAGATTTTTCAAGCAGTGAAACGCGAGTTTAACGTTCCCGTGATTACCGATGTTCACGAGCCTTACCAATGCCAACCGGTTGCCGAAGTCTGCGATGTCATTCAGCTGCCAGCCTTCTTGGCACGCCAAACCGATTTGGTGGTGGCAATGGCGAAAACCGGCAATGTCATCAACATCAAAAAGCCGCAATTCCTCAGCCCGTCTCAAATGAAAAACATCGTTGAGAAATTCCAAGAAGCAGGCAACGAGCAAATCATTTTGTGCGAACGCGGCGCGAACTTCGGCTACGACAACTTGGTGGTCGATATGCTCGGCTTTGGCGTGATGAAAAAAACGTGTCACAACCTGCCCGTTATTTTTGACGTAACCCATTCCCTGCAAACGCGTGAATCCGGTGCCGCTGCATCGGGCGGTCGTCGCGCCCAAGTATTGGACTTGGCGCTTGCCGGCATGGCAACCCGCTTGGCCGGTTTGTTCCTCGAATCCCATGCCAATCCCGACCAAGCCAAATGCGATGGCCCAAGCGCATTGCCGCTTGCGCAATTGGAAGACTTCCTGACCCGTGTTAAAGCAATCGATGAAACCGTGAAATCGTTTGCGCCTATGGATATTCGTTAAAGGCAAATAAGTTAAAAGGCCGTCTGAACATTTTTTCAGACGGCCTTTTGTATTTTTTATTGCATTTATTCAAAACTCACAAGTAAAGCGATAGAGTTTTTCAGCAATTAAATTGTTTTTTATTTCAAACCATTGCAGTTCTTCGGAAGATAGGACTCCATATGCACTCAATTGATCCTTACTGTCAAAAAATGCAAAGTCTTCATATGCCATTTTTTGATTTTCACAGTCAATTTGGAGTTTAAAACGAGCTTTAATATAGTCCTTTCCTATCATATTCTTTTGACTATTTATTGAGTTATTTTTAGGTGTAAGGTCGTGGCGGATTTGTCATAGTTTCGCGGAAATTTTGACACTTTTAAAAATATCGGCTGTGCCAAATAAATTGCAATTCAGAAATGAAAACAAAAGCGACGATACCGTCGCTTTTTATTTTACCAATTACATACGACCAATTCTCCACTGGTTTTACCAGTTTTATTTCTTCCGACCGTATAAGCCAATTCAAGTTGAGTGATACGGAAATCTTTAAACAATTCCCTGATATCAGGGTGGTCATTAATGGATAGCATGACCTTACCCTTACTCTCTGCCATTACCTTGGCCAGTAATTCATACTGCTCCCAGCCAAATGATTGGTCATAGCCTGCGGTCTGCCAATATGGTGGGTCTGCATAGAAGAAGGTGTGCTCACGGTCATATCGCTTGAAGCAACGATCCCACGATTCATTCTCTATATAAACACCTTTTAAACGGTCTTTAGCAGCCTTTAATTTAACCTCAATCTGAGACGCATCCCACGCTTTTGACGTGGTAGCTGTCCCAAAATGCTGATGGACGGTTTTGCCGCCGAAGGCGTTGTGTTGAAGGTAGAAGAAGCGAGCGGCACGTTGAATATCTGTCATGCATTCGGGCGGCGTGTTTTGCAGGCAGGAGAATGTCTCGCGGCTGGTCAGCGTCCACTCGAACTGACGGACGAACTCGTCGAAATGATGTTGTACCACACGATAGAGATTGATGAGCTGTCCGTTGATGTCGTTGAGTACCTCTACTTTAGCAGGCGTTGGGCGCATAAAGAACAATGCTGCGCCACCAGAAAACAACTCGACATAGCAAGAATGCTCGGGGAACATGGGCAAAAGATGTTTTGCCAAACGACGTTTGCCACCCATCCAGGGGATAATAGGTAATGTCTGTTGCATTTTTTGCATCATATATACTCCTAAATTATGGCATTCGCGATGCTCTAAATCAGATTTAATATGACGCTCAAAGGCATTCTTTTGATTTATTAATTAGCTGAAAGAATTGATGTTTTTACAACGAGCGCACTTTATTTGTACACAGCCGCTGCCTTTTGCCAGCAATTTCCCACAAAACTTACAGCGTAATTCACGATAGATTTGCATTTGCATCCACTCCTGTATCAGATAGAATGCCTCGGTCTCTAGAGACTAAGGCGGCCTTAGAAGTCAATGCAGGCATACTCTGCTTGGCTGGCGTAACAGTGTTGCCGCACTGTTACGTCGCCGTCCCACTTATATTTAAAATCCTCCCGAAGGCCGCCTTATTCAGACGGCCTTTTATTTATATTTGCCTACAAGTAGCGCAACTCTTTGGCTTTTGCGATGATACGTTCGGCGACTTTAGCCTCAACCGCCGGAAGCAGATGAGCACCGCCGTCCTGCGAGAGGGACAACGGCATTACGCCGTCTGTTTGCGCTTTTTTATCCGCCTCATTCGGCGTGAGGCCGCTATCCGTCCAAATCTGGTCAGATAAAATATATTGCTCAATATCAAAGACATTATTGCCATATTTAGACTTGAGCCAATTATTAAATTGATCCTTGAGCTGATGTCGGTATGGGTGGTTTTCTTTGGCCCAACCCGGCTTATTATCAGCCCATACAGTCAGGACAATATAACGGGGAGACTCTTTCGGCTGAACTTGTTGAATACATTTTTCAACATAGCTTTTGATTCGTTCTAAGACCGTCTGCCAGTTGCCGATATTTGCGCCGTTAATATCATTCTTGGCCGTTGCCAACACACAAATGCCATCGACACCGCCGCTGTTTTTCAGTCGTACCGGATATTTTTTACCCGGAACAACGCTATGAGCCTGGCTATCGCGCGGAATAACTTTAATATTGGCGGTTTGGCCGGTCATGACCGCCTCAATGTCATCGCCAATAATAACGACGGTAGAGTGCATACTGAAAGGCGTAACGCCTTCGCCGTAAACCAACTCGCCATCAACCATCACGCCATTCGCTTTTGCCGGAATAGTATCAACTTTAAAAGTAACTTCCACCGGACTGCCGTCCATCGACATCAAGGCATACGCAGCCAGGCTGCCCCCCTGTGCGTTGTTTACAACCGGCAGATTTTCAGCGGCGGCAACACTCACGGCCTGACCGCCGATACGCGCATTGGTAGAGTCCCCGAAGAAATTGAGGCTACGTTTCAATGCAGAAGGAGGGGAAGGAGGAGCTACCGGGCGTTCCGCTTCTTTAGGCGGAACCACAGGGCCCGACGGCATAACGGTATGACGTCCATGCTCGACCGGTGCGCCAATATATTGAATGCCGAATCGGTCGCCTTGCTGCAAGGTATCAGTAATATTTTCAGGCTTGGCACAATAACGCAGATCAATAATACAATTGTGCGGCTGAACAAGAGCGTAGCCGTCTTGCTCATCGGTTAACGCGACTAATTTATTTTTATTATCACGCAAAGAGAAATTGACCCAATCACCGGCACGCGTACCATCCGGCACTTTTACC
Source organism: Neisseria sp. P0008.S002 (assembly GCF_051962805.1). Lineage (NCBI taxonomy): Bacteria > Pseudomonadati > Pseudomonadota > Betaproteobacteria > Neisseriales > Neisseriaceae > Neisseria > Neisseria sp. P0008.S002. The sequence continues at coordinate 125,309 of NZ_JBQCUY010000003.1, read as the reverse complement.
TTCACACGCGTCAAGGCAGTGGCTTCAAATTTTAAAATGTCGCCGATACCGACACCCAACACTTCAGTTCGCACAAAACCTCCTCAAAATAATAATAATTATTTTAAGACGTTATACGAAAGCAACGCCTGGCTATACTGCACTTAGCCTTATACGCCAAGCTCTAAAACAGTAGTATCGGGAGCCTGCCCAAGGATACGGTTGCTCAAGACATCATAAAACACGCGCTGATTTAAAGCGGCTTGTCCGCTTAAAACAAGATTGCCGCCGCTTTGCGTTTGCGCCGCCCATGAGCCGCCGCCCAAATCGCCCGTTATTTTGGCAATGCCGCGCTGTTCGCGCCTGAGCAGTGCCGTCAGGTTTTGATACAGATTAGTCATTTTGTTATCCTCAACAAAAAGATAAAAGGCCGTCTGAACATGGCTTTCAGACGGCCTTTAAAGCATCTTTAAACCAGCTTTAATCACTCGTCAAAATAGCGGTCTATCGTTACATTTTGAGTCACGACAGGCGCGTCGTTTTCGATTTTGACTTCGACCGACACACCAACCACCACGCCTTGCCAGCTTCCCGAAGGCTCATTGATTTGCCAAATCTCGCCTAAATTCGCCATAGGAATGGCGTATTTATCCGATACCGGCAAAGACACCGTTTCGCGCTTATGCACACCGGTTTCGCTTAACGCGGCAATCCCTGCGGCGAGCAAGACCGGCTGGTCGGTATAAAGCGTATTGGTCAGCGCGGAGGCACGCGGCTCGCGGTTACTGCCGTTGCGGTACACATCCGCGCCTTTGCCCTTGTTATGGCTCGGCCAAACATAAACCCCATTGGCGCGCTCCGATACATTGCGCTGGCCGCTGATGCTGAAAATCACGCTGACAGGGACACTGACATCGGCAGGCGCATCGGAAACCTCCCAAGAAGCCTTTTTCCATTTAGGCTTAAAGCGGATAACCGGCCTAGCGCGGTCGCTCTCCACAAATCCCCCGGCGGCTTGAGCCAGCTCTTGCAAAACAGCAATCGGCGTTTTATCGGTCAACGAATACACATCTCCCGGAATCAACCAATCAGCCATCGTCCAGCCGTCCAAATCCACGCCTGTCGGGCGTAAAACCTCCGTTGCGATTTGTTGCGCATAAATCGGATTGCGGTATGTACCGCGGCCTTTAGGCGCATAGTCCGCGCCCAAACGGGCGGTAACACTGCGGCCGGTTACCGTATAGCTCTTTTGCCCAAAGCGGCGGTTGTCGCTGTAATCCTCGGCGAGGATGACAAAAGTATCCGCATTGATTTGCACCGCGATTTCGGCCTCCCGGCCTTTCGGGCGGACATCAGGATTAATCTTAGCGAAATCATCGGGCGAAACAGTCAAACTGCCTTGCCAGCAATAACCGGCAGTGTCCGTCGTAAAGGAAGCAGAAAACAGCCCGATCGGCTGGCCGTCAACCGTAGCCTTAATAATATTTTGCATGATATATCCGTCTAAAACAGGAGTGCTTACCGTATCAAAACAAGCAAACGGCAGCGGAATATGGCGCGCATCGTGTGCAATCTTTTTGCGGTAAAACCGCAGGTGCAGACGGTTTGAAGGCGGGCGGATACCGCAAACATAAGTTTCAGGAACCGGCTCTGGCTCAACCGGAATCTCATAATACTCGCAAGGCACAGCCAAAGCAGGCAGGCTTTGCGAATGCGCACAGCGTGCCAATACCGCCGCCTCGCGCACCTCCGACACCAAACAATCGCCAACCGGCGCATCATCGGAAAACACACTCTCCGAACACGCCGCCAAAGCCTCGCCAAGACCCGCCGCCGATTGATCCGCATTACAGCCGCTTAGAAACAAATCATCGGGGAAAGCATCATGCAGACAGCCGTCCAGGCCATCCATTCCGGCCTGCTCCGCCTGCATACAACCGGCAACCCCGTCAGACAAGCCGACCGTTTCATGCAGGCAGCTTTCCAACTCAGGCATATCCGAAAAGGCCGTCTGAAAACAAACCGCCTCCCCGACAGCCTCCGCCGTTATCCCCGACACTTGGGCAGCAATGCCGCCCAAATCATAACGACCGGCCGCGCACACTGCCTGCGTTGACACCGCCTGCTGCACAAAGCCCCACGCCCCCGAAACAGTCGCATAACCATCCGGAGGGCGGTACGGATTAGGCTTAGGCGGCGTATCAGGAACAATCTCGCCGCCGTCTTCAATATGGCGTAAAGGCCGTCTGAACGCCAACGGCAAGAACCTGGACGGCGGACGGGAGCCAATCGCCAAACCGAAAGGCAAAGGGATACGCGCCGAATCAGCATAAATTTTGTCTTCGGACATTTCAGACGGCCTCAACCGCCGCCGTCACGCTCGACATAAGGCTTAATAAAATCATAAGAAACAGGCTCGTATTGCTTTTTATAATCCGTCGCCACCATCAAATACTCCTCGTCTTCCTTAAGCCGGTCGAAGCGGTAGCTGCCGTCTTCCGCGCTCCAAGTATCGGCGATGCAGTACATATTAGGCCGGGAAAACAGGTAAATACGGCGCGAAGCCGGCTGGCCGCCTACCGTAACAATGCCCGTACCTTCGCCGGCAATATAGCCATGGCCGCCGTATTTCCAATGCGGTGACTTGACAGCACGGCTTCGCGCAATCCGGTTGACGACTTTGCCGCGCAGCTTGCCGCGTTTAACGGCAAGACGGCTGCGGAAAACATAATTCGGCATGGCTTACAGCTCCCAGGCCGTGAGGTTGATCAGCAGGCCGGAATGATTACTAAAAACTTTGACATACATCCATGCATCGCCGGAATTGTCTAAATTATCGTAAACAGTACCTTGCGGGATAACACTGTTACTCGGCATCGCTTCGTTAGTACGCATCAAACCCGGAACTAAGCCGCGAATCGCATATTTACTGCCATTAAGTTCCTCAAAAAGATACAGGTCGGAAGCCGTAAAGCCGCCACTGATTGGGCTTGGATAAGGGGAAGCGGATTCAACCACATTAGCACCACAATAAAATTTATTTGGCGCATCCCCCTTGTAATCACGCATGGCCGAGCAATAAAAATTGGAGTAGTCAGCAAGATTAAAATAATATTCGCTTCCGTACGCCCCCAGACCCAATAGGTTTTGATGCTCGTCAGCCACCGCCAAGCTTGGAAACTCCCCAAAATAAAGTACAGGGCTGCCTACCGAATTGCCCGGACTCAGCAAAACAAGGGCGAAGGCACGTGCATGACCTACTAAAACCCATTTCAATCTGAAACTATTGTCGTAATAACCGGAGCTAGCAAATCGAACCCTACTCGAATTACGCCAAACATACTGAACCGCCTTGCCCGCTGTAGCAGATGTCGGCTCCAAAATCCCACAGACATCGGCATAACGATTATTTCTGTCGCCGCCTGCAAGATACTTCGTATCATCCACCCCCAGCCACCACTTTGTCGCCTTCGGGTGCGTACTGCGGAAACAAGCTTCTTGCGTCTTTTCAAACGCCATTTCCCAGCCCAGCCCGTCCTTACGTTTATTACCTTCGCCGTAACCGGTAACCAAGCAGGCTTTTAAAATCGTTTTAATGCTGCCTGCCGCCGATTCAACCTGCGGCGCACCCTCGTCATCCCAGCGGTAAACCTTTACCGGCACACGTTGCGTATCAAACATTTCAGACGGCCTTTCTTTTTAAATGGTTTTTAAAACCAAATTAAAACAAAAGCCCCGAAAATCGGGGCTTGGCATAGTTGCACTCACTTGCTTGTTTCTATTTTGTTTTTTAGCGGAAATAAGTAATTTTCGCCTGATTTCCGCTTGCATCGACGGAGCAGCTAAATTGCGCACGCAACATAGCCCCGAAACTGTTTTGTGAATCGACATATCCGCTTATTTCAAACGTCCCATCGGCATTTTCACGTCGTTGCCACCCTCCGAAATCAGCCGAAGAAGGCGATTTTAAAATACCCGTTACCGCGCTTTCGCAAGCTGATTGCGCCTGATATACGCTCGGCTTGGATGACGTACCGCCGTTTTTGAATGTAAACCAAAGCATCGGGATGGAAACCAGAATCCCGGTGCCGATCAATTTCAAGAAATCAGACCCTCCGCTTTTTTTATTTTTCTGTCTGAGCTTTTCTCTTTCTTTCGCTTTTTCGCTTTCTTCTTTGGCAAGATCGGGATTGTCGGCATGGAGGATTTTATCGTATTCCGCCTTTGCCGCCGGATTCAGCAAATACTCGCGACACCATCTTATCTCATCCAACTCAAGTTCCTGTCGCTCCGCAGCACGCAATATAGCCCGTTTAATCTCTTCTTCCGTTGCAGATGACATAATCCCAAGAAGTTTGTAATAGTTTTCCATTTCATTCTCCATATTTATTTTAAATAATGTATTCTAAAACAAACGGCATAAAAAAGAAACAAACGGTATAAAGGCCGTCTGAAAGTGCTATTCAGACGGCCTTGTCTTTTATTCGGCCACTGTATTACCGCGCAAACACGCGGTAAAACCATCGCGGCCGTTTTGCTTGTCCGGCGAAGGCTGGACACTGCGCAAAATCCAAACGGGCAACAGCGTGCCGTAGGTGTTGAAGCGGATACAGTTCTGGACCGACCAGCCGCCGCCGAATGCGGCCGCCTTGAGCGTGAAATACGGCTTGCCGGTCGCAGGATTGGTCGGCGCAAGATCGGTCAAGGTATCGCTTTTTGCGACCAAGCCCAGCCGCTCGCCGTAAAGCTCAAATTGGGTTGCAGTAATAAATTTAATCAGCCAACGCTCGGTAATCGCGCCATTACTGGCCAATTTAATCGGGTAGTCTTTGACATTGGTACGCGCCAAAATAGGCTCCCCGCGTTGCGCGTCACTCCACACATTGTCCCATGCCTGTTGCGAAAACGGCTCGGTAGCGCGCACCAGCAAATCGCCGCCGATCAGGGCGGAGGACACAAATGTATGCTCCTTCGGATAGTTGCGCCCAATCGCAAACTGGAGTTTCAGACGGCCTGAAATATCGACGCCGGTCACACGGTTTTCTTCTTCCCACGCGCAAACGGCAGTCAGCGGCAGGGTATATTGCGACAAGTCCAACGGCTCGGCAAAAGTAATGCTGCCCGCTTTGAGGTCTGCCGTGTATTTCTCAGCGAGGACGTGTTTGCCCTTGCTGTCGACCAAGCAGAGGCGGTCGATATTTTGACGGTTGAGCGTGATTTTTTGAGCGGCAGTAAACGCGCTGCCCAAATCCTGCTTGAGACGGTTGGAAATCACGATCATATCGCCCTTGCGGAACACAGGGACGCGTCCATCGGCAGGCAGGCGTACGGCATCAATGCCGATAATCGACGAATCCAAAGGCAGGTTGTCTTGGGTCACGGCGTTGTAGCGTAAATCTTCAGGGTAAAAACCCTCATCGCGCTTGATTTCATAAAAGCCTGTCTCGTAGTCGATTTTGCCTGTGATGCCGCCGGTAATTTCGCCTGCGGCGTTGCTTCTGCCGACAATTTCGCCATTGCCCGCGTAAACGGTAAAACTTTCAGGCTTAACCGGCGCAGCAGGTGTGCGGCCTGCATAACCATAACCCTTGATCTGTGGCTGGCGTACGATACCGCCTGTAATTTTAAGATTCAGGAAGGCAATATTACGGTCATTGATAATGACTTTACCGTCAGCAGTCAACGTACCGACTACATCGCCAGAACCTTGTACTGCATTCCAATTCTTATAAAGCGTACCGCCTCGTTCAACAATCTCTGTCTCGCCGTCATGAAATGACCAGGTATCAAAAACACAGACGCTTCCTTGATCAAAGTCGCTCAAAACATTAAATAACAAGCCACCGTTCAAGCTGCCACGACGTTTTTTTATTGAGGCTGGATCACTAGTGAGGTAATCTGCATACCAACTGACTATTTTCCCATAACGGTTTATTGTTTTGGTTTCAAGCAATTCTAGGTACTTATATTTTGTACCCAAAATATTTCCTTCGACTATCCGTCTTTCCTGACCAGCAACCTGCAACACCGTTTTAGGTACAATTATTGTCGAGCCTACAGCACTTACACCCTCGGCTTTTCGACCGCCGATTGTGAACTCGCCATTTTTCGCAGGGTTGGCGGACAATACAATTTTAAAACCGCCTGAACCAGTTTTTATTCCCATTATTTATCCTATCTCAATGCTGCCGCATAACCAGAATAACTGTTTGAAACAGTTGTACTTGTATATTCTTCAAAGCTTCCCAAAGCCGTTAAAGAAACAGTGCGCCAATCAGGTATCGCTGTCCCCAGTGTGATATTCCAAACCTCTCCTTTTTCCTCTGCGGTCAAGCCAAGACCATCAGCAAGGCCAACTTGAATGCGATCAGGCTCATCACAAACATAATCAACTGAAGTAGAGTCAATATAAGCCGGCAATTTAATCGTGCCGTTCAAATAATCCACGCTGCCAGTTGCATCGCCCGTTAATTTTCCTGCTCCATCATCTCGTGCGCTTTTTTTACCGTTATTTTGCCAAGTAAGCACCAGCGTTCCCGGCTTAATTGGATGGCCTAGGGAATAAGTGCACTCCCCATTTGCCGCCTTGGGCAGATTATTCCCCCCCGTCTTCCCACCATCAAAAGACGTAAAACCAGAGGAATCTCCCCATTGAAACACCAAACGGCTGCCAACATCCGGAAGAGACGGTAGATTAAGCAATACACTGCCTGTTGCAGACGATACCGTACCTACACTTTTACCGGCTTCATCCCGTAACACGCCGTCGCCTGTATCGGTCAAAACATACCAAACGCCCAAAGCCATAAAAGACACTTTTAAACTACCCAAAGCAGGATTAGGTCTAAGCAGAGGGGCAAATGATGTACCGTGGTTGGTTTCTTTAATTTCTACCGCAAAAGCATATCGCGCTGATGACGATTTAGCACCCGGAACCGCAGTTACCGTGTAATAACCTGTCGGCAAACCACTCAGACGCCCATGAGCGTAATCGGCATTGACGATATTGTCCCCGCTTTTAAGTTGACCGAAGCCATTGTCTGTGTAGTTCCCAATCTTGATACTGCCGGGTAAAACAGCCGAAGGCAAAGTTAAGGTTCCACTATCGACACGCCCCGCAAAAAGCTGCTTTTCCGGCGCAGCGGCGACCCATGCTTCACCGGGAACCGGGTATTCGTCCGCATAAGGTGTCTCGACTGTCGAGGTCGGTACAAGCTTTTCGTAAATGCTTGACACCGTCAGCGCGGCATCTCCTGCCGAAAGGCCATCTGACACGGGTTTGACACCATAATAAGTCGCGGAATCTGCAACTTGGGTTTCTAAAATCTTAACTTTAGGCGCGGCATAACCTTTGACCGGATAATCGACACCGTCAAAATCTCGGGTTAACGGATTGCTGATTTCCATTTTGACTACACGGCGCGGCACTTCCTCGACCTCACCGTTTGATTTTGGAATCTCAAAAATGCGCACCTCGTCTTCGATGTTGATAATGCGGAAATACTCTGTGATACGGCGCGTCATATTTTCAGTTTTATCCTCATATTGCAGACAATAACGCTCGCCAACCTTCGGCAAAGGAGCCTCTACGCGCTGATACGCCTGCACAAGGCGCACGCCTGCCAAATGGCGACCCAATAACGTCATGCGGCTCTCCACTGTCGGCACAGAATACGCCTCAATGCGCGGCATAATATCCGCGCGGCTCTCTCCGTAGTTGCGCGCCTTAAACGCTAAAAAAGACACGTTTTCAGAGGTCGGCGGCTCGGTAATGACGAAATGACCGCCGTAAAGCGGCTCGGAGTCGTTACGCAAAACGGCAGGGTACAGCAGACGCGCGTCCAGGCTGCCCATCGTGCGGTCAACGTCCGAGACGGGCGGAAAAATCTCGTTATCCTCGCCCGTCAGCGGCTGGCCGACCATCAAACCGCCGCCGTCAGGCGTATCGGTCATGCGCTGGCTGGGGTAAATCTGCAAATCCTGCTGCGTCAGGCGCGTTGTTTTTTCCATTTTGAAACCTTTTTAAATCCTGTTTAAACCTACTTTCAGACGAACTTAAAACGTCATCAGGCAGAGCTGGGCGGTGTATCGCTCGCTATCCGTTTCCGGCGTTGAGTAATGCACCGGCTCGACATTGTTCAAAGCCGCGTTGTGCGTACGCCAAATAACATTAAATTCGCGGCCGTCGTAGTGCGTCAGCGTCATCTCCAATTCGGGGACGTCGGTCCAGTCACGCAACGTACGCAAGATACTCAAATCAAGCCACACCCAATCGCCCGACAGCGTAATCGGGCGACCGTTTGTCTTAATGCCTTGTTGAATGACCAATCCGCCCGACAAGGTGCGCTGCGGAGCGGCCTGCGCCACCTTGTTCCATTCAAATTCATCGTCCCAGCGCATATCCTGCGGCAGATGTACGGCCACGCCGGTATCTTTCCGTTTCAGCGTCCATTCTTGATTTGCCATTTCAGACGGCCTTTGCGTATTTTTCTCAAAACCCTATTAAAACAAAAGCCCCGAAAATCGGGGCTTGGCATGGTTGCAGTCAGATGGTTGCAGGCCGTCTGAATTATGTCGTGCGCTTTAATGAAGCTTGTAAACTATTCATAAAACCGTTAACAGCTTTCTCAGCAACCGCTTGGTCGCGCTGCGCCAAAATTTGGTTAAGCTTTTCCGGGTCGATATTAACCTGCGGATTGCCGATTTGTTGCAACCGCTGGGCGGCATTACTGTTACCATACGAACCTTGGTTGCGGACTTGCTCTTGCGCGGCAGATTCGGCGCGCTTGCTGCGCTGCCTGTTGTAAATCTGTTGCTGCAAATCGATTTGACGCTGATATTCGCGCGCAACGTCGGTTTGTTTGAGGCGGTTGGCATTGTCGAGTTTTTGTTGCAGCTCACGGATTTTTCTTTCTTGCTGCAAAGAATAAACCGCTTCCGTATTACCATTAAGCTCGGCAAGCTCGGCCTCAAGCGCGCGGGTTGCATCATGTGCTTCTTGACGCAGGGCATTCAGCCGGCGTTGGGCATCGGATATCGCATTGCGGAATTTTGTCAGCTCAGTATTCCCCAATTTATCGGCAGCACGAGATGCCGCGCTGGCCGCATCGTTCAAGATATCCTGTGTCACTGCGCCTTGAGCAGCAGCATTGGTCAGCCTTTGCATCGCGGTATTCGCGTTGTAAATCTGTTGCGTGTACTCTTTCATCTGAGCAGCGCGGAATGTGGCCTCCATGCCCAACTTAATCCCGGAAAACTGTCGGTTCATCAAATCTAGCTGCTCATTATTGAGCTTGTAAAAGCCTGCCGTTTGCGTCAGACGGTAGCCGTAATCACTAAACGATTTAGACGCATTTGCTGCCGCTTTGGCTGCATTGTCTGCCTCTGCTGCCGCCTCTTTGTTGGCTGTCGCCACTTTTCTGACCGATTGGGCATGGTTTTCCGCCGCTTGCGAGCCTTTTTCATGCGCGGCTTTCGCGGCTTCGCCTGTTTTAGCGGCAGTATCATTTAACCCTTGATAGGCGGTTTTGGCTTTTTCCGCACCGCCCGAAGCCGCGTCGCCCAACCGGGCAAGCTGTTCCTGCGTCAACAGTGCCGCGTCTCCGCTGGCTTTGAGCTGGTGTTGAAACTCGGCAAATTCCTCCTTGCTTTTAAGTTTGCCCATCATGGCCTCAAAGGCTGCCTGTATTAGCTTGGCATCTTTTTGACCGGCGGCCGCCGCTTCTGTCGAGGCTGTCTGAAAATCAGCGAATGCCTGCCGCGCGTCGCTGCTGATACCTGTCATCACGGCCTTGCTGTCCACGCCGATTTTGGCGAAGGCGTCGGCAACCTTGTCCGTCGACTCCCTTGCCGTATCTCCGATTTTCTTAATTTCCTCGGCCGTCAGCCCGGATTGTTTGCCTACCTTTTCCAATTCGGCCAAAAGAGCATCGGTTGATTCTTTACTGTCCATCTGCTTGAGCGCGGCCTGAAACACCCGGCCCATCTGCTCGGCATCATTACCAAACTGAGAGGCGACACGCGAAAAATTGGCAATACCTTCCGCCGCCTTTTTGCTCATGCCGGTGGTTACCTCTTCCGCCGTCAAACCCAAAGCCTCAAGGGCTTTTTGTGCTGCGGCAAGCTCGCCTGTATCTGCGCTGATTTTGACGTTTTTCTTATCAAGTTCGGCTTTCAGTTCGGCGGTTTTGGTACGCACGTTTTCCAGCTTGATTGCCAGCTCACTGTAAAAGTCGCTGGTTTCTCGACCGTCTGCACGCAAGGCGGCCATACTGTGTTCCAACGCTGACAACTCTGTTGCAGACGCACGATATTCGGCTTGCAGGGCTTTGACGGCGGCTGCCTCTTCTTCGGCAGCTTTTTTCTTGGCGACGGCGGCTTTTTCGGCAGCTTCCTGGGCTTTTTTATCCGCTATCTCCAACTCGCGCTTAATTTGGGCTTCGGTTTTGAAAAACTCGTGATACTTGTCGAGACCGCCGGTGGTAAACAGACTATCCAAAATGGCAGGAATACGGGCGAGGTTATCGCCGAAAATTTTTGCTAAATCCGTGTTTTCGCGCAGCCAGCCGCCCACACCACGGCCGACCTCAAAAGCCGCAAAAAGTAATCCGGCATTGGATGCCGCCGTCTTGAGATTTTGAGCCAATGCTCCCGCAGCAGCCGCGCCATTACCGAAACCGTTACCGGCAGCAGCGGATTTGAGCGCAATGCCCAGCTCTCGTGCAGCGACAGTGGTCGACAGGATAGATGCTTTGGTTGCTTCAATTCCGACACGCTGGGTCGCAAATGATGCTGATACCGCACCACCAGTCAGGCGGACAGCCGCCTCATAAGCCTTGACGGCAACTGCGCCTGCTGCAAACAGCGTGGCAAGTTGCGTCAAAACCGGAAACTCTTCGGTAATCGCTCCGATTGCGCTTGCCACACTGCCGGCCGTACTCGCCAATAGAGACACCAAAGGCAGCAGCTTTTCGCCGACCTCGATGGCAACGTTGATGATTTCCTGCTTGGCTTTGTTGATTTGCGCCTCGCTGGTGGACATGGCGTTTGCCACCTCTTTTTGCATCGCGCCGACGACTTGTCCCTTGTCAGCGACCAAACCCAAAGCCTTTTCGTATTCGCCCAGTGAGCCGACCAAGAGGGCAATGTCGTCGCTGTATTCCGTGCCGAAGAGTTGCGAGAGCATTAGGGCGCGGCTTTGTTTGTCCAAGCCTTCGAGTTTGTGCAAGAAGTCCGTTAAAGCCTGCTGCGGATTGGCGGCGATATTGGCTGCCATCTCGTCGGCAGACGTACCGATACCTTCCAAGGCTGCCTGAAAGCCCTTGCCCTGGCTTTGCGCGGTTTGCAGTTTTTGCAGCATGGCATTGATGGCGGTCGCCGCTACTTCGGGCGGTTTGCCCAAGGCGATAAAGGCGTCGGCAAGCGCGGCAGCTTCGTCGGCGGCCAGTCCGAACTGCTTGGCCGTACCGCCGATACGCGCCATCGCCGCAACAATGTCTTTTTCACGGGCGGCGGTATTGTTGCCCAAAACGTTGATGGCATCACCGAGCTTCTCGACTTCTCCAATCGGGAGCTGGAACACGTTGGCAATCGTCGCGGCGGCATTGCCTGCCTCTTCAGCAGTCATGCCAAAGGCAACCGACATCTTAGACGCGATGGCGGTAAATTCCGACAACTTCTCAATCGGGATGCCGAGCTGTCCGCCGGCAGCGGCAAGATCCGCCATTTCGGCGGCGGAAATGCCCAATTCCGCACTCATTTTTTTCAGCTCGTCTGAAAGTTTGGCGTACTGCTCGTCCGTACCTTCGGCGACTTTTTTCACGCCCGCCATCGCAGTCTCAAACTTCATCGCCTCTTTGGCGGCAAACGCCAAGCCGCCTGCCTTACCGACCAAACCTTGAACTTCAGAGGCAATTTCGGAAATAGACGGCTTCACGCCTTTCAGGCTGGCTTCAAGTTCGCGCACCTTGCCTTCCTGCAACTGCGCCGCCCGGGCTAATTCTTCATGCGAGAGCGTGCCGCTGTTTTTAAGCAATTCGTAGGCGTCTTTGGTCTTTTGGATTTCCTGCCGTGCCTTGTCGTCGGTATCGATGCCGAGCTGGATTTTTGCATCAGCAATGGCTTTTAGGGTTTGCGCTTCGGCGGTCAGGCGGTCGAGCTGCGCTGTTGCGGCGGCGGATTCGGACGACAGGCGCGCCTCTTCGGCGGCAAGATTTTTGACGGACACGCCCGACACCGACATCGCATCGCGGGCGGCATACAGCTTGCCTGTCAGCTCGGTTTCGCTTTTTGCCAGGCGTTCGGATTCGGCACGCAGTTTCGCCAAATCGGCCTGCTGTTGCTGCGTACCGCCGCCGCGCATGGATTTCTCCAACGTCGCGGTCAGCTCGTCCAGCGCGCGCATTTCTTTGGCGGTATTGTCCAATTCCGCCGACAACGCCTTATATTCTGCAATTGCCGCCTGTTGCGCTTGTGCTTTGGCCAGCGTTGCGCCCAGCTCTTTCGCTTCGGTGGTCAGCTTGCCCGTATCGATGCCCGCTGCCTCGATGGACTGCGCCAGCGCGTCGATGTTTTCAACGCCGGACACGCCCGCCTTAATCTCTAAACCTGCCTGAATATTCGCCATGATTTAATCCTGTTTTAAAACCCGTTTAAAAAAGGCCGTCTGGAACCTGCCGCCGCTGCGCCTACACGCAGAAGCCAGTTTCAGACGGCCTTTGTTTATTACCGAATCTTTAGTTGTTGTACGACGTGAAGGAATAGGTCGAAGTTTCGCCCGAAGCCAACACCGCCGTGCCTTTGAATTCCGCCGTATTAAAGTCGTCGCCGAACCAGTCGATACTGCCGTCCGCCGCCAGTACGGCATGGGGGATATGCAGGATGCCGGTCTCGCCGGTAACGCGGTTGCGGCCGTCGACGTAGATTTCCAAATCCAAGCGGGACAAGGTGGCTGCGGACACTTTATAGCCGCCGGAATCGCGGGTTTTGTAGTCGACGGTGATGTTTTCGCCGTCGTTGACGGTATCGGCGGCCGGCAGGATGGTAATCATGCCCAAGGTGGCATTAATATCCAAATGCTTGGCATCAACATTTGCGTTTGACTTGTTTTTGACTTTGACGGTAGCCGGGTCGATGTTGCCGTTTGCCAGTTTGTACGCCATGCCTTTTTTGCCGATGGTCACGGTCTCGCCGGTAACGGTCTCCGCCGTAGCCGCGATGACGGCGGCTTCGCCCATCAGGGCAAGCGCGAGGTTGTCTTTGTCGAAGGTGTCGAGTTTCAGGCCGATTTCGGTGGGCTTGACGGTTTTCAGGCTGTCGAGTGCGCTGCCGTAAGTGCCTTTTTGCTTGGACACGCGCTCTTTGGTTTCCACGCTGGTTTGCGTGGTCAGGGCGGTGGTGTTGCCGATTTCGATAAAGCCCGAGCCTTTTTGATTGAGGTTGCGCACCTTGACGTCGCCCTCAAAAATTAAGCCGTGGTCGTTTTGTTTTGCCATGTGGCAGCTCCTTTAGTTTGCCGCCTGCACGGTGTCGCAGGCGAATGAAATGGGGTAAAAAGCAAAGCCGTCGTTGTATTCGATGGATGGCGAGGCGATGCGGCGGAAAGGGGTAACGGCATATTCGTCGCCCGCGTCCCAGCCAGAAAACGCCTGTTGGATTGCCGTCAGGGTCTCGCCGACCTCGTACAGCGTGGATTTGCCGTTGGCGGTGTAGCTTCGCGCGAGGACGAAGGTAAAGTGCAGCGTCGATTTGAGGAATTTGCCGTTTTTCGCTTCGTCGGCAAAGGTTGAGCCGCCGTAAACGACATAGACCGCGCCGTCCAGCGGGGCGGCTTTGCGCTTCGCCGCGCCTTGGGCGAGCAGCTCGGCAAGTTCGCCAATCTCCTTGACCGCCTTAATGCCTTTGACGGTTTTCAGACGGCCTAGGATTTCGGGATAGACCGCCAATAAGTTTTCATGCTGTTTTAAAGCCATATCAGACAATCAATCCTTCCAGCCAATCGGACATTAAATCGTCAATGTCCTGATAATCTTGCGAAGACAAGCCCAAAAACGGGCGGGCAGGCATGGTTTTCGTGCCTTCCTGCACATAAACCGAGTAGCCCATTACCGAGCCGGTAATCACGCTTTTTGCCGATGCCTCGTGCGTAATGCTTGCCAAGAGGTTGCCGTAGTCCACCAAAATCCCGCCGCGTCCGTTTTTGGCTTCTGCCGTAGCGGGGCTGACATCCTGCCAGCGTTTGCCGTCAGGCGCGGTTTTGGTTTCGGCGATACGGCGGCGGGTCGAAGATTCGAGGATGCCGCCGATAGCGCGCAAAGGCTCTTCAAGGCTGCCGTTCAACCTGCCCGACAGGCGGTTCAGGCTTTGGGCGATACGCGACAAGTCGTGCGATACCGTAATCCGCATTGCCTACTCCTTCAGCCATTCCCGCAAATCGGGTTCGGCATTCACATAAACGGCACACGTTGACGGTCTGCGGTCATCCGATACTCGGCTTTCGTCCAGCATATTCGGATTTTTGACGACCATCTTCAGCCAAGCGATTGCCGACTGATAACGCTCTTCGACAATACCTGTTACCGCATCGTCGTAGAGGTAGTAGCGGGCGATGTCGCAGACTTTGATTTTCAAAACCTGCGGCGCGGTGTCGTTGGTAAAAAACAGTTTCGCCGCCCGAAGGTAGCTTGCCGCTTCTTCTTCCGCGTCGGCAATTGCCGCCACCATCACCGCTTCGTCTATGGTTTCGTAGTTCTCATGATTCGACCGCTCCGCCATTTCCTGCTCACCGAAGCGGGTAATCATGTCTTGGATGGTAATCATGCCGTCCTCCGTTTTCAGACGGCCTTTAAAACTGCCTTAAAGGCCGTCTGAAATCCGTTTAAGACATAGTCAGCGTTGCCAACAACTCGGGGCGCAGCGCAATCGGCAATGGATTGGATTGCATATGCAGGCTCCAGCCTTTGTCATGCTGCAACTTCTCGCGGCTGGCGTAATACGGCAGGGCGCGGGTGTTGACGGTCGCGTTCATGTCGGCAGGCGCGAAATACTCTTTGTAGAGATTGCGGCCAACCGGCAGCAGAATGGCTTTGTCCGCACCGATGTCGGCGTCGCTGCCGAAATGGTTGGCATACTCGATAAAGCGGATGCCTTTGTGGACAAACTCGGTCGGATTGAGCGTATCGCCTTCGCGGTAGGCGCGTGCTTCGTCAAAGCGTTTGTACACTTCGAAGATAGACTTATGCTCTTTGAGTGCACTCAAAAACTCCATGCCGCAATAGACAACCCAGCCGCGCACTTGCGCACCGTTGAATTTTTGGCGTTGTTCGGACAAGAGCTTGTCCAATACCGCGCCGACTTTGGTCGTATCTTTCGACAATTCGATGTCTTGTGTTTTGCGCTGCACTTTGAAATCGGTATTGATGTCCAAAATCACGCTGCCGTCCGCATCCAAAATCTTGCCTTGCAACGCGCCGAGCATCAGGTGCTCACGGGTGTATTCAAGGTCGGATTTGCCGCCGGCCAGCTTTTCGTTGACCTTGTCCATGACGGTCGCGGCTTGGGTTGTGCCGAAAGCACGCAGGTTCTGCACGTCGTCCGCGCGGATGACGTCATGAATCGGCAGGTGTGGGATTTTGACGGTACGCACGGTGCGTTTCGGACTTTCGACCGCCTGGCCGGCCGTACCGCGCTCTTTGCTGGCTACCAAGTGGACTTTGCCGTCTTGGAACTCAATGTCGGCGTAGGTGGTGGTCAGATATTCGGGTTCGAAAATACCCAATTCGCGGATTTGGCTTGCGCCCGGGTCGATTTTGTTGACGGCGGTGGTCAAAGCCTGCACGCCAAATTTGCTGTTGTCAGATAAAGGCATATTTTTTCCTTATTTCAAATAATTAAGCATCAGATGCGCCGAATTTCTGCAGGTTGACGTAAACAATCCCATACGCGTCACCTTCTTTTTCCATAACCGCGGCGGACTGAAATGCAGCTTTAGCTTGGATAAAAATATCCTTACACTCAATGATGCAATTGAGCGGCTGAACAATAACTTTCCCATCAGCTTCATCTGTTAAAGCAACAAGTTTTTTATTGCGTAGCGGATACGTCACAAAACTACCCGCTTTAGTACCGGCATCGGCAGCAACAGCCACACGCGTCAACGGCGTCGCTTCGTATTTCAAAAAGTCGGAAATAGCAGGGCCTAAGATTTCGGTTTTGACTTTAGACATAAGAACCTCCCAATAAGCCTTTGTGGCTGGCGACGGAGAATTTGCCCTCCGCCTCGCCGGTGTGTTCGGATTCGCCTTTGCCTGCGCCTTCGCTCAACAGTGCGGGTGGTACGGCAGACTGGGTGGCTTTCGGCTTTAGATCGGCAATCATGGCTTCTGCCGCTTCGATGTCGGCAGACAAAAGCACGGTCATGGTTGCGTCGGACAAGCCTTCAAACTTGCCGTTTTCGCCTTCCTTAAAGCCGGCGGCGGACAATTTCGCCTTGACTTGGTTTTTCTTGGCAGCCGCTTCGGCTTCTTTTAGCTTTTTCTCGGCTTCGGCTTTTTCAGCCTTGAGCGTATCGACTTCCGCTTTCAGGTCGTCAAACGCTTGCTTTTCTTCGGGTGTCATAGATAACTCCAAAGGTTGTTTAAAAATATCCGGCAATGGACTGCCGTCCGACAACACCACCGCCTCCGTCTCGCCGTCCACGCCGACGGCGGTAAACGACACCTCGCGTATCGCACAACGGCGCAGGATGACGGCCGGCCCGGTTACCTCGTTGCCGTTGACGGACAATACTGCGCCCGCCGCCAGCTCCTCGTAGGATTCCGCCTGCGCGTAAACCGACATTTCCCAAGGGAAACCTTGGTCGGCTGCTTCGGCGATCTGCGTGCCAAACTCGTTGGACAACAGACTGCCTTCCGCAATCAGGCCGTCCGCCGTTACCGACAGGCTGCACACGCCCGCCATCTTGACGGGAGAATGCTCCAACAGGACGGGGACGGACGCTTTGTGTGACAGCTGGGCCAAATCGACGACTGTCTGATAATCGCCGTAGCCGAAGGGCTTGCCCGAATTGGCAATGCCTTTAAAAGTACGCACCTTGTCGGCACCGGTCGCCAGGGCAACCGGCAGCGCGGCGGACAATTTGATTTTGAGGGGGGTGTTGTTCGTATCCATTGCTCCATTTTGCCTTGCCAAGTTCAAAAAGACGGACGGCAGGATTTCACTTCCCAATCCAAATGCAAAAGCCGCCTAAAACCCGAATATCAGGTTTCAGACGGCCTTTGAAAATCCTCATGCGTAAAATATGAAAATACCCACTTTAAAACCGCTTTAGAATCGTGTCAGATTGCATTTAAACTCTCGGATATATCTTTGCCTATCCTGACCGATAAAACGCGCTTAAACGCGAAATTTGGGCGGTTATGAAAAAAGGTCGTCTGAAACGGTTTCAGACGACCTTCGGGTTATACAGGTTTAAATCTCGGATCAGCTTCAAGCGCGGCTTTCAATTCGGACTTGTACGGCTTAATCCACTCGGACTTTTCTGCTGCCTCAAGTATCCATCCGCGCACACGGGCGAATGCCGCAGCGGACAAATCCGCAATCGAAAATACGCAGCCCGAAAACTCGCCCTGCATTTGGTCGGCTGCTTCCTTGTCGATTTCGGCAAGACGCGGGTACAGATAGTCCAACAATTCGGACGGGGCGGTTTTCCCGCCTAAAAATACTTTTACTTCGCGGCTGACATACAGTTCAGACGGCATGACTTACTCCGATATTTTTACCAATAAGCGGACTTTATCCCGCTGTTCTTTCGGCAATGATAACACATACTGCAACAATTTATGCCGGTTTGCCGCATTCAGATGGCGTAAATCAAGCGGGACAATATCGGCTTTGTTGAAATGCTCTTGAATATTGTCAACCTTCCCTTTCCATGCGTCGGCGGTGTGCGCAAAATAACGGTTCATCAATTCCGCACGTTCGGGATTTTCGGTAAACATAAAATCCAGTTTTACCCATTTCTCACGGGGCAGGTCGTCTGAAACAATCAGATAATCGGCTTGTCCTTTGCCTTTTTCTACCGCCAAATCGAACACTTCCAGCCTGTCGCCCGTTTCAGCCTGCCACGCTGCCGCAGCTCTCGCTTCGTGGTCTTTGGTATTGTTGGCAGACTGCTCTTTTGTCAGCCTACGCACTTCTTTTTCCGACACCTTGTCTGACAAAGCCAACACCGCCACTTTATCAGACGGCACGCTATACCGCTTGTCCAGCCACGCCTCACGCTCGGCAATCATGGCGGCCAGAGCCTCTTCGCCGTTTTTCTCGCCAAACAGCGCGTCCATCGCGCCCAATCGGTCGCCGTGGTTGTGCGCGAAGCTCGGCGTGATGTCGTCGGGTATCAATACCGTTTTGCCTGTGCGCGGATTGGTAAACTCAACCATATCCACATCAGGCTCGCCGCTGATACCCTCGCGCTCCGCCTGCCGACGGGTCAGTGAGGACACCGAACATTTACAACCGTAGCCGTTGGGTGGGAAGATAACCTTCCAAATATCGTGGTCAACCGGCAGGACTAAGCCGTAGTAGCGTTTATGGCTGTCGCGCGGATGCCCGGCGGCGGAATGGTTGTAGCGCAAATACGGCAGGGCTTTTTTATTTGCCTGAATCCGCTGCCACTGCCCCGCTGCAAAGGCGGTTTGCATATTGGTATTAAAGATGGTTTTCAGACGACGTGTGCTGCCGAGCTGTACCAATTTCGGCTCGCCGTCCAGCGGGTCGGTCATCACTTGCTCGCCCCACCAGCCTTTCTCCATCAAATACGGTTTTAAACGCTTTTTAAAATCGGCGAATGACGTACCGTTTTTCTGCGCGGATTCGACGGCGTCTTTGACCTCCGCAAGCATATCCGCGTCCATCATCTTGGCGACGGTAAAGGCAAGGCTGTGCTGATACAGCCAAACGTCGTAATGCGAAAACCCGGGCAGGATTTTCTTAGCCTTGAAATGCTCGAAAGCGGCTTTATCGACCAGCCCCGTGAAGTTGTATTCAATCCCGTCCATCGCCCGCTCCGTCAGCCCAAGCCGAAAGGCCGTCTGAAACCAAACGCTGGATCAAGAGATTGTCGCCCTTGCTCAAATCAAGTTCGGACAGCTTTGCCTCAAATTCCGCGTAGTCTTTGCAGCTTTCCAATAAACCCAACACTGCTTCCATTTTCGGGCGGGTGATTGCCTGCTCCGCCGTATCGGGCGCATTATGGGCAAGAGCGTCAGACAAGCGCAGGCTGAATTTGGCGGGCGCAGGGTTTTCAGACGACGCTTTCGGGTCGCGCAGCTCGAAATGTTCCGGCTCAAAGCCCAAGATGTCGCGGTAGTAGGTTTCGGTCAACACGAGCTGCCCCGTATCCATATACATCTTGTCGCGTTCGGCGCGGGTTTTATCGACCTTGATTTCGTCTTCAAACTCAAACCATACGCCTTTGGGCGCATTAATCGGCTTGCCGTAGGCATTGTTAACCATCACGAGCGCGTCGATAAAGTGCTGTGCAGCGCGGGAGAACAGAGCGAGATACGCGCCGATACGCTCGTCGCGATTGTTTTCTTCGGTCTCTTGGCTCGCGCGGCTGGCGGTCTCAAGGTCGCTGGTTTTAACTTTGCCTAACAGCGTTTTTTGGATACGCGCATTGGCAAGGTTTTCCAGTCGGCGGAATGCCTGACCGTCCGCGCTGTTTTGCAGCATCATCACATCGTCTTCGCGTTCGATACTCAATGCGCCGCCGCTCACAAAACGGTAAAAACGGCTCATGAAACTGTCGTGGTCGTCGTTGCTGTTGGCTTGGATTTTGGCAATCAGATAAGGCTGGGCGTAGCGCGTGATGAATTGTGCCGCATAAATAAAGCCTTTTTTACGCAACGCAACCGGCGCATAAAGCCGCGCCGCCGCCATTTCGCCCGCAGGATTGGTTGAAGTGGCGCGGTGGGTAATAAAGAGATACAGCACGTCCGTATTGCAGGCTTCCTCGCCGCCGGTGCCGCGATACACCAGCGAGCCGTCGCGGTAGGGAACGTATTTCGCCAATTCGCCGCTTTTGTTGCTGATATGCTTAATCGTCAAAAAGCCGTCGGGTTCGGGCTGATAAACGTACCGACCGACACCATAGCCGCCCAAACGCGCCGTCAACACGATTTCGGCAAGTGCGGGCAGATGGCGTTTCAGCGTTTTCCACAAGCGGTCTTTGTCATCGTCATTCAAGTCCTCGCCATAAATGCGCCACGCCTTGTTCTGCATGGCGGAATGCAAATCCTCCAAACAGGCAGCCACCTCGTCATCGCTTACCACCGCGTCCAATGCCTGCTGTCTGTCCACGCCGAGACGCGAAAGCAGCGCGTCCGTGCCCTCCATATTGGAAAACAGGCTTTCCAGCGCATCTTCGGTCGCGCTCGTCAATGTCTTGATGGCGGTTTTTCGCGTTGCGCTTTTAATCAATCCGAACATATTTTCTTACTCCAAAGGTCGTCTGAAACCGTTTTCAGACGACCTTAAAATCAATACTCTTCGCCACGGGCCGCCAAAAAACCTTCAATTCCAGCGACAATAAAATGTAGATTTAATAGCCGCCCAGCCTTATAGCAGGAGACAACCTCTTGCAGATGTGCAATCGCTTTATCCAAACCACGCTCGAGGTACTCAACATCCTCTGTCAGCTCTTTTTCACGAGCGGTTATACGTTTTCCATCACACATTGTTAAATCTCCAACATCGGCACAGGCAAATCAATCGCCCGCGCTCTGTTTGATACATTGCCCGTCGTTGCCGCCATCCACAGCATATGCAACGCATCGGGGCCATCGTCGTGGTCGGCTTTCGGGAAGTGACGCAACTGGCTAATCAGCGTCTTTTGGTCGGGGTTGAGCAAAATCAGCCCGTTTGCCATATGTGGCTGTAAGGTCTCAATCCGCAACATCTTGTCCGATGACGGCTTGATACCGCGCACCGGAATATGCACACCCAAACGCGCCCCGCGCTTAATCAACTCGTCCTTGAGAAACTCTTGGAATTGCACCGTCTCCACCACCCACAATACCGGCTTGACCCGCGCCTCTTTTTGGATGCGGATCACGTCCTCGATAATCAAATCGGGCAGGCGTTTTTTGACTTGGGCAACGGTTACAAACAGACGGCCTGTTGATTTCTGATAACCGCCGACCAAAATCGCCGACGGGTCACGCCCCGCGCCCGCTTTACCCAATGACGGGTCGAGCGCGCCGTAGTACACCAAATCGTCCGGCAATTCCGACCAGTATTTGATGTTTTCGGCAAACGGCGCATCTTCGCCGCTGACCGGGTCGTTTTGGTACTCACTGTCAAATGTCGCATGGCCGTCGCGGGCGCGGATTTTCATCAGCGCGAGTACGCCGCGAGCCGCCCAGCTTGTTTGTGCGCCGCGCTCCATCTCGTCTTTGTTGGCGAGATAAAACGCCTCGGCCACCGTCTCGCCGTCGTTGCGGAAAAGTTCCTCCCAGCGGTCCCACAAATCCATGCGGTCGGGCCAGCGTTTCATCGCCTTAAACTTAATACCGTGCCAAAACGGGTTATTTAAAGTGCGATTCAGTACGCTGTCGTAATGCAAAATCGTGCCGATATAGATCACATCGTATTTCTGGCCGACCCCGCCCAGAGGCAATACCGTTTTAGTCAGCCACGCATTGAGCTTGTCGCGCTGTTCGGGATTGCGGACTTGCTCGTCATTCTCAATATCGTCCAAAACAGTTAAGTCAGGACGGTAAGGGCCGTGACGCAAACCGCGCAGCTTTTTACCGCTACCGGCCACTTGCACCTTAACGTCATTGGCCGTAACAATCGTACCGGCCTGCCATACACGGCCTTGTCCGCACACTTCTGGGAAGTCGGTTTTCAGGCGCGGATTAAATTCCAATTCCGCCTTGATGGCTTCGAGCATCGGGTATGCCTGGTCTATGCTGTCCATCACAATAACGGCATAATGTTTTTGGCCGGTCACAATACACCACAGCGTAAACAGCTGGGTAACCTGCGTCGATTTACCCTCGCCGCGCGGCGCACCCACCGCCTCATTTTCCCCTTTGGGGGAGCGGATAATCTCCGGCAGACGGCTGAATAAAAACGCATGCAGTTCGGATTTCTCAGGCGAGCGGATATAATGGGGGAAGTAGGTATTTACGAAATATTCGTAACCGCCTACCGGGTCAAATACCTTGGTACGGCGTGCAGCAATAGCCTTGGGCGACGCATCAAAGCCGTCCACTTCCGCTTCGATGACTTGGCGCAGACTGGCAGCAAGGACGGACAGGGATTTGAGGAAATCTTTGTTCTTCATTCAGACAGCCTGTAAAAATTCGCACGATTCAGAACATCCACCTTGATGGGTATAACTTACTGTTGGTTCAACAATTTCTTTTAATTTTTCAAGGTCGGAAACGGTACGATGCCGACGAAAGAAAAAAACGGGCGAGCCATCTCTACCGTTCGGATATAGCCGCTCCATCATTTTTGGAAATTCAAAGTATTCGGAGGCATCATTTAACGCATTAAGTAACTTGGCATCCGACTTTTTAAAACACCAGACACAGTTGCCTAAATATTCGGGGATGTTTAAATCAAAAGGCTGTTTTTTCCAGAAATCTAAAACATCTTGCTTTTCAGACGGCCATATATCTACCAATGGATAAATAATTTTTCTTTGGACAGCATCTGCCTTAATGCGTCTCGATTCGTCAACTCTGATACCAATAGCTGTATCAACGGCTGCCGTACCGAATTTCTCACGCGCCCACGAATTTATAACTGCCAGTTTTAGTTCTCTTGTGCAATGCGGGTTGGATACGTTAGGTATCGTATATTTTGCAATCATCGCCTGATAAGGCTCGCCATTTCTTGATGCTATTTCAAAATTGACCACCTTATGCCGAGTACCCTTGCCATGTTCAGAATTAATCACCGCTTCCAACCATACTACCGGCCAGCCAAACACTGTCTCACATTGATGTATAAACTCAAGCGTTTGTTCGTGTTCGCAGCCCGTATTGGCAAAGACAATAAATGGGGTGTAATTAGTAAACAACCCAAGATTATTCATAATCAGATGTGTCATGTACGCGCTGGTGCGACCACCGGAAAAACTAATCAACAAAGGTTCTTTATCCAAACTTCTTCTCCACTTCCGCCCCAAACGGCTCCAATACCTCCACAAAGGCAGGCAAATGTTTGGGGTGTTTTTCTTGCACAAACGCCATCAAGAACTCAATCAATTCCAAAGCCGTCGCCAGTTTTGACGTTTCCGGCATCACACGGGCATTGGCTGATACGGTTTTGGTAAACGCATCGGCCAGGCTGGCCAACAGCTTCGCACGGTCCGATGGCGGCAAATCTTCGGTACTCGAATCCTGCAGCATCGTCATCGTGCTGTTGTACTGCACCATAAAACCGGCCAACATCGCACGGCTCAAGTCCTCAATACCGCCGCCGGCCAAAGTGTAGGCGGCGCGCATCTTATCCCAGTCGTCGCCTTTTTCCTTATCCGCACGTTTCCACGCACGCGCAGTGGCCTGCGGGATTTCGCACATCAAGGCCGCCGTTTCCAAAGTTTGCTCGCCGCTCACATAGAGCCGGCGTAACTTTTCACGGATTTCTTGCGGGTGAGCCATAATTACAGTCCCATTTTCGCTTTAAGCAATTCCCAGCCGACCGTAATCACGCCGCCGCCGATCGCGCCGAATGTAATGGCCGTGCGTTTCGTGTCTTGGCGGATTTGTGCAATTTCCGCCTGCATTTCCTTCTGATTTTTCAGAGTTTGATCAGTCTTGTTTTCAATACGCGCCAAGGCTTCCAAAATCGGGTCGCTCATGATTTGTCCGCTTTCCTGTCCAGTTTTTCGTTTACTTTTTCCAACTTGTTTTCAATTCGTTCCAAGGCCGCCGCAATATTAGTGCTGTCTGCCTTGGCGTCCTGCTTGGTGTGATAGGAGAGCTTGACATTGTGTAGCTCCTCTTTAAGGTCGTCGATGCGCTTGTCCGCCTCTTTCAGGCGACCCGAAATGCCGTTGACCCAAAACCAAAACGCCGCCGTTGCAATCGGCCACAAGGTTTTAAAACCAAATTCAAAGTCCATTTAAAACCCCTTTAAACCGGCACATCGCCGAATACGATACGCACCGCATAGCCTTCGGGATTTCGGCTCGCCGCCTCGACCTTTTGGCCGTCAAAAAAGACTGAGTAATATTTACGCAAAATACCAATCACATCAGCAGGGGCGGTCGCCGAAAACTCCACACAAAAGGTCGTCTGAAAATCCTTATCCATACGCACTGCGTACTCAATGCCTGCCTTATCCAACAGGTCGGAAACATGAATGACAAACGGCTCTTGCTCGCGTGCGCGGCTTAAGCCCAATTCCAAGTCCGCATGGCGGCAGGCGACCGTGCGTTGTACCAAATCACGATAAGTCGTCATCGCGCGCCCTCCGAACCGTCAACTGCCGCTTGACTGTTGACCCAATCGCGCCAAGCCTGATTTTGGTTTTCCAACTCTGCCACATAGCCGCCAAACTCGGCGGCGTGTTCCAACAGCGTGGCCGTCTTGCCGTCTTTCGGCGGATTCGGGCGCACCGGCGCGACCATCAACGCGGCAGGCGGTGTCGGCATGACCGCCTTTTCGACAACTTTAATTTCCGTAGCCGAGGGCGCGGTTGTAGAGCTGCAGGCCGTGAGAGCCAAAGCCGTCAATACAATTACCGCTTGCATTTTTACGGTCTTGAGTAAGGACATTTTCGATTTCCTTTTTATTTTCCGTTTTCAGACGGCTGACTTCCGCCTGTTTTTTCGCCAAAGCCATGCCGACGGCGTGTGCCTTGACTTCATATTTTTTAGCTTCCGCGCGTGCCTGTTCCAGCTCGCGGGCGTAGTTTTGAGCCGACAACAGCAGGGCTTGCGCCTTGTCTTTTTCCATCTTGTCGATGACCGCCTGCTGCTTCGTAAAAGCCGACTTGTAGCCTTGATGGTGCGACACAGCCAAGCCCGTGCCGATAAGTGCGATGATGGCAATCGGTTGCCAGTTATTCGCCAGCAGTTTCACGAGATTCATTCTCGACCTCCTGACGTTTCACGCTGACAAACGAGCGTGCCACCGCATATCCGCCGACAATGCCCAAATACACCGCCCAAATTTCCGCCGACGGGTCGGGCAACATCACAAACTTAAACGTCCCCGCCGCGCAGGCAACGTTTGCCCACAGTTTCGAGTGCGACACATTGCCTGTCGCCGGGTTTTTAAAAATATCCAAAATACGCATTGCTATTCCACACTTTTGGTTTGCAGGTGCCGTTTCAGCATTTCCTGATAATTGGCCAGTTCGCCCTCCGCAAATTCGAACGCAGCCAAGTCTGCCTGTTCGCTTGCCTCGCGGCTTTTGGCCGACCATAGCTCAATCATCTTTTCGTAAAACTCAACCTGTCCCATGATTAACGACGATTCTTGCGTTTACGCGCTGCGCGTTTGGCTGCCGCCACGCCTGATTTACCCAAGCGCAGGCTCGGATGTTGTTTCAAAGAGCCTACCCGAACAGGGCTTGGCGTGATTTGGATTTCAGGTAACAGCGGTACGCCAAAACCGTTTTTCAACTTTGCCCAATAGGCAATAGATAAAGCAATCAAAGACTTTTTCATACCTTCGCCGCTCCCAATTCCATCGCAATCGCGTCCGCAATCGCGCGGCAGATGCCCCATTTAGTAGCCTTAAACAAGGCCAAATCAGTGTCGTTGGTTATGAAAAAAGGTTCAAACACAATGCCGCCTGCCTGCGCATACGCCAGACGCGTATGCTGGCCGGCATTGTCGGGCTTAAAGCCGTCTTCGCCGCGCAGTTTCCAGCCGGTTGCCTTCGCAACAGCCTTGCTCAACACCTGACACCAGCGTTTGTTTTTTGGCGTGGACAGGGCTTCGATGCCTGTCGCCGCCTTACTGACGGCTGCGTTGGTGTGAAACTCAATCGCCACTGCCGAGCCGCGAATCAGCTTTACAGCTTCGCGCAGCGGCATATTGCCTTTGCCCGTGCCGTCGGTTTTAACGGTCAAGCCGTAGTCATCGCGCAAGATAGATGCCACGATGTTGCGCATATCCTGCGCCAAGTCCGCCTCACGGTCGGAGCCGTTGCACGCGCCCGGGTCGGTGTTGCTGTGGCCGGCGGTTAAAGTTACAGTTTTGCCCATAAACATCTCCGAAAATCAAATCACAATTTATTTTTAAAACCTTATTTAACCTTTTCAGATGGCATAAGACGGTCGGCACAAATGCACTTACTGTTCCGCAGACAAAAAAAAGCCCTGCAAAAAGCAGGGCAAAGGTCCACTCACAAGAAACACACAACACAATCAAGCTACAAATAAATCCGTCTGCGCTCTTGCCGCCGCCTCGCGGTCGGCCTCTTTCAAAATGTATCGTATATTGCGCGTAGACAGCCGATGAGCCAGCACCAGCTCGCGCACAATAAACAAATCGCTCAAACCTTCCGCGCTCATCGCATCATACTGGCGGCGGATGAACCGGTTGCGCAGTTCGCGCATCGCGTCCCAGCAGCGCGGAATGGCCAAGAAAGGCTGACCGGCATAAGCTCGCTCCAATCGTCCCGCAGCCTCCTCACCAATGTCCTCGACCAGTTGTGCGTGTAAGATACGGCTCTGGCGCGTATTGCGGCGGCGATTGGAAATCGGGTAATTCGTCCCGCCCCAAACCTTGACCATGTGAAACGCCGCTTCAAGCCCGATGACCGTAATCATCGCTACCACGCTCTGCGGCAGAAGATGTTTCACATCCTCAAAGTCCTGCTCTGTCATTTCCCAACTTACACTCATTCCTATTCCTCCTTCTTCCTTCGGTTCGCCGCAATCTGCAACGCCGCCACCAGCTTGTGCATATTGCCGTCGGACAACCATTCCACGCGGTCAACCTTAAACATTTTTTTCGCCGTACCGTGCGCATAATTCCAAGTCCAGCCGTTATCCAGCAGCAGGGCTTCGATTTTGCGCATCATCGGGTCGGCGGAAGAGCGGCGGTTCGGCCGTCGGCCTGCTGTCTTTTTCGGCTGAAACCCATGCTGGCGCAAATCCTCGACCACGCGCTCCAGCTCAGGGATACTGCACTCAGTACACGACCGCTTGCCCGTCACGCGCTCCAACACCGCGCGATAGGTACCGTCATCCAAGCCCAGCTCCTTTTGAGCAATCTTAATTTTCGCAATCAACGCCCGGCGCATTATTTCTCCAATACAACATATAGTATAAATTAGCGAATATTATACCAATAAAATACAATATATAGTATTAAGTCGATGTTTTTTTTTGCGAAACTGATAGGCACAAAAAAGGCCGTCTGAATAATTCAGACAGCCAAAATTTCAAAACCTTAATTAACGGCCACAAATACGTTTTGATTTACTAATACTGCCGTCTTGGCATACAAACTTATCCCCCGCACAATGCGACACACCGCCTTTTTTACCCGAACAAGGCTGACGGCCCTTAGCTTGTACAGTTAAAGGCATCGACACCAAAGCCAAAGTTACGCAGGCAATTAATAGTTTCTTCATGATTTATCCTCATATGATATAGTCAAAATGTTGTTTGATTATACGCAATATGACTACAAACAAAAAGGCTGCCTGAAACAGGTTTTAAACCCCATTTCAGACGGCCTTTAATCATTCCCTATTTTATTCTTTCGTCTGACCACGTCCGGCAATAAAAGCCAAAACTACAGTAGCAAGAGAAGCTCCCATCAACAACGCGCCTGCTGTAGGCGAACCGCTGTAAATCAAATAAACGGAAATAGAGGCAAAAACAATAATTGACCAACAGGCAAACCATTGCCCACGTTTTTTAATATTTTGCTCTTGTTTTAGATACTCAAACCGTTCTTCCTGATCCTTTGTCTCAAATTGTAAGCGTGCAGACTGCTCTTTTTCCGCCATTTGCATAATCCGCTCTGCACCATTCGGAATAATGTTATTGTAACTTACCATGTCTTCAGGGGTAGGCAAAGGCCCCTGATGATGACGGGCAATAATCTGTTGAATTAAGCGTGGACGGTCTTCTATTTTTTCTAAGAGCTCTTGCTCTTCTTGTGCTGGAAAAACCAAACCGCCCGTATCTGTCGAGCGGTTTTTTAATTCATCTTCATTGTTCATCGTGTCGCACTTACCTTTTTGACTGCTTTTCTAAAATCGCTGCCTATACTCAACCAATCGTTTGTTAATGCTTGACGGTCATTCTTTTGTTTGTTTTTGACTGGAGCATCAGTAGATGCTGCAATCAGGCCGAAAGACGAAATGAATCCGGCCAGCAGTGCTTTTCCTGGTCTAGTAATTTTCATCATCTTTCCTTCTATCACTTGTTAATAACGAAGTTAATCTTCTTATAATTCTAATACATTCATTCAAATAAAGCGAACCCTAGTGAACGCCAGCGAACTCTAACGGACGGGATTTACTTACCACCTTACATCATGAAAAAACAACATATTGTGTTTTATATTAAAAATATTTGGAAATATTGGAATATATGGTTTATTGTAAAAATTTAACAGAAGATTTAAACAGCTTGTTAAAACTGTTGTTAAATCCCCTGTTAAAGACTTTAAAACACTTCTACGCCAACTCCTGCTCAGTAGGCTCAATCACAAAATCCTCAAGCCCCGACACAATCTTAATCCCCGGCACTTGGCCGTCTGAAAAACGCTCTTTTTGATTCAGGATGGCATCTTTGTCGATTTCCTTTTTTGTGCGGACAAACTCGGCAAAGGCGGATTTCTCCGAGAGCCACGCCAAGACGGCAGCCACGCCCGTTACCTTGACGGATGGCGGACGGATGCGCCATTTAATCAGGCCGGTGGTAAAGTCCACAGTTTTGGTTTTACCGTTTTCCGTCAGCTCGTCCTTATGTGCCTCGCAGTATGCGGCCACACGTTCGGTCAGGCTCATGATTTCGGCACACATCGGCGCAGCTTTGGCGGCATATTCTTCTTCGATGACCGCTTTTTTGTCTCCGGCTTCGGTTTCCAGGCGTTTGACTTCGCGCTGCAAATCGCCGATTTTACGGATAAACGCAGTAACTTCCGCTTTGTCTTGTGCCGCTTCGATAGCGGGTTGTTTGATTCGGGTTTTAGCCATTTGCTTTTTCCTCCAGTTTGTTGAGTAGTTGATATACTTCGCTTGCTTCAAATCCTTTAGTCTCAGCAAAACTGATAAAGGCATCCCAGTCTTGCTCTAAATATTCGTCCAATAGACGGTACTCATGCGGTTCAATCATGATGTTTTCCTTTAATCTTGATCTGATAAGTCTCGTAAAATTTGACTTAAAAAATTCTCGTGGAGTGCTGTTTGCCTTTTTCTCAGATAGCCTGCTGCAGCATGTCCGGCAAAGATTGCAGGAGTTTTTTCACTATCATCTCCCAATCCTTTGATTTCAAAATCAAATAAGCTTTTGGTACTATCTTTAATGGTAATAATGACTTTAGCCATTTTCTTTTTCCTTTCTTAGTTTACTTTTCGGTCTGCATCTCTCAACTGTCTTGCCAGTTGCAATGCTTTTAAATTAGTGACAGCAGCCTTGATAAATCCTTCCGTATCTCGGGCGGCATCACTGCATACGCTGTCTAAAAATTCCGTTGTCAACGCAGCCATCAGGTCGGGAGCTTGATACTCACCGTTTATCTTGATTTCGGGCAACTCGACGCGACACTTCCCATTTTCCGCAATGATTTTAAAAACATACTCTTTCATTTCACTTACCTTTCTTGTTTAAAACATCTTTCACTTCCGCCATTTTCTGACGGCCTTTTTCCTTATCCGGCGCGGGCTTTGCCAGCATCGCCCTTGGTATCAACCGTGGCGGCAGGTTGCGGAGCAGTTCGGCGGGGTGCGGCCATGTTTCCGCCGCCTGCAATACCTTAAACCCCGTCTGAATCCGTATCGGGTCATACTCCGGCGAGACGATTTCTTTTTTCTCCATCAGTTTCCGATACCAAATTTCCGCAACTACCGGCATATCCTGCGCTGCCGGTCGGTTGGGTAGATTGAGCGCGGCAAGCAATGTAAAACCTGAAGCGATTTCTCGTTTCGCCCAATCTTCTCCTGCCCATTCGCCCAAGGCTGCCACACCCTGCCGCAGCTTGGACGGTGCGCCGCCTTCGCCCCCTCTCCCCGTGGGAGAGGGCTGGGGAGAGGGCACCCCCGAACCCTGCCACTGGCTGATAATCTCCAGCAAATAACCATGCGACTTTAAGGGCAGTTTCAGACGGCCTTGGTCGCGGGCATTAACGGTTTCATTAAAACCGTGAATCCAAGCCTCGGTAGGAGCGGGGAAACAAACCCCGTCGCGTGCCGCCTCCTGTGCCTTAATCATCGGCAGCAACTCATTCAGCAGTTTCGCGGTACGCGCCCAAGAGAGCTGGGACTTGGCGGGGCGGAACAAACCGATATACCGTATCGCCGCCTTGCCCATTTCAGCATCCATCTCCAACACAGCCCGCAATACAGACGATGCGTCGGCATCGTTGATTAAGCTGTCCAGACTATGCACCGCCCCGCAGTTCGGGCATTTGATGTTCATTGTTTATCCTTCCAAACATCGCCACCAGCCTGTACATTTCCATTGCCTTTTACGATTTGAACATTACCTGCCAAGTGATTTTCAAGTTCAGCTTGTTTATCGATCCATGTCTTAAACTCTGACCAAGTTTCAAACTTAGTTTGCTTGTCACGCATCAACCTGCCCAACTTAATGCCCAGATAAGACAAAAACATCAAACCGCTGATAAATGTCCAAAACACTGAGGCTGACCAATGGCTGATATACACACAAAACCCTAACATCGCCCCCGTGAAAACATCCTTGATGATGCTTTCCAAAACACTTTCACTCGCGTTGTACGCAACAAAGTTTTTACTTCTGATTTCAATCATTTAACCACCCCAAGAATCGCCAAAAACGCCACAAGGACAACAATCAACCCAAAAAACATACCGCAGGCATCCAAAACAACAGCTTTAGTCCGCTGCTTAAACCAGTTTTCAATCAGGCTCATCAGTGCCAAAACCACCAGTGCCAAACCAATCAGCCCGCAGATCAAGAGATAAATCATCATTCCAATGCTCATGACGCTTCTTCCTTCAAAAACGTTATCCAATGTGTCTGTGTTTGGTTTTGCTTATGCTTCATGCTAACGTGCCCAATAAGTGGTTCTACGTTAGTCAGAGCAAGAATCTCTTTCACAGGGATTTGATTTTCACTCCACTTAAAAATCAATATGCCGTCAGGACGCAATACCCGGAAACACTCAGCAAACCCTTTACGAAAATCTTCTCTCCACTCATTGCCCAACACCCCGTATTTTTTTGCAAGCCAAGATTTTTCTCCCGCTCTTTGTAAATGAGGCGGATCGAAAACCACTACTGCGAACGTGTTGTCAGGAAAAGGGATATTTGTAAAATCCATAACCACATCGGGATTAATTTCCAGTTTGCGCAGATATTTCCGGTCTTTCAGTAGATGGATTTCTTTGCGTTTATCGCCGAAAACAGCTTCAGGGTTATTTTTATCGAACCACATCATCCGGCTGCCGCAACACGGGTCTAATACCTTCATCACGCTTCCTCCCATAAAGTTATCGCCCGAGCCAAAGTTTCCGCCTCCGCCGTTTTCCACATCCCGTCCGGCGCACGCGCGGCAATCACAAATCCCTCGCCGTCCTTCTTCATGAGCATCAGCTCGCCACGGTCTTCGATCCATTCGGTAATTTCTTTTTGATTCATTTCTTAAATCCTTTTAAATCAACATCTTATATTTTCAATAAGGCAAAAAAATATAGAGCAACATCAACGACTTACCGTTTTAATTGTCGTCATGCCATTTACCTGTCATGTGCAACACGACGATTCGGGCCAGCATTTCAAGCCAAATCCCCAGCAGCACCAACACCGCCAATCCGACAACAAACCAAATCATTTTTTCTCCTCCTTCTTGTCAACAGGCCGTCTGAAACGCGCCTGATATTCTTCGATTTCACGCTCCCGGCTTTTTTGCGCCATTCGCGCCGTCGTACGCCTGCGGTGTTGTCCCCAAGCCTGCCAATCCGTATTACGTCGTCCGAAACTCATTTCACACATCCTTTCAAAATCGCCTTATCACCATATTTCGCGCGGATTTCCTTTACCGCCCGATCCAAAGCCTCTTGTTTCGCCGTAGGGCTCAATGGCTTATCGCTCATAAACAATCCCCTTCATTTTTTCCTCCGTACTCATCGACTCGTATTGCTCGCCCAAGGCTTGAGCCTCCAAGTCCGCCATCCGCTCGCGGCGTGACATTTCCAACTTCGCCGCCGACACCACCGGCTTAGAGCAGCTGTGAAGCATCGTTCCCACCAAAACCGCCCAAAACAACAACCAAAAAGCCAAACCGATCCACTTGGTTTTCCGTTCGCAAAACAAATTAGACATTTTCCTATTTCCTTATAAATCAATTACTTAATATTTTCTTAAGGCAAAAAAATTATTGCGCACCCAATCCGCCTTAACCTGCGCCGCCCATTCCTTGGCTTCCTCTTTGCTCTCGAAGCGTTTCCGCAGTCGGCGGATTTGCAACCATGCGAAGCCTTCTTTCCGCTTGCCGCGTATATCCGCACGCCAAATCTTCCGCCGTTTATGGGTTTCATAATCGTGCCAAGTGTCCTCATAGACTCCGGCGTGTACCGCATATTCGTGTCTCATTTCAGCCAACCTTTTTACGCTTTTCGCATGGTTTAATTTCACACTTTTGACATGCCCGCCAGTGCTGCATTTTGATAGGGTTATGCGTCGGAGCGGGGGAGAGAGAGATTTCAATACATTCGGCTCGTTCCATCCGTCGACCTTCAAACGGACACATCACCTTGCGAAATACATCCGCCACTTTCGCAGCAACTTTGTCAGGCTTGCCGTTGTATTTGCCGTTCAAAATCAGACTGATGCTTGTCGCGCTGTATCGGAGTTTTGCCGCAGTCTTCATCAGTCCGTCTTTCTCGACCTCTTCCTTCAAAACCGCGTACCAATCTTCTTTCATATAATCTTTTTTATTCATAATCAGGAACCTCCCTTAATACAATTTCGTTTATATTTGGGTCGTACACCTCTCTGACAGCCAGCAGCTGCGGTGCTTTCGACCCTGTATTCTTCAAAAGGACAAACGATTTTTTCCGAGCGTTGCCCGTATTTTTCAGATAACCCGCTGCTTCAAGGTGTTGAGCATAAACCTTGGCCATACTGCGGCTGACAGGGTGTGTCATATTGACGTGGGCCGTCAGGCTGTCCAAGTCAAAGGTTTTCAAAATCCGCATCGTTCGCCACAAGGCTTCCGTTACCGGACATTTCACCGGCTGACCGTCATCAGACAAGCGGGGCGCATCCACACCCGCATCCCGCTCCAGTCGGTATCCGTACGGGCTGCAAAAGTCCGAACCCTTCTGTATCGACACAAACCCGCCTTTATTAAGAGCTTTCAGATACGTGTACACCGTATTCCCGCTCAGTTGGCAGGCTTTGGCGATTTCAGAGACCGTCTGAAGCCTGTCCTTATTGCCCCGCAGACAGTTCCAAATCTCTTGTCGGCGGTTGCGGGGCTTCGTCAATGTCGTCACGCTCATAATTTGACCCCGCGTTTAGGTGCTTCGCCCTTGTACAGATCGGCTTTCGCACAAACCTCGCGCGTTACCGTATCCAAGCCTTGCTGGTTGGCAAGCTCCAACAGATTGACCAAATTGACCGTTACGCGGCGTACCGAGCCGTGCGCCAAATCCACCAAATAAGACAGCGCATCTTTTTCAAACGTCAAATCAGGTGCGTAAACCTTCGCCAACTCTTCCGCGTCTGCCAAATCGACAGGCTGCGCAGGTACCCAAGCCAACACGCGACCGTGGAAACGCTCGAATTTCTTCAGCTTGGTCGGCAACATCTCCTCGCCCACCAACATCAGCGGGGCTTGGCTGCCCTCGTAGATGTCGCGCACCAGCTCGACCAATCCCTTATGCGTAACCAAATAGTCCGCCTCATCCAAAATCAACGGACGTTGGCTGGCGGCCAACTGTTCGCAGATCACATCCAAACAACCCGCCGCCGTCCGGGCAGGCGGCAAGCCCATCTCGAAGCAGATTTTTTCCAACAGCGTCTTTTTGCTCCATGCGCTGCGCAGCTGGACATAGTAAGCTCGTGTCTCATTCGCCACCGCCACCGTCGCCGTCGTCTTACCGAAACCCGAAGGGCCGTACAACACACCCAAACCCGGCAAACCGTCCTGACGGTTAACCAAACGCTCCATCGCAACGGAGACCAAAGACAGATTGTTGATATTTGCAATTTTCATTTTTAAAATCCTTTTAAATTAGTGAATAAACCTTGTTTAAAACCCCGAAAGGTCGTCTGAAATCAAGCCAGCATCGCCCGTTTGGACAACGCCTTATACTCATTGCTTTGCGGATACCGCTCCAGCCATCTTTGCGCCTGCGGCGGCAAATCCGTCTGACCGCAAAGACGCTGATACAGCGCAAACCGCTCCGATGCTTCGGACGGTACCGACCATCCCGCAGCAGCTTCCGTTTCAGACGGCATTTCCACCGTCTTCACTGCCACAGCCTCGACCGTTAAATCGTCCTCACGGTTTCGGCGTGCTGCCAATGCGGCAGCCTTAGCCTTGATTTGACCCATATCCAGCACCATCCCCCCGATATTGACCGAGTCCTGATGTTCGATGGTCGGTACGCGGCGTTCTTTCAGGATGTTTTGTTGTTGAAGCTCGTTGCGTTTCAGACGCTCGTCGTTGCGTTTGTCTTCCGCGCGCTCCAAGACGCTGACAGGCATATAATCCGTCGAATTTCCATGCCATTCCGCTTTGCAGATAAGGCGGCCGACATCGTCGTAAATCCAAACCCAAAGCGCGTCCTGCACGTCGTAGCCGACCCTGACCGTTTCGCCGTTGAACTCCATCAGTTCGGCGGAATAATAAGTATTGCTGAACAGCGATACCTCTCCGCGCCGTACCGTGCGCATCACCTGCGGTCGGAACAAATACCCTTCCTCCTCCGGCGACACTCTCGGCGGCTCGCCAAACTCCGCCACCTTCAAAGCCCAAAACTCATTAGGCGACATATGCCGGCGTTTGCCATCGCGGTCGGTAAACTTAGGCAGCGAACGGTGCGGTCGGTCGTTATATTCGTCCACCACCCGTTCGATATAGCCCTTAAACTCATCCCAAGTAGGAATCGGCGAATTCAAAATCTTCCCGTGCAGGCGGACTTCCTTACGCGACAACTTAAACAGCTTCTGCCGCGCCTCGTCGTCCATATTTTTTCCCACAAAAGACGGCAGGTTCGCCGCCGCCCGTGTGAAAATATTATGGCTGCGTTCCGACGCGCCCTTCGCTTGCGAGTTATAAGCCCGCGAATGCGTCATCGTCATACCCAGCCTGCCCATCAGACCCGTTGCCTCATCCGTCATCATCAAGTTTTCAAAGCCACGACCCCAGTCCACATACCAAAGCGCACCGATGGCCGCGCGGCTCGCGTGGCTTAAAGCCTCAAGCACGGTAAACCGGCTTTCCGCCAGCCCCACGCTCCAGCCCATACACCGTCTTGTGCCAACGTCCAAAACCGTCGTAATTTCAGGTCTGAACGGCAGCCCCGATAACGGATTCAACACCTCCGCATCAAACGTATGACCGTCGGCGGTGTAGATGGCGGCAGGTTTCAAGTGCAGGAAATCGCGCCGTTTGTGCGGCAGGATATTTTTCAAATCCCGCGCGCCGCGTCGTCCGCGTTCACGCTCCACATTGCCAAGCTTGCCCAACCACCGGCGCACCTGATGGATACTCGGCACATCGCCCCCTCTCCCCGTGGGAGAGGGTTGGGGAGAGGGCAAAGCCTCCAGCCTGTTCACAAACAAGCGGTAAGCTTCAGAAACAGAAGGCTTCATCGGCAGCCGGTAGCATTCCAAAAACACCGGCAGCCAAGACGGGACGTTCATATCCTCGGTTCTAGATTTCGGCGCGAGGCTGTTAGATTCCCGCGCCGCAAACCACCTCTTGATGGTCCGTACGCTCGGCAGCTTCCCACCGCCGCCGCGCCCGTCGGCAGCCAAAGAAAACAGCTTCGCAATATGCTCGAAGCCAGGCATCTTCGCCTGCGTCAAAACAGTCGTCATCGCCGCCTCCTTCGACACACCCGATTCCGCCATTACCAGCTCGACCGCAGACAAAACCCCGCGTCGTGCCGATTCGCACAGCCGTTGTTGCTCCGTCGAGCCGTCCGCAACGCCGATGGTAAGCTGTCCCCCTCGCACATCGGGAGAGGGCAGCCCCGCCTCCTCGCCGCCTTTTTCTTCATAAGAAGACAGGGGGGCGGGCAAATCTGACAAACCGCCCAAAACCTCGTTCAGCTTCTTCGCCTGAATCAGTTTCAACACCTCTGGGGGCGGTGCATATTCGCGGCGTTTGCCGTTTTTCCCACCCTGACAAGAGGCTTCAATAAAAGACCACTTCTCTCGTTCAACCTTATATAAGATTGCTCTGTTCGTCTTAGGAAATTTTTCCAAGTTCATTTCCAATAACTCGGAAATCGAATAATGCGTTTTCATGCTGCCGCCTCTTTATATAAATAAGCATAGCGGGGGCGGATGCGCCGCCCGTCTTTCGTCCACCGTTCAGGCCACAGCTCATACAAGGGCTTGCCCAACACTTTCGCAATCGCCATCTCGCCGGCAGTCGACGGCTTTCTCAAAGCCTGACGCACTGTGCTTTCGCCTATACCTGCCATCGCAGCCACATCGGCAAGCGACAGTCCCTTCATTTTGATTTCCGCCCGTATCATTTCAGGATGCATACCACTCATCGTTTTCCTTTCTTTATTATCTAGACAGGTCGTCCGCCGTTTCAGACGACCTGTTTAACCTTATTAAATTCGACGAATAAAGTTCCAAGTATCAGCATTCAAACCTATAGCACAGGCATCGTAATAACCGCCTTTCACTTCGGTTTTCTCTCCACCCAACCATTCGATGACGAATTTTTTAGTCTTCCCGCGACCATATTCCAATATCCGCCCCACTGTACTTTCTTGATTCATATCCCAATCGTTCATCTGCATAATATTTGCAATGTGCTTCATTTTGATTCCTTTCTGTATAAAGTATCTAAGCAAAACCGCTTAATCGGTCGTCCGAACCGTTTCAGACGACCTGTTAAACAGTCTCCTTCCTGACGGGCCGAATACCCGTCATTTTTTTGGCTATTTCCAAATTGTTAAAGAACACTGCAAAATCGGTTATACTGTTTTAAAGTTGCCGTTTCGCTGTTTTTAAAATTATATAACTTGGAAATTATTTCGCAACTAAAATTTCCATGCTTTTCTATGTTGTTTTGACAAGTGATTGTTTTAAATATGAAAATAATTTCTAAGATTTTTTCCATGTTTTTAATTGGAGCATGGAAATGAAAGAGCCAAAATTCAGCATCTCTGAAATTCAGAATTTGATTACCCAGTTGAATCTGATAAGCCTGCCGAATACAACACGCGCCATTCAATACAGGGCAGAAAGAGAACATTGGGAATATGAAGAAGCACCTTCACAAGGTGGGAAGAAAGGTGTTAAAAGAATCTACCCTCTTCCTCCTTATGTTATTGATGAATTGGAACAAAAAGGCTTGCTCCATTTGATAGATGGCGCGGAAACAGACACACCGCTTGAAGTCCGCAACACTCAACCCGATGTAGCGCATATCGAAAATATGGATTACGCAGACTGGGCGGCACGTCAGGATACGCGCGACATCGTACCCGTCCGCTATTACAAAGAAGTCTTCGCCAGCGCAGGCAGCGGCGCAATACCGTGGGATACCAACCCCGAAGCCATGTGGTTCCGAACCGCCTTCTTCAAACACCTGCAGCTCTCCCCCGCAGACTGCTTCTGTACCCGTATCGACGGGGACAGCATGTTTCCAACCCTAATCGACCAAGGCACCGTCCTATGGCAAACCGCCACGCGCTACACCCGGGAAGGAATCTACCTCTTCCGGCAACAAGACGAACTCCGAGTCAAACGCCTGCAACGCCTGACCGCCGATACACTCAACATCATCAGCGACAACCCAAATAAATCCATCTACCCGACAACCCAACTGACCCTGTCCGCCTCCACCCCCGCCGACTTCCAAATCCTCGGCAAATACCTCTGGAGCTGCGGCATATCAAAATAAACAACTTCCCGATAATTCCCATGACAAAAAAAGCGCGAAACCGACAAAAAACTGTCAGATTTCGCGCTTTTTTCGCAATTCTAAAATTTCCCCCACTTTTTTAAATTTCCTTAGTCTTTCAATAATTTCCGCCTTTTTTTCTCGTTATATATCTATGACAAAACTAACACCACCCCACATTAGGCAGTGGCTTAGCTTTCTTATGACGTATCTCCATCAATAAACTTTGGGGTGAAAGCGATCGGATAAGAGTATTACCGTAGATCGATTTACTTTTATCGGGATAAGAATGGATTAATTGCCAATATTCAGGTTTGTCATATCTTATTTTTTCTGCATAAACAGGTTGTATCAATAAGGTGATCAGTATGAAAAATAGGGTTTTATTCATAGACGAGATTTTGCAAATAAGCTATCTAAAAACACATATTGATGTTTTCAGGGAGCTTTAAAGCTTTTGACTGCTCTTTATTACTGTATTACTGTCCGCGTAAAAACAACGCATCCAATTCTTTTAAAGTCAGTTTGACCCATGTCGGACGGCCGTGATTGCACTGGTTGCTACGCGGTGTGTTTTCCATATCGCGCAGGAGTGCGTTCATTTCGGGCAAAGTCAGTTGGCGGCCGGCGCGGACTGAGCCGTGGCAGGACATGGTGGCGAGGATGTGGTTTTCGTGTTCCTCGATGGTTTGGCTGCTGCCGACTTGGGCGAGTTCGCCCAATACATCTTTGGCCAGTGAAACGACGTCGGCTTTGCCGAGCATGGCGGGAACTGCGCGGACGGCAAGGGTATTGCCGCCCATGTCGGACAATTCCAGGCCAAAGCCTGCCAGCGTTTCGGCGTGATCGGCAAGGGAGGCGCATTCTTCGTGGGACGCGGCGAAGGTAACGGGGATGAGCAAGCGTTGGCTTTGCAGGTTGCCGTTTTCCTGACGTTGGAGTTTCATTTTCTCGTAGTTGACGCGTTCGGCGGCAGCGTGCATATCGATGAGCAACAGGCTGTCTTCGGCTTGGGCAAGGATGTAGATGCCTAAGAGTTGGGCGATGGCGAAGCCTAGTGGCGGCAGTTCGGATTGGGAGGGAAGGCCGTCTGAAAGCGGCGTATCTGTTTGGGGAGTAGGCGTTTCAGACGGCATATTACCGAAACATGCCTGCTCGAATTGGCTCAACTCAAGGTCGATGTCGTCGGTTTTTTTGTAGAGCTCGGCGTAAGTATTCATGGCCGCGCGGCTTTCGCGCAGAGACAGGCTGCGTTGTTGCGGCGCACGCGAGGCTTGGTAGGGCATGGGCGCGGTTTTGCCTGATGGACCAAAGGCATTGCGTGTATCGGGTTTGTTGCCTGTTGGGTAGTTGGATGCGCTATCAAACAGATTTTCGCTGTTGTTTTCAGACGGCATTGGTGCAGGAGTAACGCCGGTAATGTCATGCAACACTTCGCCTGCATTGCTGACGCTTTCGGTCAGGTCGGCGCGTGTATCGGCAAGGGCTTTGTTGAGCGTGTGGAACACGAGTTGGTGCACCTGCTGGCTGTCGTGGAAGCGGATCTCTGTTTTGGTCGGGTGGACGTTGACATCCACGGCTTCGGGCGGCAGGTCGAGGAAGAGGACGAAAGCAGGCGTCAGCGCGTTGTGCAATACGTCGCGGTATGCCTGCTTGACGGCATGGAGCATGACTTTGTCGCGGACAAAACGATGGTTGACGAAGCAGTATTGTTTGTCGGTTTTGCCTTTGGCAAAGGTCGGCTTGGCAATCGCGCCATAAAGCCGCAGCGCGCCATTGCCGCTGTCAATTTCCAATGAGGCCGTCTGAAAATCATCGCCGACAATGGCGGCAATCCGTTCATGCAGGCTTTGTGCAGGAAGTTTGAATACTTGTTTGCTGTCGCGTTTGAGTGAGAAGGCAATGTGCGGATGCGCCAGAGCGAGGCGTTCGAGCATGGTGGCGCAGTGGGCGTATTCGGTGTTTTCAGATTTGAGGAACTTGCGCCGCGCGGGGGTATTGAAGAAGAGTTCGGCAGCTTCGATGGTGGTGCCGACGGGGTGGGCGGCTGCCGTAGGACTGCTGAGTTTGCCGTCTTCGGCTTTGACTTGGGTCGCGTGCGAACTGTCTTCTTGACGGCTGGTCAGGGTCAGGCGGCTGACGGAGGCGATACTGGCCAAGCCTTCGCCGCGAAAGCCCATGCTGGCAACGTGTTCCAAATCGTTTAAGGTTTTGATTTTGCTGGTGGCGTGGCGGTGGAGCGCAAGCTCGATGTCGTCCGGATGGATACCGCTGCCGTTGTCGCTGACGCGAATTAGGCGGATACCGCCGCCGGCCAGCTCGACATCAATCGTTGTCGCTCCTGCATCGATGCTGTTTTCAACGATTTCTTTCAAGGCGTTGGCAGGACGTTCGACCACTTCGCCGGCGGCGATTTGGTTGACAAGATGGTCGGGCAGGGCGGCAATTCGGGACATCGGTTTCTTTCAAAAAGCAACGGCGGAAGGGGAATTTACAGGTATTTGCGCATCAATTCGCATTCGACGCGGACGGTTTTGTTCAGTTGCAACACGGCAGTGCCGAGCGATTCATAACGGTTGAGGCGATAGAAAGGCACGGAATTGAGCGAGGCATACAGTTTGAGAAAGCTGAGACCTGCATTTCGTGCCATTTCTTCGGAGCGGCTGAGCAGGGCCGTGCCCAAGCCGAGATTGTGGAAGAGCGGATGGACGTATAAGGCGTCCAGTTGCGCTTCTTTGAAATCGACTTGGAAGAAGCCTTGAATCAGCCCTTTGTATTCGACCACCCACAAGGCTTTGTTTTTATCGGAGATGGTTTCCAAATAGCTGTTGATGTCGAGCAGACTTTCCCATGCGTGCATAATGGTTTCATCGTAACTGCGGATGCAGGCGTATTGAACGGCATGCAGATGGGCGTTGTGTATGGCTTGGCAGTCTTTTTCGGTTGCCGGACGGAGGATGGTCAGAAGGCTCATGGCGGATGGTCGGAAAAATTGATTTCAGACGGCCTTTGGCAACCAAAGGCCGTCTGAAAAAGTGGGTAAGGTTACAGGCTTTGATGTAAGGTTTGTGCAGTTTGGAACGCGTTGTCCGCATCATTGGCCAAGACGGTAAAGTGGCCCATTTTTCGGCCTTTGCGCGCGGCTTTTTTACCGTAAAGATGCAGATGTGCATTCGGGTTGCTTTGCAGCGGCAGCCATTCGGGTTCGTCGCCGTCTTTCTTCCAAACGTCACCCAAAATATTCGCCATACAGCAAGAGCTCAGCAATTTGGTGTCAGCCGGAGGCAGGTTGCACATCAGGCGAACCTGTTGCTGGAATTGGTCTGTCGCGCAGGCGTCGATGGTATGGTGGCCGGAATTGTGCGGACGCGGGGCGATTTCGTTGACGACCAATTCATGTGTGTCGCCGACAACAAACATTTCTACTGCCAATACGCCGACGTAGTTCAACCCATCGGCCAAACGCTGCGCCATTTGTCGCGCTTGTAGCTGAATGTCGGCACTCAGTCGTGCAGGGACGATGGAGTAGGCGAGGATACCGTTTTCGTGAATGTTTTCGGCAGGGTCGAAAGTTTGCACGTTGTCATTGTTCAGACGGCATACGATAACGGAAATCTCGCCGCGCAAGTCCACCATTTTTTCCAAAACGCAATCCACGCCGCCGTGTTCGGCAAACGCGGCTTTGAGTTCATCCAATGTTTTTACGCGGATTTGGCCTTTGCCGTCGTAGCCCAAAGTGGCGGTTTTCAGGATACCGGGCAGAAATTGTATGCTTTCTTCAGTGATGTCTTCGGTCTTGCAAACTGCTTGATACGGCGCGGTTTGCAGGCCTGCTTTGCGTATCCATGCCTTTTCCTGAATGCGGTTTTGCGCGATGGCAACACAGTCGCCGCTGGGGGAAACATTGGTGTGTTTGGCGAGAAAACGCATCGCGTCGGCATTGACGTTTTCAAACTCAGTCGTAACTGCCGCGCATTTTGCCAATTCTTCCAAAGCAGTTTGGTCGTCAAACGGCACGCATAAATGACGGTCGGCAAATTCTGCTGCCGGCGCATTCGGGTCGGGATCGAGTACGGTTACTTTGTAGCCCATGGTTTTGGCAGCAACAGTAAACATTCTGCCTAATTGTCCGCCGCCAAGAATGCCGAGCATAGCAGGAGGGAGGATGGGGGATGTGTTCATGGATAATCGCTTTATGAAGAAATTGGGTAGGGTGTTTGCAGGCCGTCTGAAAATGGTTTTACGGCTTCAGACGGCCTGATGTTTTAAAGTTTGCCGATAAATTGCGGCGGAACGTTTTCAGTTAACCATACGCCGTTGTCCGCCAAATAAAATTGATGTCCTGCTGCAAGCATGGCGACAGTGTCGATGGTCAATACAACCGGTTTGCCGTGGCGAGAGCCGACGTTGACGGCTGTTTCGGCATCGGCAGACAGATGGACAAAATGACGGGAGGCAGAATGCAGACCTTGTTCCAATATAGACGGAACAGAGCGCTCAGCCGTACCGTGATACAAAATCTGAGGAGGCGTTGCCACTTTGTGTTCAACCTGAACTTGTGCCGTCGAATGACCTTGTGCAGCGCGGATGCGTTTGCCGTCTTCAGAAAGGGTAAACCGTTTTTTATCATTGTTTTCGACCACTTCCAGCAATACTTCGTAGGTCAGCGGATTACCTGTAAAGCCACGCTCGGGATGATTTACCTGCGTCAGTAGGGTATCAATATCCACCCAGCCGTCTTTATCCAAAGTAATGCCGATTTGCTCGGGATGGTGGCGCAAGATAAAGCTGAGGAATTTGCTGACGGATTTTAATTGTTTTTCGTTGAGTATCATAATCTTGTTGTTTATTTATTTCAGAGTGCAGGCCGTCTGAAAATTATTTATCCAATCCTTCTTGCACCATTTGCGCTGCGCGGATTACTGCGCGGGCTTTGTTTTGGGTTTCCTGCCATTCGGAGGTTGGGTCAGAGTCGGCAACTACGCCTGCGCCGCTTTGGACGAAGAGGGTATTGTTTTTAATCACGGCGGTGCGGATGGCAATGGCCAAATCCATGTCGTTGTTGAAACTCCATACGCCGACTGCGCCGCCGTAGATGCCGCGTTTGCTCGGTTCGACTTCTTCGATGATTTCCATGGCGCGGACTTTGGGGGCACCGGAAAGTGTGCCTGCCGGGAAGGTGGCGGCGAGGATGTCCATGTTGGTCATGCCGTCTTTCAGACGGCCTTCGACATTGGAGACGATGTGCATCACATGGGAGTATTTTTCAATCACCATTTTGTCGGTGACTTTGACTTCGCCGGTTTTACTGATACGGCCGACGTCGTTGCGTCCTAAGTCAATCAACATGACGTGTTCGGCAATCTCTTTGGCATCGCTCAGCAGGTCTTGTTCGTTGGCAAGGTCTTCGGCTAGTGTTTTGCCGCGCAGGCGTGTACCGGCGATAGGACGGACGATAACATCGTCGCATTCGCGGCGGACGAGGATTTCGGGCGAAGAGCCGACAATATGGAAATCGCCGAAATCGTAGTAGAACATATACGGCGATGGGTTCAGCGTACGCAGGGCGCGGTAGAGGGCAAGCGGATTGTCGGTAAATTCCATGCTCATGCGTTGGCTGGGGACAACCTGCATGCAGTCGCCTGCAAAGATGTAGTCTTTGATTTTGTTGACGCAGGCTTTGAAAGGTTCTTCTCCAAATTCGCTGACTGCTTGCGTCTGCTTGCTGCCGAGGGAAAGCGGGATGGCGCAACTTTGGCGTAACTGGGTACGGATGTCTTCAAGACGTTCGCGCGCGTGTTCGTAGCTATTGGCTTGAGAGGGATCGGCATAAACAATCAGGTAGATTTTGCCGCTTAGATTATCCACTACGGCAAGCTCTTGCGAGAGCATCAGGAGGATGTCGGGCGTACCGAGCGGATCGGCTTTGGCTGTATGTTTCAGGCGGTGGGCAAAATGTTCGAAATTGTAGATGGTTTCATAACCGAAATAGCCGACCAGGCCGCCGGTAAAGCGCGGCAGGCTTGGGATTTCGGGCGTTTTGAAGCGGTTGTGGAAGGCTTCGATAAAGGGCAGGGGATTGCCGTCGTGTTGTTCGACGATTTCGCCGTTTTGATACACATCGACATGTTTGCCGCTGGTTTTGAGATAGTGGCTGCAAGGCAGGCCGATAAAGGAATAGCGGCCGAAGCGTTCGCCACCGACAACGGATTCGAGCAGGTAGGTGAAAGGCTTGTTGGCAAGTTTGAGGTAGATTGAGAGCGGTGTGTCCAAGTCGGCAAGCAGCTCTTGAACGAGTGGAATGCGGTTGTAACCTTGTGTGGCTTGGGCTTGGTATTCTTGTTTGCTGATCATCTTGATAAGTCTTTCAGACGGCCTGTTTTAGGGTGTTAAATCGTGTGAAGAGTATAGCATTTTATTGGGATTGTTGACAGTCTGAGCGTTATGTCAGATATAGAAAACGCCGTCTGAAAAAGACGGCGCGAGGTATCAGGCAAGGGTATTGCCGATTTTGTTTTTTCG
The DNA here is from genome assembly GCF_051962805.1 of Neisseria sp. P0008.S002. Taxonomy (NCBI): domain Bacteria; kingdom Pseudomonadati; phylum Pseudomonadota; class Betaproteobacteria; order Neisseriales; family Neisseriaceae; genus Neisseria; species Neisseria sp. P0008.S002. The sequence continues at coordinate 80,516 of NZ_JBQCUY010000003.1, read as the reverse complement.
GCTCCGTTTCCACTTGAAAACATAAGCGGCAACAACGGGAATCAGAGCAATAATGGATTTGAATGTCCAGCCTGAATACCATGTGCCTTCGGGAACATCGCTTGCAAGCCAAGTGAAGTATGGCCACCAGCAGGCAACCAGGCTGCCGAGGAACAGCGGCCAAATATGACGGCTTAAGTTGCGTTGCCATAAAAGGAAACAGATGGCCACCCAAACAAAAGTCAGTACGGTAATCAGGAGAATGGTGTAGGCATCTGAAATCAGGATGGCGGCAAAGTAGTAGCTGAGTCCGACCCATAATAGGGCAAGGATCAAGACGATGATTTCTTCCGGGCGTTTAAACATATTTTCTCTCTTTTATAAGACTGGCAATGCGTTAATACTATACCCTAAACAAGAAGCGATGATAAGAGTCTTTCAGACGGCCTTGTAGCCGGGTTTGCTATAATGTGCGCAATCAATTTTTTGGAAAGGACAAACCATGACGGCAAACTTTCAAGAAACGCTGAAGGCTTTGGGCAAACAGGCGAAAAAGGAAGCCGCGGAGCGGGAAGCCGAAGCGAAGGCTAAAAAGCTGGTAGAGGATGTAGATTTCAGCAAGGCGGTTGGCAAGGTTACGCCGTTGAAAAATGCCGGCAACTATTATGAACAGCCTCGTGATAAATCACCTATCAAGCCGCGACCTAAAGAAATGGCGACTTTGGAGCAGGAAGATTATTTTTATGTGGGCAACGGCGGCTGGGAAGAGCCGCCGGCTTCGTTCAGTAAAAACGGGCAGGGTAAAAATGATTTGATGCGTTTGCGAAACGGCCATTATCCCGTGGTGGCGGATGTAGATTTGCACGGCTATACGCAGGAGGAAGCGCAGCAGGTATTGAACGAATTTATTGAGTTTACGAAAAAACGCGGCGTTTGCGGAGAGATTGTCCACGGTAGTGGCTTGGGTTCTGCAGGCTATAAACCGGTTTTGAAAAATATGACGCGTCGCTGGTTGATGCAGCATCCTGATGTGTTGGCTTATGTCGAGCCTCGACAAGGCAATGATGGCGCAGTCAGGATCTTGTTGAAGCGTCAACGTCGGGACGATGATTGGAAGCAGTAAAATAAAAAAGCAGTGTCGATAAAATGACACTGCTTTTTTATGGTTGTCAGACTAAGAAGATTTCTTTTTGGAAATTGATTCGCAACCTTTTCCATTGGTCATTGCGGTTTTGAAATTATTGGCTGAATCAATATCAGTGCATTTGTAAGCATTGCCCAAACTATCCATCCAAACGGAAAGGGTATAGCCTGTTTTGGTGGGTATGGCTTTCAAACGATAGGCTCGGCTTGTACTAGCATCAATCATTTCGGCGGAGTATTTGTATTTGTCTGCCAAATCTTTATGGCCTTTATATGAGGAAATAAAGTCATCCAACTGAGTTTTAACCTCATCAGTTTTCCACTTTGGATTTTTAACCATCTGGTTTTTAAAAGCGGAATTGATGGCGACTAACTCGGCATGCGCTTGTGATTGGTAGCCGCGTTCAATGTAGCGGTTGTAAGAGGGAATGGCAATGATGCTTAGAATGGCTAAGATGGCGACGGCAATCATCATCTCAACCAGCGTAAAGCCTAGTTGTTGGGTAGAGGTGGTATTCATTTTATTATTCGCTGGCAACGTAAGACTGAAGAATGACTTGGGTATTGGCATTCTTACCCCATGCCTTGGCTGTAACACGGTAGGTAATTCGACCCTCAGTAGTTTTGCCTAAATATTCGATAATGTAGCGTGGATTGTTTGCGATGCCGCTTTTTTTATCTAAAGGATATTCCGTACCATTGGCGTCAATACACAGGTTTTTGTCGCATTTGCGCTTCCAAGCATCTACGGTTGGGCTACCCTCTTCAGTAAAATCGCCATTGGATTTTACGTTTGGTGTGGAACATAAACCTTTTTCACATTTTGCGGTAAAAGTAGTCTTTTTACCTTCAATATCAAAAATTTGATTTTCACCTTCACGCAGTGCCGCTTCTGCTAGGGTGGTTGCCAGTTTGCGGTCGGCATCATTGGTGCTGATACGCTGTTCAGTATTGTAGGACTGGGTGGCTGTGACCACGAGCAGGGCGATGACGACCATCATCATTAAGACGATAAACAAAGCATAGCCCTGCTGCCGGTCAGGTTTGATTAGAGTGATCGGTCGGCGCATACGTTTCCTCCGCGGATAGTGGCATTAATATTATAGATATCGACTTTATTGTCTTTTTCTGTTGAGGAATCAATGCTGCCGCCATTCAGTACGATTTGGATAGAAGCCGGAGATTTAGCCTCAGGTGAGATATCCAATTTATCTGCACGCACAAAGTTTTCTTCACTTGTGGCACTGGTAGATGCATTGGGCGCATCGGAACAGTTGGCATAAAAATAATGGATTTTCATAGACTCGATATCTTTAATCAGTAGCTGTGGGTTGTTCCATGAGCCATCATCAGATAATTGGAAACGGAATAAGCCGATCTCTTTGCCAAGTTTACCGACAGCGTAGGCAATTATTTCATGTTTCATGATGGCGATACTGCCGTCTTGATCAGAGTTGGTAATTTTTAAAGCCGATTTTGCCGCAGCCAAATCTTTAATTTCTGTGTGAGGTTTGGCAATACCGTAGCAGCTGCTGGCAATGGCAGTTTTTTCAGTTGAGTCTGCTTTGTCGATACCGTATTGGAACAGCAGGGCTTTGCCGGTTTGAGCAAAGCCGGTATAGCTTAATTTATTGATTTCTTTAACAGGTAACAGCTTATTAACACCGGCTGTTTTCAAGGCATATTCATCTGAGCTTTTGTCTTCTATCACTGCAGAGGCAGGAAAATTCGCCATATTGAAGCAGCCGAAATTACCTGCCATACGCGCATCGCGGACGATCATATTGGCGGCGTTGCGCAAATCTTGTTGGATACCGATACGGGCGTTAGCAGATTTGTTCAATCCGCGTGCAGTAAAGTAGGTGGAGCTGACAGCCATTAGGACGATCATGCTGAGCAGGCTGGCAACCAGAAATTCAAGGATGCTAAAACCGCGCATCGCGGTTTTATTGGGAATATGGTTGAGTAAGCGTTTATTGTTCATTGTTAGTCTCTTACGCGTGATTGGTAGGTATAGACAACGTGATGCCCCGATGTGTTGAGATTTTTTGCGCTATTTTCTTCTTCGACATCTTGCAACCATAAAACTTTCACGATGGTCGTGTCGCCTTTGCCATCGCATTTTGCGTTAAACCCATTTTCGTAAGTCGGCTCTGCACCGGAAGAATCTTTACAGATGGTCGAGAAGACTTGGGCTTCGGGAAGGGCTTTGGCTAAGTCGGCCTTAAACTGGGCAATTTGCGCCTGCGCAAGTTGCGCTTTGGTCATTTTGGCTTCAAATTTTGCAGTTTGTTTAGAGTCTGATTTGAGGTAGGCATCGTAGGATTTTTTATAACGGGTAGTTTTTTCGCCTGCAGTATCGGTTTCTTCAAAGAGCGTCGGATTAATGAGCATGCCTTCAATCAAATTTTGCGTAATTTGGGCGACTGTGGTTTGATTTTCAGACTCACGCACGTTGGATACGGTACGTAATTGAACAGCCAGAAGGGCCAGTACGCCGATAGCAAGGACAAACATGGCAATCAAAACTTCAATCAGGGTCATGCCTGATTGAAGTTTTGGAGTAAAGCTTGTTGAGCTCGTTTTCAGACGGCCTTTAAATAATCTGAGATGAGTAGGATTAGTAATGTTCATAAGATACCGTTGTTATTATTTGGAAGAGTATTCGCACATTTTGCGCTCATCGTTTTTAGCACAGATTTCGACATGCCCATTGCCATTGATTAAAAGTACGGTAGCACGGGCTTTCTTGGTTTCAGCATCGGTGGCGGATTTATCCGTCAGGCTGATTTTGATGTGGCCGTCTGAAAATTGATAATTCTTTCCATCGATTGAATGGCCAAATGTACCATTGGGAAGAAATCTCCACCAGACTTCTTTTGGAGCTGAAGCAGAGAGGGCAGAACGGTCATTGCCGATAGGGATATAGTTAAAGCTGTATTCCACTTTGTCAGTATCTCCATTAAGGATAATGGAGCGGATGGATAAATCGACAGTATCGTTTTGATAGCGTAAGTCTTCGTTTTTATCGGCGTAGGCCAACATACCATTACCGGCATATTTGGAATCGCAACCATTATTGGGCGAGCCATCGGATTTGATTTTGACCGGGCAGATGTAAACGGGAAGATTGAGACGGACGGCCTCATTTCGCGCGAAGCGCAGCAGATTGGCAATTTGCTCTGCTTGCGATGCTGCACGTCTGGAGGCAATCCATTGATTCATATTGGGAAGTGCGATGACGGCCATTACTGCTGCAATAGTAATGACGATCAGCAACTCAATTAGGGTGAAGCCTTTTTGTGTCTGATACATGAGTGATTTTTGGTAGTAATGTGTTGGGTAACTGACGTTTTCTCTTTTGCATTTGCCTGTGGCAATGCTTTTGCTTTTATTAGATTTATTTTAAACGATTTTGTAATGCGTGACTAATGAAATATGAAATTCGGTTAGTTTTTCAGACAATCTGTCTCAATCTTCCATCAACATGGATTCTGGAACATAGGCGGCATTATCAAATTTGGTAAATTGACCCATCCAAGTGAGGAATACTTTCCCGACGGGACCGTTACGGTGTTTACCGATAATACATTCCGCCAAGCCTTTTGCGGGTGATTCTGAGTTGTAGTATTCATCACGATACATAAACATAATCAAGTCGGCATCTTGTTCGATTGCGCCGGATTCACGCAAGTCGGACATCATCGGGCGTTTGTCGGTACGCTGCTCAACGGTACGGCTTAACTGCGACAGTGCAATGACGGGAACTTGCAATTCTTTGGCTAATGCTTTGAGTGAGCGGGAAATTTCGCCAAGCTCGGAAGCGCGGTTGTCAGAACGGCCGGAGCCTGACATTAATTGCAGGTAGTCGATGACGATCAAGCCCAATTTACCGTTGAACTGGCGGGCAAGACGACGGGCGCGGGCGCGCAGTTCGAGTGCAGTCAAACCCGGCGTTTCATCGATATACATGGGTGCATCGGAGAGTTTAACGACCGCCTCGTTCAGACGGCCCCAGTGTTCGTCTTGTAATCTGCCGGTTTTTAAAACGCTTTGATCCAAACGTCCGACAGAACCCAGCATACGCATAACCAGCTGCGCACCGCCCATTTCCATCGAGAATACGGCAACAGGCAGCTTGCCCTCTACGGCAACGTGTTCTGCGATGTTGATCGAAAAGGCGGTTTTACCCATGGAAGGACGGCCTGCGACGATGATCAAATCGCCCGGTTGGAGGCCTGATGTTTTTTTATCGAGGTCGATAAAGCCTGTCGATATACCGGTTACTTCATCAGGATTGTCGCGCGAATAAAGCATATCGATGCGCTCGACCACTTCTTTCAAAAGGTCGGGCATCTCAAGGAAGCCTTGTTTGGATTTGGCGGTACTTTCGGCAATTTGGAATACTTTGTTTTCCGCCTCGTCCAAAAGCTGACCTGCATCGCGCCCTTGTGGATTGTATGCGCTACGCGCAATTTCCGTGCCGACTTCGGCAAGCTGGCGCATGATGGAACGTTCTCGCACGATTTCGGCGTAGCGGCGGATATTGGCAGCGGATGGCGTGTTTTGCGCCAGTGTAATCAGATAGTTGAATCCGCCTGCTGCTTCCAATTCTTCATTGCGTTCCAAACTTTCTTGAACGGTAATGACGTCGGCAGGGCGGCTTTCGTTAATCAGGTTGGCAATGGCACGAAAAATCAGGCGGTGTTCGTGGCGGTAGAAATCCTCGCCGGAAACGACATCGGCAATACGGTCCCAAGCAGAATTTTCCAGCATCAGGCCGCCCAATACGGATTGCTCCGCTTCTGTGGAATGTGGCGGCAGTGATAATGCGCTGATTTCACGGTCTTCAGACGGCATATCGGAATAATTGCTCATGACGGGCATCTCTGGCTGGAAAATTGTAATCCGCTATTATAACGCAGTGTAAGTTCAATTGGTTTGTTTAGGCTAAAGCAGGTAAAATAGCTATGTTGTCAATATGACGACGTACACTACCAAAATATAAATATCAATAATTAGGAGCATAAAAATGGAACACAAGCTGCCACAATTGCCTTATGAACTGGATGCGTTATCTCCCCATCTGACCAAAGAAACTTTGGAGTTTCACTACGGCAAACACCATCAAACTTACATCACCAATTTGAACAATCAAATCAAAGGCACTGAGTTTGAAGAAATGCCTTTGGAAGAAATCGTGAAAAAATCTTCCGGCGGTATGTTCAACAACGCTGCCCAAACTTGGAACCACACTTTCTACTGGCTGGGCTTTACCCCTAAAGGCCAAGGCAAACCTGCCGGCGAATTGGCTGCAGCCATCGACGCCAAATGGGGCAGCTTCGAGAAATTTCAAGAAGCGTTCAATGCTTGCGCGGCCGGTACTTTCGGCTCCGGTTGGGCATGGTTGGTGAAAACACCTGCCGGTGAATTGGATCTGGTTTCTACTTCCAATGCAGGTACTCCGCTGACTACTGAAAACACTCCGCTGTTGACTTGCGACGTATGGGAACACGCCTACTACATCGACTACCGCAACAGCCGTCCTAACTACCTGAAAGGTTTCTGGGAAATTGTTAACTGGGATGAAGTTGCCAAACGCTTCGCCGCATAAAACGATATGAGTGAAAAGGCCGTCTGAAAATTTTTCAGACGGCCTGAAACCTTTGAACAATTAGCAGTACGTGCAATGGCCGCCCTTTACGATACATCAATCGGGCGCTAATATTTTAGTGGTATCGCATGGTCATACCCTGCGGCTTTTATTGTCCTTACTAGGCGGAGCGACTTGGGAAAACCATCGTGATGAGGGTAAATCCGTGTCATTGTTGCATACTTCAATCAGTATTGTGAAATATGATAGTGAAAGCGGTTTTCATATTGAGCAGCTTAACGATGTGGCTCATTTACAATGATCACACCCATTCATCAATAATAAAAAAGTGGGCATTTTACCCACCTTTTTTGCCATTAGCCGAATACTTTTTCTAAGTGTGCTTGGTAGTCTGCTAAGTATTGTTCCACTTGTGGATTTTTAATCACATCGTTACATAAGAATGTCGGCAGACGGGTCAAACCGATGAACTCATTGAGTTTGTGGAAGTGCATATACAACGCATCCACGCCTTTGCCTTCGAAAAAATCGCCTTCTCGGGTGAAGGCCTCAATCGGCGCATTCCAAGTAAGCGAGAGCATGTTTTTTTGCCTTGCAACAAACCACCTGTGCCGTAGCCTTCTATCGGATTGACACGATGGCGGCCATCACTGTGGTAAAGCTTGCCGTGTCCGGCAGTTAATACTTCGTCTATGTATTTTTTCACTGTCCAAGGTTCGTGCATCCACCAGCCTGGCATTTGCCAAATCACGGCATCCATCCACAAGAATTTTTCGATTTCTGCTTCAACATCATAGCCCGCATTAATCACGGTTTCTTGTACATTGTGTCCAAGTGCGGTCAAAACTTCTTTCGCTTTTTTGTGAAGCGTATGGTTCAACTCACCATGCGAATGACCAAACTCTTTTCTACCGTCTAGTAATAAAATATTCATCTTTTTGCCCCTAAAATAAATAATTATAAAAATGGGGCTATCATTATGCCTTTTTACTGCATCTTTATCACTGTAAGTTTAGATTCTTTAAAAGGTTATGTAGGAACTGGACAGCAGGTGGGAAAAACTGAAATTGGGCTTCCTGGTTCTAAAGAAAGGGTGAACTTCAATAAAAATATCGGTATTTATATCGATCCTGTTACAGGAAATCAAACCCCAACAACTATGGGGATTATTCATTATAGTAAAAATGGATATCATGTAGTTCCGGCTAAACCAAAGGAATAATAGTCTATGAATAATGACATTATAAGATTAAGAATTGTTACCCAAAATGCCTTGATAGGTAAAATTACCAAAGAGGTTAGAGGTGTTTATGTAAGAATCAATGAAAATTGTATAAGTATTTATATCGTTATTGATGGAGATATCTCTACCTATTGGAATGAAGAGATTTATAAAATTGGTACAGATATTATTTCTAATTTTGGTGAGGATTATACTATTGATGAGAATTTAGTTAGGATTGATTACCCTAAATATTTATCTTTTGATAATTATATATGTGTATATAAGCGCCATGAAAAATATGAATAAGATTGGAACTATTTATTTATGACAAGGATTTAAAAAGAATTAAGGATTAATAATGTTTGGTATTTTCTTTAAAGATAAAGGTACATCTTTTGATAATGGATATGGGATGCATATTTTGGCTTCAATCTCTTTAGGTGAATATGTAGAAGAATTACATATTCCAATAGACTATTGGGGTATTGAAGAATATAAAAATAGCTGGGCTACATCTATAGCTGATGGGATAGAAAAAAAGCAACATTCAGTACTTATTACATCTATGCATGAGCCAGAATCTTTAAATTTTATTTCTACATGGATTATTTATTATGATGGGGAAATTTCTTATAAAAGTGCATTCACCTACCAATAGACGCAAGTCATTTTGTAGTAATTTTGGTGCGCCACCCAAATATCCTTTCCCCGAACTGCGATTATTTGCCGAATTTTATGCATACTGTTCAACAACTCCCTGAAAATGCCCTTACTACGCGTTTGAATTTTTTCCGCCAATACGGTCAACTTGAGACTTTTGCAAAGGTCTCGGCCTTTTTGTCGATATTGGCGTGAAGAAATGGTTTAGATGAATGTTTTTTCTGTCTGATGCGCAAAATTATCATGGAGCAGAAAAAAGGATAAACGGGAGATTATGCTAAAATATTGTCAACAATTTTCTGATTCCGCATGATATGGAATCAGCGTTTGACACACATAGACAAGAGGATTTTATGAAATTTCTAGACCGTGAGGCGACCATTGCCAAACCCGGCTTTAATCGTTGGCTGGTACCGCCTGCCGCTTTGGCCGTGCATCTTGCCATCGGGCAGATATACGCTTATTCCGTGTTTAATGCGCCGCTGACCAAGCTTATCGGTATTACTGAGTCGGCTGCAGGAGATTGGAAGCTGACCACGGTCGGTTGGATTTTCAGTATTGCCTTGGCGATGTTGGGCGCGTCTGCGGCCATGTTCGGTACATGGATGGAGCGCGTTGGGCCGCGTAAGGCGATGTTTGTTGCCGCCTGCTGTTTTAGTTTGGGCTTTTTTGTGTCGGCTATTGGCGTTCATACGCACAATCTGTTTTTGCTTTATTTGGGTAACGGTGTGATTGGTGGGGTTGGTTTGGGCTTGGGCTATATCGGGCCTGTATCGACTTTGATGAAATGGTTTCCCGATAAACCGGGTATGGCGACAGGCTTGGCGATTATGGGTTTTGGTGGTGGCGCGATGCTGGCCTCGCCTTTATCCGTGTCGCTGATGAATTTTTTCTCCAGTGAAACTTCAGTTGGCGTAGCGCAGGCTTTTGTCGTTTTAGGATTGTTTTATTTGGTGTTGATGATGTTCGGCGCGTTTACGATCCGTGTACCTGCCGATGGCTGGAAACCTAAAGGTTATGTTGCGCCGAAAAACAAAAGCAAATTGGTCAGCAGTAATCATGTCAATGTCTCACAAGCCATGAAAACGCCGCAATTCTGGCTCTTGTTTTGGGTGTTGTGCTTGAACGTGACAGCGGGTATCGGCGTTCTAGGTCAGGCTTCCGTCATGATTCAGGAGCTTTTTTCCGAGGCATCTGTAGGAAAACAAGCGGCAATTGGTGCGGGTGCGGCGGCAGGTTTTGTGAGTCTGTTGAGTCTGTTTAATATGGGCGGCCGCTTTTTGTGGTCCAGCGTGTCCGACAAAATTGGCCGTAAAAATACTTATACTATTTTCTTTGTGCTCGGCTCGCTGTTGTATTTTGCCATTCCGTCGATTGGCGAGAGCGGTAACAAGGCTTTGTTTGTCATTGGTTTCTGCGTCATCATTTCCATGTATGGCGGCGGTTTTGCAGCCATTCCGGCGTATTTGAAGGATTTGTTCGGCACTTATCAAGTCGGGGCAATACACGGCAGGATTTTGCTGGCATGGTCAACTGCGGCTGTTATTGGCCCGGTGTTGGTCAACTATATCCGCCAAAGCCAAATTGAAAGTGGCGTTCCGGCTGCTGAAGCTTATAGCATTACCATGTACATCATGGCAGGTTTGTTGATTGTTGGTTTGTTGTGTAATTTGAGTGTCCGTTCTGTTCATGAAAAGCATCACGAGAAAGACATTAAGGTCGCGGCACATAGTGGCAATCCCGATGATGAAACCGCTGTATCCGATGCTTATCTGATCAGCAAGAAAGTATCAGCGGGCGGTATCGGCGTATGGTGGCGTTGGGCTTTGGTCTGCATTCCTTTGGGCTATGGCGTCATTATGGTGTTTGTTAAAGCCTTAAGTTTGTTTAATTGATTGTTGAAAATTAGAGGCCGTCTGAAAGTTTCAGACGGCCTTTTAAAATATTAAGCAACTAATCTTTTGATACGCTGATGGTATGTTTGATGTGTTTTAAATTCGCAACGATGGTAAAAGTCATCATCACCAGTAAAGCCCATGAACTCCATTTGCTGATGTGTACCGATGCCCACGCGCCGATTTGGTTGGGATAGCGCCAAACGCCGAATAGGGTTCCCAAATTTTCCGCCAGCCAAATAAAAAATCCGATCAGGACGAAAGCGAGCAGGAGCGGCATTTTGCGAGTGGTGTCATAGGGCGTGTATAAGACCGTTGTCCGGGCATATAGGCCGAGAGCGAAAGCAGCAAGATACCAGCGATAGTCGCCGATATAGTGATGGGTGAAGAAATTGATATAAATCGCCAGTGCGCACAAAGTACCCAACCAATACGGCGGATGGCTTTTGATTTTTAAGTCAAACAGCCGCCATGCTTGAATGATATAGCTGCCGACTGCGGCATACATAAAGCCTGCAAACAGCGGTACGCCGCCGATTTTGGTATAAGCCTCATCCGGATAGCTCCATGATTGGATATCGCCTGATGTCTTGAACCACTCTAAAGCAAAGCCCACCAAGTGAAACAGCGTAATCGATTTCACTTCATCCCAAGTTTCTAGCTTGAAATACAGCATGGCTGCTTGTATGGAGATGGCAAAAATCAGCAGCAGGTCGTAGCGCGAAATTCCCAACAAGCCTGTTTTCGGAACGAGGAACATGGCAATGAAAAACAAGCCTGCAAATAAGCAGGCTCGTGCTTCTTTCAAACCGAAAAACCAAAATTCAACGATAAAGCGTCGCCAACCATGCAAATCCTTGCGTTTGGGATGTTCAGTCAGCCAAGTATCCAGTTTGCCCAACATATTTTCAGACGGCCTCTTTATCTTGAAAATGTTTTAGGCAGATTGAATCGGAATAACGCGGTTTTGCTTACGTTTTGCGCCACCTTCGCAATAGTTGGTTTTGACATAATCTTCAACGATTTGTAAAAACTCGGCAGCGATATTGTCGCCTTTGAGGGTAACTTTCCGTTCGCCGTCTACATAAACCGGCGCAACCGGTGTTTCGCCTGTACCTGGCAGGCTGATACCGATATCGGCAAGTTTGCTTTCGCCCGGGCCATTGACTACGCAACCCATTACGGCAACGTTCAATGATTCAACGCCTGGATACTCAGTGCGCCAAATAGTCATTTTTTGACGTAAATAGTTTTGTACGTCTTGCGCCAATTCTTGGAATACGGTACTGGTGGTACGGCCGCAACCCGGGCAGGCTGTAACCATTGGCGTAAAGGAGCGTAAGCCCATGGTTTGCAGGATTTCCTGACCGACAATGACTTCTTGTGTACGTGGGGAGCCAGGTTCGGGCGTAAGGGAAATTCGAATGGTGTCGCCGATACCTTCTTGCAACAATACGGACAAAGCTGCGGTGGAAGCCACAATGCCTTTGCTACCCATGCCCGCCTCGGTCAGGCCGAGATGGAGCGGGTAACGGCAACGGCTGCCTAATTCGTGGTAAACCTGAATCAAGTCTTGTACGGCGCTGACCTTGCACGACAAAATGATTTTGTCTTCAGGCAAGCCCAAAGCCACGGCTTTTTCTGCCGATTCCAGCGCCGAAACAATCAAAGCCTCTTTCATGATTTCTTCAGGCGGCTTCGGTGTGGCAGAAGCTAGGTTGGCATCCATCATACGTTTGGCAAGGCTTTGATCAAGCGAACCCCAGTTCACACCGATGCGTACGGCTTTATTGTTTTCTGCCGCTGTACGAATCATAAAGGCAAATTTCTCATCGCCTTTTGCGCCTTTACCGACATTGCCTGGGTTGATGCGGTATTTAGACAGGGCCTTGCCGCACTCAGGAAATTCGGCCAATAAGCGTTCGCCATTGAAATGGAAGTCGCCGATCAGGGGCGTGGTGTAGCCCATATCGTCTAAGCGGCTGCGGATTTCGGCTACTTTGGAAGCCGCTTCAGGAGTATTAACCGTGATACGGACCATTTCTGAGCCGGCATCGCTCAACTCTTTGACCTGTCGGGCTGTTGCTTCTGCATCTGCGGTGTCGGTATTGGTCATAGATTGCACAACAACGGGCGCATCGGAGCCGATGATGAGATGGTCAATTTTGACTTGATGTGTCTGACGGCGTTTAGGTGTGGTCATTTTAGTTTTTTCCTGCAACAAAAGAGGCGGATTTTTCACCGGCAACACGGTATTTCAAAGGTTCGATAGGTGTGCCGCCGTAATTGGCTTCCGAGCCGGCTGCAATACCGATCCAAACATTGTAAGGTGCGCCGCCTCTCAGACGTTGTTCGCTTCCGGCTGGAACGATACGGCTGAATACAACTTTTCCATCTTTGTCTGCAATAATCAGATTGCTTCGGTATTGGACTTTAATCCAAAGTTCGTCTTTCTCAACTTTGACAGCAGGTTTCTCTTCTTGTACGGCGGCGGAAGCTGCTGAGGCTGCTTGATCATTGGCCACTTCAGGCTTATTGGTGATTTCTTTTTTGCCGTCTTCCGTCATTTCGCTAACGGCAACATTATCCGTTTTTAAGGCAGGCGTTTTCATCGTATCAGCAACATCTTTGCTGTTTTGAATATTTGCCTGTTCGTTTTCAAAACTGGATTTGCTTTGCCAAAAGTAAACGCCGCCTACAGCCAAAGCCAATGCGGCTATCCCCAATATCCATTTTGGGAAGCCCTGCTTTTCAGTATCTGTGAAGCTTAAGCCGGAGTTGGTGCTGCGTGTTACCGCGTATACATGGTCTTCAAGTTGCGGAGTAATGGAGCGCAAATGTTTGGCGATGATTTGTTCGTCGATTTTCAGAAATCGTGCATATGAACGCAGATAACCTGAAACAAAGACTAAACCGGGAAAGCCGGAATATTCCCCTTTTTCCAAAGCATCAATTTGTTCGGTAGACAGTTTCAAACGTGAAGCAACATCTTGAATATCGATTTTGGCATCAGTTCTGTGTTTGCGTAATTCATCCCCCAATGTTTTGGCGGCTTGTGTGTCGTAGTTGATTTTATCGTTATTTTCCATTTATTGGCCTGTTGTGACGGTTTGTAGTTCGTCTGAATAAGGGAAGTTTGCCCTAAGTTGGGCTTCGTATTCGTATGCGGCGTGTTTATTACCCAAGGCGGTAGCCAAACGCCAGCCTAAAAGCAAATCGTCAGCCTGCAGGACATCAACTTTGCTTTGGTATTGGCGGAAATAATAGTCGGCATCGTTCAGATTGCCTGCCATCATTTTGGTTCGGGCAAGTTCTTTGAAAGCAGGGAAGAATTGCGGATTTGCTGCTAAAGACCTTTCCAAATAGGCTTGGGCTAAAGAGTATTGACCTAACCTTGCGCTGCAAATGCCTTTATTCATATTGGCAATAAAGGGGCTTGGGTAGGTTGGGTCGGCCAGTGCTTTGTCAAAATAAGCCAAAGATTCGGCCGGTGCATTCATTTGATTGCACAAGAACCAACCGTAGTTGTTGTTGACTTCCGCACTATCAGGTTTTAAAGACAATGCTTTAAGAAAGCTTTCTTGAGCTTTGTCTTTGACTTTCAAATACTGATAAATCTCGGCGCGTACCAACCAAGCAAGGTCATTTTTGGAATTGGACTTAAGCGCCTCTTCGATACTTTCAGTAGCTTGGCGGTAGTTTTGGCCGCGCATATATTCCACAGCCAGTTGGGTTTTGATATTAGAAACTTGAATGGCACGTTCTTTAGGGCTTGGGCCGGAAGAGGAAGCGCAGGCAGAAAGAGTCAGTGCGGTAAGTAAAGCGAATCCGAACTTGATTTTCATAATTAACCTTATTGTTCGACCAAAATCTGTTGCCATTTTTGTTGGCGGCGTGTTTTATCTTGTACTTGTCCGGCCAATTGTCCGCAAGCGGCATCGATATCGTCGCCGCGGGTTTTGCGGACAGTAACGACAAAGCCGGCTTGTTGCAGAATATCGCGGAAGACACGGATATTTTCATTGGTAGAACGTTCGTAGCCGGAATTTGGGAAAGGATTGAACGGAATCAGATTGAATTTGCATGGTACGTCTTTAACCAATTCAATCAATTCGCGTGCATGTTGTGCTTTATCATTGATACCGTCGAGCATAACGTATTCAAAGGTAATAAAGTCACGGGGGGCTTTGACCAGATAACGTTGACAGGCCGCCATCAATTCTTTGAGCGGGTATTTTTTGTTGAGAGGAACAATCTGATCGCGCACTTCATCGTTGGATGCGTGTAAAGATACAGCCAAAGCAACAGGCATTGCATCACGCAGTCTGTCCATTTGTGGAACCATGCCCGAAGTGGAAACGGTCACGCGACGGCGGCTCAAGCCGTAGCCATGATCATCCAACATAATACTCAAGGCAGTAACAACATTGTCAAAGTTTGCCATAGGCTCGCCCATACCCATCATCACCACGTTGGAGATAACGCGTTCGTTTTTAGGGGTAACACCCATGGCTTTATTGGCCCACCAAAGCTGACCGATAATTTCAGCGGCAGTCAGGTTGCGGTTGAAACCCTGTCGTCCGGTAGAGCAGAAAGTGCATTCCAATGCGCAACCTACTTGGGAAGAGATGCACAAAGTACCGCGTTCGGCTTCGGGAATAAAGACGGTTTCTACACCGTTGCCCGTGCCGACATCCAGCAACCATTTGCGTGTGCCATCAGTAGATTCTTGTGCCATCATTAATTTAGGCACTTCGATTGTGGCTTGTTCATTCAACTTGGCACGCAATGATTTGGCCAAGTCAGTCATTTCTTCAAAGTTTTGTGCACCGGCTTGATGCATCCAACGCATGACTTGTTTGGCGCGGAAAGGTTTCTCACCCATTTCGGCAAAGTGTTGCGTCAGTCCATTTAAATCGTAATTCAGTAGATTGGTTTTCATGTATTTTTATGTTTCTCAATAAAGCTTTTAAAGTAAAGAGGCTTATCGGTCAGCTTTGCTTTAAAAGCCTTTAGGGTTTCAGACGGCCTGTCATTTGCAGGGCATACAAAGCACTTTTGCCGTCCGATATGGAATCGGACGGCCGTAAAGCGGCTACAGGCTTTTTGCTTTTATCGTGGGCAGATTTCGCTTTGGCTGAAAAAGTAGGCGATTTCAATCGCAGCATTTTCCACGCTGTCAGAACCGTGTACAGCATTAACACTGACAGATTCTGCAAAGTCGGCACGGATTGTGCCCGGAGCTGCATCGGCTGGATTGGTTGCGCCCATCAATTCGCGATTTTTGGCAACGGCGTTTTCACCTTCCAATACTTGAATCATAACAGGATTGCGAGTCATGAATTTAACCAAGTCTTCATAAAAAGGGCGGTCTTTGTGTACAGCATAAAACTCTTTTGCTTCGCGCTCAGACAGATGTTTCATTTTCGCCGCAATAATGCGCAAGCCGTTTTCTTCAAAGCGGCTGTAAATCTTGCCGATGACGTTTTTTTCTACTGCATCGGGTTTGATGATGGAAATCGTACGTTCGATGGCCATGTTATGTCCTTGTTTTTATTAATAGGTGAGTTGCCGTAGCCAAGAGGCGAGGGAAGTGTATTCTACCAAATTTCGCCCCTTTTTGGGAAAGGCATTATTTGCTTAAAGTCAGGTGTGGTTGTTCCAAATAGACTTCGGATTGCATTTCGATCATACGGCTGGCTGTACGGGTAAATTCCTCGGCGAAATCGCCTTCGACATAAATATCGTTTACGCCAACTGCACTGGTGGCGCACAATTTCACACGGAAATCATATAAAACGTCAATTAACCATGTCAGACGGCGTGCTTCTGCTTTTTCTTGCGGGGTTAGACGTTCTAATCCTGAAAGGAAAACCATCTCATAATGTTCGGCTAAATACAGATAGTCAGCTTGTGAACGCGGGCCAAAACATAATGCGCGGAAATCAAACCAGATGGCGCGTTCTGACTGGGCTTTGTGAGGAATTTCTCGTCCATGAATAATGCTGATGCCTGGGTTTAATTCAGAGATTCCGCTCATTTCCTTAAATAAAGCAGCCAGTTTTTGCTCGTTCTCTTCATTATTGGGGACAAAGAAAATTTCGGCAGGACGCAAGGTACGCAATCGGTAATCTTCGCCGCCATCCACATTTAAAACGGTCAGGTTGGACTCGATAAGGGCGATGGTTGGGAGAAAGCTGCTGCGGTTTTGACCTTGAGGATAGAGTTCGGATGGGGCGTAGTTGGAAGTGGCTACCAAGACTACACCTTCACTCAACAGGTTTTCCAGTAAACGGCCCAAAATCATGGCATCGGCAATATCACTAACGTGAAACTCGTCAAAGCATAATACACGTGTTTCTTTGGCAATTTCTGTTGCAACGGCTTTTAAAGGGTTAGCTTCGCTTTTCAAGACTTTAAGGCGTTGATGGATTTCGGCCATGAAGGCATGGAAATGCACGCGACGCTTACGACGATAGGGAAGACAGCCGAAAAAAGCATCCATCAAAAAGCTTTTACCGCGTCCTACGCCGCCATAAAAATAGAGTCCTTTAGGTACTTGAGGGGAACGCAAGCTACGGCCGAGAAAACGGTTGCGTTTGCGTTTGAACATCATCAGCTCGGTCCACAAACGATCCAAATATTCAATGGCTCGCGCTTGGGCTTCGTCGCGGATGAAGTTGGGCTGTTCGGCTGCAGCCTGATACCAAGTCAATGGGCTGTGGTTTTCAAATGGAGGTGGTGTGAATAGTTGGTCTCTATTGCTCATGTGTAACCTTTATTATGCTTTACTGGCGATAGTTGAAACATCATCCACAATAGTTTGGACAGTAGTTGGAATGATGTTTTCATTACAGAATAGTCGGTCTATTATAAATGATTTCAGACGGCCTGCGTTTTTTGCAAAAGCATTGTAGTAAATATAGTTGAAATAGTGTGTGATTGAGGTATACGTGAAAAGAGTCGGCTTTGGTATTTCTTGAGAAAACAAAAAAACGCCGCATTTCTGCGGCGTTTTGCTACTAAGTATTAATGAGCACTTTCTTGCAATGCCAAGTCTACACGCTCACGCAACTCTTTACCCGGTTTGAAGTGAGGAACATGCTTTTCAGGCACTTCCACGCGTTCGCCGGTTTTCGGGTTGCGCCCGATACGGGCAGGGCGGTGGTTCAAGTCGAAGCTGCCGAAACCGCGGATTTCGATACGTTGTCCACGAGCCAGTGAACGGGTCATGGTATCAACCAAGACTTTTACACTGTATTCGACATCTTTAGCCAGCAGTTGGTTGCCATTTTTTTCGGCAAACACTTCTGCAAGGCGAACCATCAATTCAGACTTCGTCATGTCTGCAACCTTATTCTTGGTCGCCGGACAGTTTGGCTTTCAGCAAGTCGCCCAGGCTGGTAGTACCGGCATTGGCAGTTGCAGCGGCGTTAACTGAATTCAGCGCTTCGCGGTTTTCTTTAGCGTCTTTCGCTTTAACAGACAGACGGATGCTGCGGTTTTTGCGGTCAACGGTAACGATAACGGCTTCAACTTCGTCGCCTTCTTTCAGTTTGGTAGTCAGGTCTTCAACGCGGTCAGCAGCGAATTCAGAAGCAGGCAGGTAGCCTTCAACTTCTTCAGACAGAGCGACTACGGCACCTTTGGCGTCAACAGATTTCACAGAACCTTTAACCAAAGAACCTTTGTCGTTTACGCTGATGAAGTTGCCGAACGGATCACCTTCCAGTTGTTTGATACCCAAAGAGATACGTTCTTTTTCAACGTCGATGGCCAATACAACGGCTTCAACTTCTTCGCCTTTTTTGTATTTGCGTACAGCTTCTTCGCCGGCTTCAGTCCAAGACAGGTCGGACAAGTGAACCAGGCCGTCGATGCCGCCAGGCAGACCTACGAATACGCCGAAGTCAGTGATAGATTTAACTGCGCCGGAGATTTTGTCGCCTTTGTTGTGGTTGGCGGCAAATTCTTCCCAAGGGTTAGCTTGGCATTGTTTCATACCCAAAGAGATACGGCGGCGGTCTTCGTCGATTTCCAGGATCATTACTTCAACTTCGTCACCCAATTGAACAACTTTGCTTGGGTGTACGTTTTTGTTGGTCCAATCCATTTCGGAAACGTGTACCAAACCTTCGATGCCTTGTTCGATCTCAACGAATGCACCGTAGTCAGTCAGGTTGGATACTTTACCGAACAGGCGGGTACCTTGTGGGTAACGACGGGTCAGGCCGCTCCAAGGATCTTCGCCCAGTTGTTTCATACCCAAGGAAACACGTTGTTTGTCTTGGTCGAATTTCAGGACTTTAGCTTCTACTTCTTGACCAACTTCCAAAACTTCGCTTGGGTGTTTTACACGGCGCCATGCCAAGTCGGTAATGTGCAACAGACCGTCGATGCCGCCCAAGTCAACGAATGCACCGTAATCGGTGATGTTTTTAACGATACCTTTGATAACTGAACCTTCTTGCAGGTTTTCCAGCAAGGCTTTGCGTTCTTCGCCCAAAGTAGCTTCCAGAACAGCGCGGCGGGACACAACAACGTTGTTGCGTTTTTTGTCCAGTTTGATCACTTTGAATTCAATTTCTTTGCCTTCGAAGTGAGAAGTGTCTTTTACAGGACGTACATCAACCAAAGAACCCGGCAGGAATGCGCGGATGCTGTTGATCATAACAGTCAGACCACCTTTGACTTTGCCATTGATAACGCCAGACAGGATGTCGCCGTTTTCCATAGCTTCTTCCAAAGCGATCCAGTCGGCAGCACGTTTGGCTTTTTCGCGGGACAGTTTGGTTTCGCCGAAGCCGTTTTCAACAGATTCGATGGTAACGGTAACGAAATCGCCAACTTTAACTTCAATCTCGCCCTGAGCGTTTTTGAATTCAGCAACATCAATCAGAGATTCTGATTTCAGACCTGCGTTAACGGTAACGAAGTTTTGATCGATGCCGACTACTTCGGCAGTAATCACTTCACCTGGGTTCATCTCTTGCAGGGTAAAGCTTTCTTCCAGCAGCTGGGCAAAATTTTCCATAGTCATATATACTCTTTTCGGTACACCGCCAAGGGGTGCGGGTTAGGTTTGAAATGACCTGCCGTCCTTGGCGCGGCAGGTTGGGAAATGTTTTCAGACGGCCTTGTTATAGGGTTAACAGGCCGTCTGAAATGAAAACTTCGCGATTATACTCCAAATTTTAAACTTTATGATACCAATCAAGCACTTTTTTTACAGCTTCTTCGATAGAAAGGTTATCAGTATCTAAAAGCAGGGCATCGGGCAGCTGTTTCAACGGAGCAACAGGGCGGCGGCGGTCTGCTTCGTCGCGCGCTTCAATGTCCGACAAAATACGCTCGAATGCAACGCCTTCGCATGGGATACCGAGTTGTTTGGCACGACGTTGGGCGCGGACATTGGCACTTGCGGTCAGGAAAATTTTTAATGCGGCATCAGGGAAAATAACCGAGCCGATATCGCGGCCGTCGGCGACCAAGCCTTTTTCGGTTAGGAAGTCGCGTTGGCGTTGCAAAAGGGCAGTACGCACTTTAGGCAACTGCGCGACGGCAGATGCGCCCATGCCAATCGCTTCGGTACGGATTTGCTCGGATACATCATCGCCGTTTAATAATACAACGCTGCCTTCAAATTGTGCGGGCAAGGTTTCTGCCAGTGTGCTGACGGCATCTTCATCTGTCCAAGCGACATTTTGTTTTTGTGCATAAAGCGCAGTCAGGCGGTAAAGCGCACCGGAGTCGAGGTAAAGAAAACCCAAGGCTTCGGCTACGCGTGAGGCAACCGTCCCTTTACCGGATGCGCTGGGACCGTCGATGGCGATGACTTTTTGCTTGAGGCTCATGTGTTCTCCTGAATGCGATAGGTATTTGAATTAACCGTTTATTATACGTTGCTTTGGCCGTCTGAAAACGAAAATTTTTGTGTGATTTAGATTTGAGGGGAAAGTGGCTCGGCCTTATCGGGTATAATGGCCAAAATCATAATTTAACCGCTTTATCTGATTGTTCGGGCCATCTGAAATAACGGGTCGGGAATGGTCTTAGAATTTAGAAACATTATGTTACAAACCGATAATCTTACTTCTGCACAACCTCAGCGCATTATCACTGCTCAAAATATTTCCGCTCAGGAAGAATTGCTTGAACGCGCTTTACGTCCGAAAACTTTAGACGACTATATCGGACAGGATAAAGCAAAAGAGCAGTTGGCTATTTTTATTCAGGCAGCGAAAAAACGTGGCGAAGCGCTTGACCACACTTTGCTGTTTGGTCCTCCGGGTTTGGGCAAAACTACTTTGGCACACATTATCGCCAAAGAGTTAGGCGTTAATTTGCGCCAAACCAGCGGCCCGGTTTTGGAACGTGCCGGCGACCTTGCAGCCTTGTTGACCAACCTCGAGCCGCATGATGTGCTGTTTATTGATGAAATCCACCGCTTAAGCCCTGTGGTTGAAGAAATCCTTTATCCTGCGCTTGAAGATTATCAGTTGGACATCATGATAGGCGAGGGGCCGGCCGCGCGTTCGGTCAAAATCGATTTGCCGCCGTTTACATTGGTAGGCGCGACGACCCGTGCCGGTATGCTGACCAATCCTTTGCGCGACCGTTTCGGTATCGTGTCCCGATTAGAGTTTTATCAGAATAAAGATTTGGCGACTATTGTTGCTCGTTCTGCCCAGTTGTTGCAGTTGGATATGGGCGACGAGGGTGCGATGGAAGTGGCCAAGCGCAGCCGCGGTACGCCGCGTATTGCCAACCGCCTTTTGCGACGTGTACGCGATTATGCCGATGTGAAAAACAACGGCGTCATTGATGCGGAAATTGCCGATGCTGCCTTGAGTATGCTGGATGTGGACGGTCAGGGTTTGGATGTGATGGACAGGAAATTCCTTGAGGCGATTCTGCACAAGTTCAGCGGCGGTCCTGTCGGTTTGGAAAACGTGGCTGCTGCGATTGGCGAATCAACCGATACCATCGAAGATGTGATTGAACCATATCTGATTCAGCAGGGCTTTTTGCAGCGTACACCGCGCGGACGCGTAGCAACCGAACGAGCCTATCTGCATTTCGGTTTGAAGGTTCAAGAATAATAATGAAGGCCGTCTGAAAACTGCTTTCAGACGGCCTGATACTTTCAATTTCATATGATTGTCGGCAAATATCTGCCGATAATCGGTTAAAATGTCCCTCTTTTCTTTTTTGAAGTTTCCCCATGAATATCTTATCCGTAGAAAATGCTTCTTTTGCCGTCGGCCATGTCGCCTTGCTCGACAAAACTTCTTTTCAACTCGACAGCGGCGAGAAAATCGGTTTAATCGGCCGCAACGGTGCGGGTAAGTCTTCGTTTTTAAAAATTCTCGCCGGTGTGCAAAAGCTCGACGATGGGCAGATTATTGTTCAAAACAACCTCAAAATCGTTTATGTACCGCAGGAATCCTTTTTTGATAAGGACGCAACCGTATTTGATACCGTTGCCGAAGGATTGGGAGAAATTCGCAATTTATTGCGCCGTTATCATCATGTCAGCCATGAGTTGGAAAATGGTTCGAGTGAGGCTTTATTGAAAGAACTCAACGAATTACAACTCGAAATTGAAGCGAAGGACGGCTGGAAGCTGAATGCGGCAGTCAAGCAGACTTTGGGGGAACTCGGTTTGCCGGAAAACGAAAAAATCGGCAACCTATCCGGCGGTCAGAAAAAGCGTGTCGCTTTGGCGCAGGCTTGGGTGCAAAAGCCCGACGTATTGCTGCTGGACGAGCCGACCAACCATTTGGATATTGACGCAATTATTTGGCTGGAAAATCTGCTTAAAGCGTTTGAAGGCAGCTTGGTCGTGATTACCCACGACCGCCGTTTTCTGGACAACATCGCCACGCGCATCGTCGAACTAGACCGCGGCATTCTGCGCTCCTATCCTGGCTCGTTCTCCAAATACAGCGAGAAAAAAGCGCAAGAGTTGGCGGTTGAAGCAGAACACAACCGCCTCTTCGACAAATTTCATGCTCAGGAAGAAGCGTGGATACGTAAAGGCATCGAAGCGCGCCGTACCCGTAATGAAGGCCGCGTGCGCCGTTTGGAAGAACTGCGCCGCCAGCGCGCCGAACGCCGCAACGTACAAGGGCAGGTTAACTTTAAGCTCGACAGCGGCGAAAAAAGCGGCAAAATCATCGCCGAGCTGGAACACGCTTCGTTTGCCTATGGTGACAAAGTCATCATGGACAAATTCTCCGCCATCTTGCAGCGCGGCGACAAAATCGGCTTAATCGGTCCAAACGGCATCGGCAAAACCACCTTCCTCAAGCTGATTTTGGGCGAATTGCAGCCGACCTACGGCAGAATCCGTATCGGCAGTAAACAGGAAGTTGCTTATTTCGACCAGTTCCGCAGCGCGTTGAATGAAAACGACACTGTGTTTTACACGCTCGGACAGGGCAACGATTACGTTGAAGTCGGTGGTAAGAAAAAGCATGTGATGAGCTATTTGGAAGATTTCCTGTTCCATCCAGCTCGCGCACAAAGTCCCGTCTCATCGCTTTCCGGCGGTGAACGCAACCGCCTCCTGCTGGCAAAACTCTTCACCCGCCCCGCCAATATCCTGGTCTTGGACGAACCGACCAACGACTTGGACATTGATACCCAAGAGCTGCTTGAAGACCTACTGCGCGATTATCAAGGCACGGTATTCCTTGTCTCGCATGACCGTATGTTCTTGGATAATGTGATTACCCAAAGCATTGTTTTCGAAGGACAAGGCCGTCTGAAAGAATACATCGGCGGCTATCAGGACTATATCGACGCAAAATCGCGGGAAGAGAAAATTCAGACGGCCTCTGCGCCTAAAGCGGCTGCCGAGCCTGAAAAAATCAAACCTAAAGCCAACCGCACGGTCAAACTTTCCTACAAAGAACAGCGTGAACTCGATGCCCTGCCTGATGAAATCGCCGCTTTGGAAACCGAGCAGGCTGAAATCAATACCCAGCTTTCCGATCCTGAAATTTTCAAAGATTACGAAAAAGCAGGTGCATTGCAAAGCAGGGCTGAAGAAATCGAGATGTCGCTTTTGGAAAAGCTGGAACGCTGGGAATGGCTGGAAGCGAAACAAAATGGAGAAGCGGTTTAAATTGGGAGTTTTGTCCCAAAGTAGGGCAGATATTTTTCTAAATCATGCCGTCTGAACCCCGAATATTCAAAAACAAGGTCTACAACCAACATGAAAAAAGTCGAGAAAAACGTATTGGTGCTGCATAGCGCTAAGGAAATGTTTGAGCTGGTGGACAAAGTTGAGGACTATCCAAAATTTTTGCCGTGGTACAGCAAGACCGAAGTCATCGAACGTAAAGGCAATGAGCTAAAAGCGCGCCTGTTTATGGACTATATGCGCGTCAAGCAGTCATTTGCGACGCACAACCACAATATCCCGGGGCAGGAAATCCGCATGGATTTGCTCGAAGGGCCGTTTAAAACCCTGCGCGGCACTTGGAAATTTATCGACTTGGGCGATGATATGTGCAAAGTCGAATTCAGATTAGAATACGATTTCTCCAATGCCGTACTCTCTGCCATGATTTCCCCGGTATTCGGCCATCTCGCCGGCACGCTGGTGGATGCTTTTATTAAAGAGGCCGACCGCCGCTATGCTTGAGATTGAAATTGTTTACGGACTGGCCGATAGGCAAGTGTTGAAGGGTATGACCGTTGCCGAAGGAACAACCGTACGCGAAGCTGCCCGACAAAGCGGTTTGGAGATAGAGTTTCCGGAATTGGATTTACAGCAAGCGCCTTTGGGTATTTTCGGCAAGGCTGTGAAAGACGAAACAGCGTTGCGCGATGGCGATCGGATTGAGGTTTATCGCCCATTGTTGATTGATCCGAAAGAAGCGCGACGTAAACGCGCTGGGCAAGAATAAATCAAAGGCCGTCTGAAACTTTTTCAGACGGCCTGTCAAACTGAAAGAACAGTAATGAGCTTGAAAATTAAATTAATTGTCGGTTTGGGCAATCCAGGCCAAGAATACGAACAAACGCGCCACAATGTCGGCTTTTGGCTGTTGGACGAACTGGCATGGAAATGGAAAGTCAATTTTAAAGACGAAAAGAAATTTTACGGCGAAGTAGCGCGCGCCACTACGCCTGATGGTGATGTTTGGCTGCTCAAACCCATGACCTTTATGAACCGCTCCGGTCAGGCAGTAGCCGCTTTGGCTCAGTTTTACAAAATCAAGCCGGAGGAAATCTTGGTGGTTCATGACGAGCTGGATATTCCATGCGGCCGTATCAAATTCAAACTTGGCGGCGGCAACGGCGGACACAACGGCCTCAAAGACATTCAGGCTCGCTTGGGTACGCCTAATTTCTACCGCCTGCGCTTGGGTATTGATCATCCGGGCGACCGTAATCTGGTTGTCGGTTATGTGTTGAATAAACCGTCGGCGGAACACAGACAGCAAATTGATGATTCCATCGCCAAATCCCTGCAAGGATTGCCGGCCGTGTTGAATGGCGAATGGGAAGAAGCAACACGTTTTTTACACAGTAAGTAGCGTACCCAAACCAAACCAAACGGGTAGCCTTGCACATCATGTTCAGACGGCCTGAAAACAGGCAGTGTGATCTGACTAGTGATAAACGAATCAAAGAAACAGTAAATATGAACGAACTGACCAGTCTTATGCAGACCGAAGCCCCAGGCATTGTTGGCGAAACATTAGACTTCTGCCTTTACGAATGCAGTATTGAAGATGCCCCGGATGCAGAAGAAGTGGCACAATGGCGTGATATTTTGAAGGCGCGGGGTGGGAAATTTGTCCGCTTGGCAGATATCTGCCAAACATGGTTGGATGAAGAGGCCGATAAATGAAAGCCTTGCCGTTAAACAAATTTACTGTCGCTGCCTTGATTTGGTTTGCCGCCGCCATTTATGCCTTACTTTTCAAAGAGGGCGGCAATAGCGCTCCACCATTCCCTCATTTTGATAAAGTCGGCCATTTCGGGCTGTTCTTCGGTCAGGCATGGTTGTGTGCAAAAATATTTATTCAAGACAATAGGACTATTCCCTATAAAGGCATTCTGTTTGCCGCTTTATTGTTTGCCATAGGAAGCGAGCTGGCTCAGGCATTTCTGACTGCTACGCGCCAAGGTTCGATCGCGGACGGCATTGCCGATATGGCAGGTACGGCTGCGGCACTGTGGTTTGCAGAAAAAATAAAAGCAGCAAAAAGTTAGACATATTTAAAAAACTTAAAGGCCGTCTGAAATCCTGAGAAATAGGTTTCAAACGGCCTTTTGTTACTTGATGTATGAAGCGATCGTTGCTTTATACCAAATATTTAAAAATTAGAATTTTACGCGTACACCGGCAGATACTTCGTGGGATTGAATTTTGGTCTCTTCAAAATTGCCCCAATAGTTGTAGCGATAGCCAGCATCTAAAGCAACATTAGGCGTTACTTCGTAGCTTACACCAGCCAATGCACCAATACCCATTTTGGTTTTTCGTGAATGTTCTGTATAGTGAAAACCAGGGTCGGCTTCATCAGAATTTAATGAAACGCGATTAATACCTAAACGAGCACCAACGTAGGGCTTAACAGGTGTATTAGTATTGAAGTCATAGATTGCTGAAACGCCAATACTTTGAAATTTCAGTTTGTAATATAAGTGACTGTCATCCTCGTATTCACCTCTTTCAATAGATTTATGATGTGTATAGTCTGCTGCAACACGGAAGTCACCAAAATCATAACCAGCAGATAGACGAGGGCTAAAGCCTTTTGCTTTATCAGAGAATTCCTCTTCACCAGAGTTGTCTTTAATCTTAACAGTAGAATAACCAGCATCAGCTTGAACATAAAAACCTTTGGTTGCATCAGCCAATGCAAATGTAGGCAGGGAAAGAGCAATCAGTGTTACCAGAACTTTTTTCATTGTTTTGTCCTTAATGTAGGATTAGGAGTAGTGGATAATCGCCGGGGTTGGTCGTTCCCAACAATTATTCAGATTGTATTTTCTTGTCGTAAATTAAGCAAATCTAAAAATGTTTTAACTGTTGTAAAAAAGCACTTATAAAAAACACTGTAACAAGTCGTTTAAGAACAAACGGCCTTGCTCGGTCGGGCGGAACACGGTCGGATCTGATTCAAGCAGGCCTTTTTGTCTGGCGGTTTCGATTTGAGCCATGATTTTTGCAGTGGGGACGCCGGTACG
Source organism: Neisseria sp. P0008.S002 (assembly GCF_051962805.1). Lineage (NCBI taxonomy): Bacteria > Pseudomonadati > Pseudomonadota > Betaproteobacteria > Neisseriales > Neisseriaceae > Neisseria > Neisseria sp. P0008.S002. The sequence goes on along the minus strand of NZ_JBQCUY010000003.1, from coordinate 53,785 downwards.
TTCCTGCAACATTGCAGCAGGTACGCCATCGGTCAGGCGCAGGGCGTTCATCATGAACTCGAATGGAAGGTCTTCGGAAGCAACGGTTTTGTGCTCAACTGCTTCATGCGGATTGCCCTGCATAGCGGCAAGATAGTCGTTGGGATGGCGACGGCGGACAGTTCGCTCGATACGGTCGGGATAGGAAATTTTGCCGTGTGCGCCTGCACCTATGCCTAAGTAATCGCCAAACTGCCAGTAGTTCAAATTATGGCGGCACTGCATACCAGGTTTTGCAAAAGCCGATGTTTCGTAGTGGATAAAGCCTGCGCTTTCTAATGCACCGTGTACAGCATCTTCAATATCCAACGCCGCTTCATCTTGCGGTAATCCTTTTGGCGGCGTATGACCGAAAGGCGTGTTCGGTTCCATTGTCAGATGATATGCGCTGATATGCGATACGCCTGTTGCAATAGCGGTTTGCACATCGTTTAGGGCCGTCTGAACCGTTTGGTTTGGCAGGGCATACATCAAATCAATATTGACTTTATCAAATAATTTCAATGCAGTATCAATGGCTGTCAGTGCTTCTTTGCCGTTGTGAACGCGTCCCAATCGAGCAAGCATATCGTCGTTAAAACTTTGTACGCCGATAGACAGGCGCGTAATACCTGCGTCTTTAAATCCTTGAAACTTCTCAATTTCAAATGTGCCGGGGTTCGCTTCTAAAGTAATTTCCGCTTCGGGTTGCAAGCGCAACAGCGAACGCACGCCACTTAACAAACGGTCAATTGATTCCGCTTGAAACAGGCTGGGTGTGCCGCCGCCGAAGAATATCGTTTCTATCGGTCTGCCCCAAATATTGGGTAACTCAAGCTGCAAGTCGGTTAATAGGGCATCGATATAGGCTTCTTCCGGCAGGCCGTTTTTCAGGCTGTGGGAATTGAAGTCGCAATATGGACATTTTTTGATGCACCAAGGAATATGGATATAGAGTGATAAAGGAGGCAGGGCGGTTAGCTGGCCGGGGCGTTGGAAAGTGATTTGGGTCATGGTATGTGTTGAGGCTCAAGGCCGTCTGAAATTTTTAGGCCGTTATTTTAACTGAAATGTCGGCCGGGAAAGTAATCAGTAGGAAATTTGCGCAGTCTAAGCGCTCAAAAAAGCTTCAATTTCTTCTTCTGATAATTTGGAATTGCAGACAAATTTTATTTTGCCTTGTGAGATGTTGAGTAATGCGGGAACAGTTTTGATGCCGTGTTGTTCACGAAAAGTCTTTAAAGCTGCTTTGTTGCTGCTGTCTGTAAAGCGGATAGTAAGCTGCTTGTTTAAGGAAACGGTAAATAGTTTTGCAACAAAACGGCGACAGTATGAACAGCTTGGTTTGCCTAAAAAGACGATAGCAGTTTCTTGACTATCAATGAGTTGCAGAAGTTCGTCAGGTGTGGTTGGGATGAAGGCAGCGACGTGTTTTGCAAAGGCTGCCAATTCTTCAGGCGAGGGTTTGGGCATGGGAATGAATGTGAGGTAGGCCGTCTGAAGGTTTCAGACGGCCTGTTATTGATTTATAAGGATTCGATTTTTCTTAACAATTCACGCAAAGCTTGGGCGCGGTGGCTTTCGGCATTTTTGATTTCAGGATCAAGCTCGGCAGCGGTGCAACCGTGTTCGGCCAGATAGAAATGCGGGTCGTAGCCGAAGCCGTTTGTGCCGGCTGCTTCTGCCTGCCATTGTCCGCGCCAGATGCCTTCGGCGATAATGGGTTGCGGGTCGTTTTCGTGGCGGACGAGGACGAGTACGCAGACGTAGTAGCAGCTTTTATCGTCTTTATCGGCAAGATCGGCAGAGAGTTTGGCGTTGTTTGCGGCATCGGATTTAGGGTTTTCGCCTGCATAACGTGCGGAGAAAATGCCGGGTGCGCCGTTTAAGGCGTTGGTGCAGATGCCGGAGTCGTCGGCAAGTGCCGGTAAGCCGCTGTATTTGGCGGCATGACGTGCTTTAGCCAGGGCATTTTCAACAAAGGTATGGTACGGTTCGGGACATTCGGGCGTATTGAACTGCGATTGCGGCAGGACTTCGATGTTTAAGTCGGCAAAGAGGCGGGAAAATTCTTTGAGTTTGCCTGCGTTGCCACTGGCAAGGACGATTTTTTCAAACATGGTTTTTCCTTAATGGTTTTCGGTTTGCTGCATACGAGCAATTTGTGCGCGTGCTTTGTGGCGGATGTAAAGGGCAAGGCTGCCGATTTGGGCAAAAACGGCGGCAAAGGCAAACAGAAAGGTGGCAACGGCAAATTGTTTGCTGTGAATGCTTAGAAGATAAGCGCCCAACAGAATCAGTACGATAAACATCAGGGTAAACAGGGCGGTCAGGAGCAGATAGGCTTTTTGTCGGGTCATGGCAGCTTGGGTAAGGGGGAAAAATGTTCTGATTATAACGTCAGATTGGGAATTTGAAACCATGCCGGATTCGTTAAAAAGGCCGTCTGAATATTTCAGACGGCCTTAATTTGAATAACTGATTAACGCAATTCTGTGTGCAGGCGGCTCAACAATGTGGAGGCATCGCTGCCTTTGTATGGGCTGCCGTCTTTGTTCAACAGATGGAGGCGTGCGCCATTGTTGATAGGCTCAACATACACGATGATTTCAGGGTACGTTTTTGGCGCTTCTGCTTTGCCTTTGCCAAATACGCGTTTGAACAGGCCCGGTTTTTTATTGGCAACTGCTTCGCCTTCGGTTGGCGCTTGTTGAACCAAGAAGGCGCGGCGTTCGGCATTTTGACCGATAACAGTCAGGCCGATGCGGTCAAGCGCAAGGGCGGTACGGCGCCAGTTGCGGCCGTAATCGCCTGCCAGCAACAGAGTGCCATTGTCCACACGCGCCAATTCAGAAGCATTGCTGCGGGCGGCAACGCTTTGGGTCAGAGCTTGTTCGGCTTGCTGACCGTCAACGCCCAAATATTGCATAAAGCGGGCGAGGAATGCGGCTTCGAGGTTAGGGTCGCTCTCGCTTGGCTGCCACATCGTAGTGTCTTTTTTACGGTCGGCATAAACTTCTTTCATGCCTTTGTGGGCGAAGAAGATGTCGGTCGAACCGTTTTTACCTTGTTCGATGCGGATGATGAACTTGTCGCGTTCGCTGGTAGAGTAGATGCCGCCCAAGCCGACTTTATCCAGCAGACGGCGCAGGCTGTCTTGAGGGATTTTGGCTCGGTTTTCAGCCCACTCGGTTTCCATTTGGCCGATGGCCGGTTCTTCAGATTTGATGTCGAAACCGTTTTCTTGCCAGAACACTTTCAGCAAAGGCCAAATTTCGCGAGGCGATTTGCCTTCGACAACCAACCAGCGTTGGTTGCCGTCACGCTCAAGGCGTACGCCTTTAACGGATTTCAAGACTTCTGCATTTGCAGGCTGCTGTACGGCTTGGGTGCGGCGTTTGTTGAAATCGCTGGCGCGGACGGCGCCGCTGCCTGCCGGTAATTGATAGAGGTTGCCTTGGTCTGGGTTGTTCAAATCAGGTGGTACTTCCAGTTTGACTAGGCGGTGAGATTGACTTTGATAGTCGAGTTTGGGTTGTTCTTTTTTGCTGCCGGAACAGGCAGTCATGCTAATCAGGGCGAGGGCTACTACGATGGGTTTAATATAGGTCATCTTGTTTTCCTGTGGATGGAGTTCTTAACAGGGAGGCCGTCTGAAAAAGGGTGTTTGGGATTCAGACGGCCTTATTTCCGGATCAGATTTGTCCTGATTTTTCCAGAGCGGCTCGGACTTTGGCTTGACCGGCTTCGGTCAGTGCTACCAAAGGCAGGCGAACATGGGGTTCGCATTTGCCCAATAAGCTCAGGCCCCATTTGGGCGCGGCCGGGCTGGGCTCGCAGAACATGGTGTTATAAATTGGGATAAGTTGCTCGTTTAGACGACGGGCGGTCGCAATATCGCCCTCAAGGGCGGCTCGGCACATATCGGCAAAGAGTTTCGGTGCAACGTTGGCTGCAACGGTTACCACGCCATGACCGCCACACAGCATGAAAGGCAGGCCGGTAGGGTCATCGCCGGAGAATACTGCAAAACCTTCAGGAACGCTGTTGATCAATTCGATGTTGTTACCGATATTGCCGCTGGCTTCTTTCACGCCGACGATATTCGGAATCTCGGCCAAACGCAAAATAGTGTCGTTGCTCATGCTGACGACGGTACGGCCGGGAACATTATAGATAACCATCGGAATCGAAGTGGCTTCGGCGATGGCTTTGAAATGTTGGTAAATGCCTTCTTGCGAAGGTTTGTTGTAGTAGGGAACAACAGATAAGGTGTAGTCCGCACCGGCTTGCTTGGCGGCTTTGGAAAGGGCGATGGCTTCGACAGTATTGTTGGCGCCTGTACCGGCGATAACGGGAACGCGCTTGTTGACGTGTTTGACAGTGGCTTCAATAACGGCCAAATGTTCTTCGACAGGCAGGGTGGCTGACTCGCCGGTGGTGCCGACTGCGACGATACCGTCGGTGCCGTTTTCAATGTGCCAGTCGATTAAGTCGTGAAGTTGTTCGTAGTTGATGCTGCCGTCTTGATTCATCGGAGTAATCAGGGCAACCAGACTGCCTTTTAACATACGGAAACCTTTAATTTTATGGTGTGGGTGAATTATGCAGTGGATTGTAGCTTACTTTGTTGTTTGTGTGAAACATATCCGCTATGAGGCTTTGCTGTTTAATGGTGACTTGTCATTATCTTAATGAATAATACATTTTTAAATCATTGGTTTGTTTGTTTTTAGGTAGAAAAATGATGTCAAGAATTAAAATGTGTTAAGGCGGTTTGAGGCCGTCTGAAAACGGCTGGGCGGAACTTTCAGACGGCCTGATGGTTTTGAATTTGCTGATACATTTCAAATTGGTTAAAATACGCATCTTAATATTTTTTAACGATTCTTGAGAGAAGGTTCAACATGGCCGGAATGACTGAAAAACAGGCGGAATCGCTTGATTTGGTTTACGGTTTGGAAGACAAGCCGCCGTTTGGGAATGCGTTGTTGAGTGCGGTTACGCACCTTTTGGCTATTTTTGTCCCGATGATTACGCCGGCGCTGATTGTCGGCGGGGCGTTGGAGCTGCCGGTTGAAATGACGGCTTATTTGGTGTCGATGGCGATGGTGGCTTCCGGTGTCGGTACTTATTTGCAGGTCAACCGTTTCGGGCCGGTCGGTTCGGGCATGTTGTCGATTCAGTCGGTCAATTTCTCTTTTGTAACCGTGATGATTGCGCTCGGTACCGGCATGAAAGAGGGCGGTTTGACTGAAGATGCGATGATTTCAACGCTTTTGGGCGTATCCTTTGTCGGCGCGTTTTTGGTGTGCTTCTCCGCCTGGCTTTTGCCTTATCTGAAAAAAGTGATTACGCCGACTGTAAGCGGCGTGGTCGTGATGTTGATCGGCTTGAGCTTGGTGCATGTCGGCATCACTGACTTTGGCGGCGGCTTCGGTGCGAAAGCAGACGGTACGTTCGGCTCGATGGAAAACTTAGGTCTGGCATCGCTGGTGTTGCTGATTGTATTGGTTTTCAACTGCTTGAAAAATCCATTGCTGCGCATGAGCGGCATCGCGGTGGGTTTGATTGTCGGTTATATTGTTGCGCTGTTTTTGGGCAAAGTGGATTTTTCCGCCCTGCAAAACCTGCCGCTGATTACCCTGCCGGTTCCGTTTAAATATGGTTTCGCATTTGATTGGCACGCGTTTATTGTCGCCGGTGCGATTTTCCTGTTGAGCGTATTTGAAGCAGTGGGCGACTTGACGGCGACTGCGATGGTCTCCGAGCAGCCGATTGAGGGTGAGGAATATACCAAACGCTTGCGTGGCGGTGTGTTGGCAGATGGTTTGGTGTCTGTGATTGCGACGGCGTTAGGCTCTTTGCCTTTGACCACTTTTGCGCAAAACAACGGCGTGATTCAAATGACTGGTGTGGCTTCGCGTCATGTGGGCAAATATATTGCGGCGATTTTGGTGTTGTTGGGCTTGTTCCCTGTTATCGGCCGCGCGTTTACCACAATTCCGAGTCCGGTTTTGGGTGGCGCGATGGTATTGATGTTTGGCCTGATTGCGATTGCCGGCGTGCGAATTTTGGTCAGCCACGGTATTCGCCGCCGTGAAGCGGTTATCGCGGCGACTTCTGTCGGTTTGGGTTTGGGCGTGGCGTTTGAACCGGAAGTGTTCAAAAACCTGCCGGTATTGTTCCAAAACTCAATTTCCGCAGGCGGTATTATGGCGGTATTGTTGAACTTGGTTTTGCCGGAAGATAAAACCGATAAAGCGGTTAAGGTGGAAACCGATAGTTTGGATCACTAAGCAAGCCTTATTCAAAGGCCGTCTGAAGTTTCAGACGGCCTTTTGGTTTTCGGCTATAATATTGTTTTTATTTGTTATCCGAGTGGTTCGGATAGCCCTACCCGGAAAGGTTTTATATGACGGTTTATTCACTTTTTATCACTTGTCCTCGCGGTTTGGAAGCGCCTTTGACGCAGGAACTCGACAGCATGGCATGTCAGGATATCCGCGCTGTTGACGGCGGTGTGGCATGTAAAGGCACGATGGAGCAGGTGTACCGCATCAACCTGCATTCGCGCGTTGCCAGCCGTGTTTTGCTGCGCTTGACTAAAGGCGGTTATCGCAACGAACACGATATCTACAAACTGGCACGAAATCTGCATTGGACAGGTTGGTTTAAGCTGGAGCAGACCTTTAAAGTCAAAGTCGAAGGCAAGCGCGCCAATGTGAAAAGCTTGGATTTTGTCGGTTTGAAAATCAAAGATGCCGTCTGCGATGCCTTCCGCGATATTTATGATGCGCGTCCGAGCGTGGGCAAAATCAACCCCGATATCCGCATTCATGCCTTTATCGATGAACGCAATGTGGAAATCTTTATCGATACTTCCGGCGAAGCACTCTTCAAACGCGGCTATCGTCAGGATACCGGCGAAGCGCCATTGAGAGAGAACTTGGCGGCAGGTTTGCTGCTTTTGGCAGGCTACGACGGTACGCAGCCTTTCCAAGACCCGTTTTGCGGCAGCGGCACGATTGCCATTGAGGCTGCATGGATTGCGACACACCGTGCGCCGGGCTTGATGCGCCGTTTCGGTTTTGAAAAACTGCAAAACTTCGACAAAGAAAAATGGCAAGCGTTGCGCCGTGAGGCTGAAAAACAAATCAAACCGGTCGCCGCGCCCATTTCTGGCAGCGACAACGACCGTTATATGATCCGCGCCGCATTGGCCAATGCCCAAGCCGCCGAAGTGGATAATTTCATCCGTTTTGACGTGCAAGATGCGCAGGCCGCGCGGCCAAACGGCGAACACGGCATTATGATTTCCAATCCGCCTTATGGCGTGCGCCTTGCAGAGGTTCAGGCTTTGCAGGCTTTATATCCGCAACTCGGTACATGGTTGAAACAATATTACGCCGGCTGGCTGGTAGGAATGTTTACCGGCGATCGCGATATGCCGAAATTTATGCGCCTTTCTCCGAAGCGGAAAATCCCTTTGTTTAACGGTAATTTGGATTGCCGATTGTTTTTGATGGATATGGTGAAAGGTTCGAATCGGGGGTAAAACCTGAAATTAAGGCCGTCTGAAAGATGATTTCAGACGGCCTTTTTTGATTTGTTAAAACCGTCTTTGTTATAACGGAGTTTGCTTTTCTTTTTTTATATTAATGCACTGAAATTGTTTTCAGACGGCCTTTATCGAGGGAGCCGTGTAGATATAATTATTGAAATTTACAATCTATTAAATTATAAAAACCTATTACAAAGTAAAGACGGATTGTTAAATAAAATACCATATCTAGTAGTATTGTGTTTTAATGTATACCATATCTTGTGTTTTATGGCATTGCAATGAGCGGTTTGAAATTCACAATCGAGCAAATTGTATGGCAGGAAGTGCCGGGCGAAGTGTCGCTGGCGTTTCTGTTTTCCGGTTGTCCGCTGCGTTGCAAAGGTTGCCATAGTGCCGATACATGGAAAGAGGGTATTGGCACAGAATTGACCGAGGATTATTTAAAAGGCCGTCTGAAACGCTATCGCGGATTGATTACGTGCGTGTTGTTTATGGGCGGGGAATGGCAGCCGGAAGCCTTGCAGAAAATGCTGGCTATCGTGACGCAGGCGGGTTTGAAAGCCTGTTTGTACACCGGCCTGGAGCGTGAAGAGCTGGAGGCGGTTTCAGACGGCATCCTACCTTATCTGACGTATCTGAAAACCGGCCGCTGGCAGATGGAGTTGGGCGGTTTGGAAAGTCCGGCCACCAATCAGAAGTTTATCAATTTGCACACGGGCGAAGTGTTGAACCGCTTGTTTATCAAAGACAAACCTGCGCCTAAAGTTTTTCCAGTGGCTTCAATTTAGCCCGGTGCTGTATTGCACTGATTTAAATTGAATTTATTGTATTCGCTGACAGCGATGTTTCAGACGGCCCAACCGTCATTGTTTAATAAATCAACCAAACCATACAGGAGAATTAACATGATTCGGCTGCATCCCGAACAGTTAAACGGAAAACTACAATTCATGCGTGACTACATCAGCGCGCAAAACGCGGCGGACGGCTCGAAAATGGACGCCAACGCCAACGTAACGCAAAAAAACATCGCCACGATGGAAGCGGAAATCATGAAAGACTTTTTTGTGCAGATTAACCGCGCCCAAGTGTCGCGCAAAATCGCCGAAATTTTCGACCAATCCGTTGCCGACGAATACATCCGCCAGATTGAGGCGCACGAGATTTATGTGCATGACGAAACCAGCCTCAAGCCTTATTGTGTGTCGGTTACGCTGTATCCCTTCCTGCTCGACGGCTTAAGCAAACTCGGCGGCGAATCTAAAGCGCCGCAACATTTGGCTTCGTTTTGCGGCTCGTTTATCAACCTTGTGTTTGCCATCAGCGCGCAGTTTGCCGGCGCGGTGGCGACAGTGGAATTTCTGACTTATTTCGACTACTTCGCCCGCAAAGACTACGGCGACGATTATTTGGAAACCCACGGCAAAGAAATCGCCAACCATATGCAGCAGGTGGTGTACAGCATCAACCAGCCTGCCGCCGCACGCGGTTATCAAAGCGTATTCTGGAATATTTCCGTTTACGATCAATACTATTTTGACGCGATGTTCGGCGATTTCGTCTTCCCCGATTTCAGCAAACCGGTTTGGCCGAGCGTGGCGAAGCTGCAAAACTTCTTCCTTAAATGGTTTAATCAAGAGCGCACCAAAGCCGTTTTGACCTTCCCCGTCGTGACCGCTGCGATGCTGACCGACGGCGGCAAATGCAAAGACACCGTGTTCGCCGACGAAATGGCGAAAGAATTGGCGGAAGGCAATTCCTTCTTCGTCTATCTTTCCGACAACCCCGACTCCTTGGCTTCCTGCTGCCGCCTGCGTAACGCCATCGAAGACCGAACCTTCAGCTACACCCTCGGCGCGGGCGGCGTGGCGACCGGTTCCATCAACGTCATCACCATCAATATGAACCGGTTGGAGCAAGACGGGCGCGACCTTGCCGCCGAAGTGGCCAAAATCCACAAATACCAATACGCCTACCGCAAACTGATGGAAGAATACCAAGCCGCCGGCATGCTGCCCGTTTACGATGCAGGCTTTATCACGCTGGACAAACAGTTCCTCACCATCGGCATCAACGGCATGGCGGAAGCCGCCGAATCGCAAGGCATCAAAGTCGGCCACAACGACGACTACATCAACTTCGTCCAAGGTCGTCTGAAAACCATATTCGAAGCCAACCAAGCCGCCAGCAAGCACTACGGCGTGAAGTTCAACACCGAGTTTGTCCCCGCCGAAAACCTCGGCGTAAAAAACGCCAAATGGGATAAAGCCGATGGCTACAAAGTCAGCCGCGACTGCTACAACTCCTATTTCTACGTCGTTGAAGACGAAGAAATCAACGCGCTCGACAAATTCCTTTTGCATGGTAAAGAACTGGTGGATTGGCTCGACGGTGGCTCCGCGTTGCACCTGAACCTCGACGAAGCCTTGCCCGAATCTGGCTACCGCTCGCTCTTGGACATCGCCGCGCAAACCGGCTGCAACTACTTCTGCGTGAACGTGCGCATCACCATCTGCAACGAATGCGGCCATATCGACAAACGCACCCTGCACGCCTGTTCTGCTTGCGGCAGCCACGACATCGACTACGGCACCCGCGTCATCGGCTACCTGAAACGCGTATCTGCATTCAGTAGCGGTCGTCGCAAAGAACATGCGCTCAGACATTATCACCGTAAAGCGGCGTAATCGTTGAAAAAAAGATTGCTTGCAAGCCTAAGGCCGTCTGAAATTTCAGACGGCCTTGATCATGTTGAGATAGGCCGGCTCTTTCAATGATATAGTTTTGATTAAATTAAACAAAAACTCTTGACACCTTCATATAATGAATTAACATATAATATCCTTTAACCTAAATTTAAAAAAGTGAGAGACACATGAAAACATCAGCTTTATTGGCGGCTTTGTTGGTAGCCCTGTCCCTGTCAGCATGCGGCGGTTCAGGCTCATCTTCTTCTGCCGTTTGTGACGAGTACGAAAAAGCATTTGCCGAAGCAACTAAAGACGTAGATGCCGCAACCAAAGACATGATGCAAAAATCTTTCGAACAAACCAAAGAAGCGTTGAAAAACTTGCCTGCAGACCAACGCGATGCAACTTGTAAAACTTCTTTGGACGCTTTGAAAGGCGTTCCTGCTGCAGAAACTCCTGAAGAAAAAGCCGAAGAAGCCAAAGATGCTGCTGAAGAGGCTAAAGAAGACGCAAAAGACGCAGCGGAAGATGCCAAAGAAGCTGCTGAAGACGCTAAAGAAGAAGCTAAATAATTCGGATAGCTTTAGAGAAAAACGGATTCCAATGATTTGGAATCCGTTTTTTGTTTTGTGAATCAGAGTGTCTGGGATAAGGCATTTTTCAATTTTCAGACAGTCATTTCTTATGCCATCTGAAAGCGTTAGTTTCAACTAAGTTTAATTTACAACAGAAAGCCATCAATCAAACAACCGCGTGCGTGCGTACCGTACACACCCTACACGTTGGTTTTGAAGTTCCGCGTAATTCATAGGTAGGGTGTGTGGCGTAGCCACGCACGCGGTCGAATGGATATACAGGCTACGGCTTATCCTATGTATTGTTTAAAGTTTCGCATGATTCACAGGTAGGATGTGTGTGATACGCACGTGGTCGGTAAGTTTTTTATTATGGTATTCATTCCCCAAAACTCATTACCGCCGTTTCTTTTGTGCCGCCCCAATCTAACGGCAGCCATCCATCCCGTACATAACGGTGAAACGACGAAAACGGCCAATCGCGGACATTGCCGCACAATCCATGTTTGATGGGATTGAAATGGATGTAGTCCGTGCAACGTTGCAAATCTGTTTCGTCGCGCACGGTGTGTTCGTAAAAACGCCGTTGCCAAATACCGCGTTCGTGCCGCCGCTGTTTGCTGGCAGACAGGTTTTCGGCATGAGGGAAATGTGCAGAGAATTTGGTTTTAATCAGCCGCCAGCGCAGGGAATAATCCGCATCGTCGGGCGGCAACGTCCAAATGGCGTGAATGTGGTTCGGCAGCACGCATACGGCGACGGTTTCAAAGGGATATTGTTTTTGCACATCAATATAAGCCGCACGCAATAAGTCGATATGTTCGACAAGCAGGCGCGATTTTGGGTCGGCGAGTTTGACAGTGAAAAAGAATGTGCCGCCGGCAATGAAGTTTCTGCGATAACGCGCCATAGGATTTTTGTTTGTGGTTTGGATGTTGGAGAAGGAACGGTTTGTTGTTTAAGGTTTTAACTTTGTTGGAGCTAGCGCTTTCAGACGACATTGGAGGCCGTCTGAAATGTTGAAACGGCAAAACCGTCAATCAAGCAACCGCGTGCGTGCGTACCGCACACACCCTACACGTTGGTTTTTAAGTTCTGAGTGATTCATAGGTAGGGTGTGTGGCGTAGCCACGCACGCGGTCGGTTGGATATGCAGGCTACGGCTTGCTGATGTTTTCAGACGACATTAGAGGCCGTCTGAAAGCGCTAGCTTCAACGCAGTTAAAAGTTGAAACGGCAAACCGTCAATCAAGCAACCGCGTGCGTGCGTACTGCACACACCCTACGCGTTGGCTTTGAAGTTCCGTGTAATTCACAGGTAGGGTGTGTGGCGTAGCCACGCACGCGGTCGGTGGGTATGCAGGCTACGGCTTGCTATTTACAAGTCAAATCGCTAACTCATACTGCCCAATAATACTTTTTTTAATCTCAATATCTTTTGAGTTAAAAATTAAATGTTTGTATCTTTTTTCTGATTCAATTTTATTTTTAATTTTTTTCGCAATATTTTTATTTCCTTTATACAGGGTTATATGTGGGTTAAATCCAAATTCTCTTATTGGAAAATCTGGTTTATCCCAAATATCTTTTAATGCTGGAGAATTAACTTTAAATACACAAAAATATAAATTTTTATATTCCATAATATCTAAACCTACGACCTCTATTGATATAGTTTGGATAACTTTTTCTACTTTTTCAATCGTAGAGTCATTAAATTTATACCGCGGACCTCGAATTGTAATATGAGGGAAGCTAGGTATGGAATTATGATAATTAGAGCGTAATTCATTGAATAAATTATCTATTTCTTTATTTCTTATATTCAAAAGAAGAATTTTATTTTTCATAATGCTCACTCCAAATCAATTATGAAATTAAAAATAACCGTAAATCTTCGTCTATCGATTGATGTAAAAGTATATCGGAAATAAGTTTTCTAAAAGTCTTGCTATTTCCCAATTCTTCGAGCCTGCTATTATCAATTTCAGTATTATACTGTTCTTTGAGATTTAAAAAATCTATATATTCTTTTTCAAATAAAGTAAAATCATTATTAATTTTACTATTATTTAATTTATTTATGGACTCTCTCAGTCTTTCCCAGGGGGTCTTTTTAATCATTTCTATAAGGTCATCCTCTGAGTTAATTTTAAAAACGAATATATAAATAATAGTAGCAAATACTGTTAGTCTTCTGCTAAACTTTAGACTAATATTTTTTTCCCCCATTTTTTTGATTGATTAGTGCGGCTTACTTCATAATTTAAACAGAGTGTCCTCCAAAATCTTAATATATCATTTAATAAAAAATACAATTTAAAATTACTATGTTCTTTATCTCTTAGATAAAATTTAATTATTTTTTCAATAAATTCATTATACTTCTCATCGTTATAGATACATTTACTTTCTAAAATAAGGAGCATTCTAGCTGTAAACCAGTTATTATGATCATCAATTGGAGAGCCAATTATTTTTTCAACTTCATTATATTTAAAAATTTTAAGGAATTCTCCGTCATTGCTAAATTCAGGAAATTCTAGTTTTTTATTAATTCTTATTAATTCAGAAAATATTTTTATTTCATCAATTTTCCCATAATGGTGTTGTTTATCATTTTCTCCAATTATAAAAATATCTAAATCAGATTTATCTGTTGCTTCTGAACGAGCAAAAGAACCAGTTGTATAGACACATAAGTTTTTAAATGCTTCAGATGAAAATGTACTACTCGAAGAAATCTCTTCCTTAATTTTTCCAAGTTTTTCTTTTGAGAATTTTTGTTTTGTTTCTAGTTGTTCTGCTTCTTGTGAGTTTAAAAAAGGCATAGTATTTCCCTTTATAAATTATTTAAAAAAATTTTTTAAGTATCTTCCAGTATAGCTCTTCTCAATTTTTGCTACAAGCTCTGGACTACCTTCCGCAATAATCCTGCCACCGCCATCTCCCCCTTCCGGCCCTAAGTCCACAATCCAATCCGCGGTTTTAATTACGTCAAGATTATGCTCGATAATCACAATCGAGTTGCCTTTGCCTTTCAGACGACCTATCACTTCCAGCAGCAGGGCGATGTCGGCGAAGTGCAGGCCGGTGGTGGGTTCGTCGAGGATGTAGAGCGTTCTGCCGGTGTCGCGTTTGGAGAGTTCCAAGGCGAGTTTGACGCGCTGGGCTTCGCCGCCGGATAGGGTGGTGGCGGACTGGCCGAGGCGGATGTAGCCTAGGCCTACATCCATCAGGGTTTGCAGTTTGCGCGATACGGTGGGGACGGCATCGAAAAATTCACGGGCTTCTTCGACGGTCATGTCGAGGACTTGGCTGATGTTTTTGCCTTTGTAGTGGATTTCGAGCGTTTCGCGGTTGTAGCGTTTGCCGTGGCAGACTTCGCAGGGGACGTACACATCGGGCAGGAAGTGCATTTCGACTTTAATCACGCCGTCGCCTTGGCAGGCTTCGCAGCGGCCGCCTTTGACGTTGAAGGAGAATCTGCCGACGTTGTAGCCGCGTTCGCGCGAGAGGGGGACACCGGCGAAGAGTTCGCGGATGGGGGTGAACAGGCCGGTGTAGGTGGCGGGGTTGGAGCGCGGGGTGCGGCCGATGGGGGATTGGTCGACGTTGATGACTTTGTCGAGGTGTTCGAGGCCGTGGATGTCGTCGTATGGGGCGGGTTCTTCTTGGGCGCGGTTGAGTTCGCGGGCGGTAATTTTGGCGAGGGTGTCGTTAATCAGGGTAGACTTGCCGCTGCCGGATACGCCGGTGATGCAGGTAATCAAACCGAGCGGAAGCTCAAGAGTAACGTTTTTGAGGTTGTTGCCGCGCGCGCCTTTGAGGACGAGCATTCGGTCGGGATTGACGGGCGTGCGTTCAGACGGTACGGCAATGGTTTTTTTGCCGCTGAGGTATTGTCCGGTAACGGATTTTTCGCATTTGGCGACGTTTTCGGGCGTGTCGGCAATCAGTACGTTGCCGCCGTGTTCGCCCGCACCGGGACCCATATCGACGACGAAATCGGCTTCGCGGATGGCGTCTTCATCGTGTTCAACTACAATCACGCTGTTGCCCAAATCGCGCAGGCGTTTGAGGGTGGCGAGCAGGCGGTCGTTGTCGCGCTGGTGCAGGCCGATGGAGGGTTCGTCCAAAACGTACATCACGCCGGTCAGACCGCTGCCGATTTGGCTGGCGAGGCGGATGCGCTGGGCTTCACCGCCGGAAAGGGTTTCGGCGGAGCGGCTTAAATTCAGGTAATCCAGCCCGACATTAATCAGGAAACCGAGCCGTTCGGTGATTTCTTTGAGGATTTTTTCGGCGATTTGTTTTTTGTTGCCGTCCAAATCCAGCGTTTCGAAAAATTGGTGGGTTTTGGTCAGCGGCCAAGCGGAGACTTCGTGCAGCGGTTCGCCACTGACGTAAACGTAGCGGGCTTCTTTGCGCAAACGTGCGCCGCCGCAGCTCGGGCAGGCGCGGTGATTTTGGTATTCGCGCAGTTTTTCGCGCACGGTCTCGCTGTCGGTTTCGCGGTAGCGGCGTTCGAGATTAGGGATGATGCCTTCGAAGGCGTGGCTGCGGTTGAAGGTGGTGCCGCGTTCGGACAGGTAAGTGAAATCAATGACTTCTTTGCCCGAGCCGTGCAACACGACTTTTTTCACTTTTTCAGGTAGCGTTTCCCAAGCAGCCTGCACATCGAAACCGTAATGCCGCGCCAGCGACTGAATCATTTGGAAATAGAATTGGTTGCGCTTGTCCCAGCCGTCAATCGCGCCTGCGGCTAAGGATAATTCAGGATGGGCGACCACTTTTTCGGGATCGAAGAAGTTAGTATTACCCAAGCCGTCGCAAGTCGGGCAGGAGCCCATCGGGTTGTTGAAGGAAAACAGACGCGGCTCTAATTCGGGCAGACTGTATGAGCATACGGGACAGGCGAAACGCGCGGAGAACCAATGTTCTTCGCCGCTGTCCATTTCCATCGCCAGCGCGCGCTCGTTGCCGTGGCGCAGCGCGGTTTCAAAACTTTCCGCCAGCCGTTGCTGGATGTCCGCCTTCACTTTCACGCGGTCGATGACTACGTCAATGTTGTGTTTGATGTTTTTTTCCAGCTTCGGCACTTCGTCAAGCTGATAGACTTCACCGTCCACGCGCACCCGCGCAAAACCCTGCGCCTGCAAGTCGGCAAAGAAATCGACAAACTCACCCTTACGCTCGCGCACCGCCGGCGCCAGAATCATCACGCGCGTGTCTTCCGGCAGTTTCAATACGGCATCGACCATCTGAGACACGGTTTGGCTGGATAACGGCAGCTTGTGTTCGGGGCAATACGGGGTACCGACACGTGCGTACAAAAGACGCAGGTAATCGTGGATTTCCGTAACCGTGCCGACGGTGGAGCGCGGGTTGTGGCTGGTGGATTTTTGCTCGATGGAAATTGCAGGCGACAGGCCTTCTATCAAATCGACATCGGGCTTGTCCATCATCTGCAAAAACTGACGGGCATAGGCAGAAAGGCTTTCAACATAACGGCGTTGGCCTTCGGCATACAAAGTATCAAATGCCAGCGACGATTTGCCGCTGCCTGACAATCCTGTTACCACCACGAGCTTGTGGCGCGGAATGTCTAAATCGACATTTTTCAAATTATGTGTACGCGCGCCGCGGATGCGGATGGTGTCATTATCGTGTGAATGTTTGGGATGATGGTTGCACATGGTGTCAGGCCGTCTGAAAAATAAAATAAACGGCTATTGTAGCACTTTTCAAATGACAGACTGGATAGATAAAGCATTTGATATAAAAGACACAAAGAGGCCGTCTGAAAATATGTTTTCAGACGGCCTTGATATAGATGGATCAGCTTATCAGTCGATTTTGCGGAGAATTTCGCGCAGGGCTTTTTGCCAGTCGGACGGTTTGATACCAAACTCGGTTTCGAGGCGTGAGCAATCCATAATGCTGTATGCCGGACGCGGAGCGGGCAGGGGGTATTGATCAGTGGTGATTGCGTTCAGTTCCGGAATGCGGAAGCTGTCGTCTAATTGGTGGGCCGTCTGAAAGATGGCTTTGGTAAATTCGTACCATGTTGCCGATTTATTGCCGCAGTAATGGAAGATACCGCGTGGGGAAGTCGGCTGTTGCAATAAACTGATGATGGCGTGAGCCAAGTCGCCTGCATAAGTCGGGCAGCCGGTTTGGTCGTGGACAATGGAGAGGGAATCACGTTCTTTGGCAAGGCGTAACATGGTTTTGACGAAATTGCTGCCGTATTCGCTAAACAGCCATGAAGTACGGATGATTGTACTTTCCGGATGTGCGGCTAAAGCCAAAAGCTCGCCTGCGACTTTGGATTGACCGTAAGTGCTGCGCGGATTGGTGTAGTCGGTTTCGCGGTAAGGGCGTTTGCCTTCGCCGTCGAATACATAATCAGTGGAAATATGGATAAAGCGGGCGTGTGCGGCGCGGGCGGCTGCGGCTAAGTTGTGAACAGCGGTTGCGTTGACGGCAAAAGTAGCCTCTGCGTTTTCTTCTGCTTTATCGACGGCAGTGTAAGCTGCGGCATTAACGATGGCATCTGGTTGGAAGTTTTTGATCATGTGATGCACGGCTTCGGTATCGGTAATGTCCAGCGAAGTAGAGTCGGTAGCAATCAGTTCCCAATCTTCGGGCAGGCGGTCGCGCAGACAACGGGCAAGCTGGCCTTTGGCTCCGGTCAATAAAGTACGCATGGTTGAGTATCTCCTCTGATAGCTGTTAAATAGGTGTTCGTATCATTATAGTGTAAATACGACAAATTCACATTATTGGCGTAGAACAAAATGCAGAGGCGGCTGTATTTGGGCAAATTGTCGATATTATCTATTCATAATAATAACCACTTATTAGTATTATGTTTGTTTACTATAACTATAGTTAAAATTCAGCTTTTAACAAGATAGATAAAGGATCTATGCTGTTTGAGAGAGTGTGAATCAATGTTAATGTTTTTATTGTTGCTAGGAGAATGGAATTTAAAAATAGGCCAAACTCCGTCCTTTTATCGGCAAATTCTACCGTTTGATATTTTTGAGTAAATATTTTGCAAAATATTACTAAAATAATAATTGGGCAAGGGCGGATTTGCTCGTTCCGTCAACCCAATATTTTATTAACTTTTGGGAGTAATTATTATGGCATACTGTTACGGGGGGTATTATACTAGACCCCTGGTTAGTTCTTACTGCGCACCCGCGCCTAAGGCTTCCTACTCTTCTTACTACTGCGCTCCTGCAGCAAAATCTTCTGTTTCTATCGGCAGCATCGCTAGCATTGCCAGCGTCGGCGTGTCAGTAGTTAACGCGGTAACCGGTCTGGTTTCTGCTATTGCGGCTTTCTGCCCACCGGCAAAAACTCCTAACTACAAATGTGTTCCGGTTTGCCCACCTTACAACTGCGATCCAATCAAACCGATCCCATGTCCAAAACCACAACCTAAACCTCAGCCTAAGCCTCAACCAAAACCTGAGCCTAAGCCTGAGCCACAGCCAGAACCAAAACCACAACCAAAACCTGAGCCTAAGCCAGAACCAAAACCTGAGCCTAAACCAGAACCTAAGCCAGAGCCAAAACCTGAGCCTAAGCCAGAACCAAAACCTGAGCCTAAGCCAGAACCAAAACCTGAGCCTAAGCCAGAGCCAGACTGCAAAGACTGTGTTGACGACCATAACCAAAACAACTCATACGGTCACGAAGACAAAAACCCAGGTAATGTCATCAGAGCTGAAGACTGCAAAGACGGCAACGTTATCCGCGGTACTGATGCTAAAGATACCATTTATGGTACTGCTTGCGAAGACATCATCTACGGTGGCAACGGCACAGACGTAATCTACGCCGGTGCTGGTAACGACACCATTTACGGCGATGCCGACGGTGACTCTCTGTACGGTGAAGAAGGTAAAGACTACCTGCAAGGTGGTGCCGGTAACGACTACCTGAACGGTGGTTCCGGCGCGGACATCATGCGCGGTGGCGACGGTAACGACGTTTACTTCGTTGACAATGCCAATGACCAAGTTATCGAGTACGGTAATGCACACGCCGGTATCGATACTGTCCGTACCGTTATCGACTACACGCTGACCGATCACGTTGAAAACCTGATTTTGCAAGGTATGCAAAACCTGAACGGTACTGGTAACTCTTTGAACAACAACATCGAAGGTAACGGCGGCAACAACCATCTGTACGGTTTGGCCGGCGACGACTGCCTGGTTGGTAAAGACGGTAACGACTACCTAGACGGCGGTGTCGGCAACGACATCCTGATCGGTGGTACCGGTAACGACACTTACTTCTTCGACAAAGGTTACGGTCACGACACTATCCGTGAGGAAAGCGGTAATGACACCTTGTTGTTCGGTAAAGGCGTTGCAGCTTCTGACGTATTGCTGAGCAAATCTGGTGCTAACCTGACTGTTTCTGTTGGTACTAACGACAGCATCACCATCGATGACTGGTTCACCGGTAACGATCACAAAGTTGAAAACTTCAAGTTTGCTGACGGTAGCACTTACCAAGTAACCGGCCACGGCGACTACTACTCTCTGTCTGCTGTGAACCAAATCCAAGATCAGACTCAGGCTCCTGCCATCTGATAGGATGATGGTTTTTAGGGTTTGTCCCTAAAATCAAAGTCTAAGGCCGTCTGAAACCGAGCTATAAGGTTTCAGATGGCCTTTATTTTGTAAACAATCTGACGAAAGATGCCAAATTGGGCTAAAATATCAAATTCTTCTGTTTACCAAAGAGATACCCGAAATGTCTGAAATCAGCTTGAAAAAAATCTACTCCGGCAAAGTCCGCGATTTGTACGAAATTGACGATAAATGTATGTTGATGGTTGCTTCCGACCGTCTGTCTGCATTCGATGTGATTTTGGATGATCCGATTCCGGGTAAAGGGGAGATTCTGACGCAGATTTCCAATTTTTGGTTTAAAAAACTGGCTCATATCATGCCTAACCATTTTACCGGCCAGACGGTTTACGATGTTTTGCCTGAAAACGAAGCCAAAGTTCTAGAAAAACGCGCCGTTGTGGCTAAAAAACTCACTCCGGTGAAAGTGGAGGCCATTGTGCGCGGTTATCTGGCAGGCAGCGGTTGGAAAGATTATCAAAAAACCGGTTCTGTCTGCGGCATTCAACTGCCTGAAGGTATGCAGGAAGCGCAGCAGTTGCCTGAAGTGATTTTTACGCCGTCGACCAAAGCCGCAGTCGGCGATCATGATGAAAACATCAGCTTTGAAGAATGCGAACGCATCATCGGCAAAGAGCTGGCGGCGGAAGTACGCGCCAAGGCGATTCAGCTTTACACGGAAGCGGCCGAATATGCCAAATTCCGCGGTATTATTATTTGCGATACCAAGTTTGAATTTGGTTTGGATGAAGAAGGTACGCTGACTTTGATGGATGAAGTATTGACGCCAGACTCCAGCCGTTTTTGGCCTGCAGACCAATACAAAGTCGGCACCAATCCGCCATCTTTTGACAAACAATTTGTCCGCGACTGGCTGGAGCAAAGCGGTTGGAACAAAAAAGCGCCTGCGCCTAAAGTGCCTGCCGATGTAATTCAGAAAACAGTCGAAAAATATCAGGAAGCATTGACTTTGCTGACTCAGGATTAATTTTTAAGTTTGAAGGCCGTCTGAAAGAGATATGTTTCAGACGGCCTTTTTATTGTATAAATACTGGATTTTAAGGATAGTTGCCTTTATAATCGAGAGTTGTTTTCAGCGACTGAAAGGCCGTCTGAAAGCTTGTTTATAACCTGCCGCACGGTCTGAAACCCTAACTATGCACATTCGGATTTTAGTGTGCATTATTAGTGTTTTAGCAGTGCGGTATTTTGAAAGGAACAATGATGTTCAATAAACACGTTAAGACCTTCCAATACGGTAATCAAACCGTTACTTTGGAAACCGGCGAAATCGCTCGCCAAGCCGCTGCTGCCGTTAAAGTATCTATGGGCGACACTGTTGTTTTGGTTGCCGTTACTACCAACAAAGAAGTGAAAGAAGGCCAAGACTTCTTCCCTCTGACTGTCGATTACCTCGAGCGTACTTACGCAGCAGGTAAAATCCCCGGCGGTTTCTTCAAACGCGAAGGCAAACAAAGCGAAAAAGAAATCCTGACCAGCCGTCTGATCGACCGTCCGATTCGTCCTCTGTTCCCTGAAGGTTTCTACCACGACATCCAAATCGTAGCGATGGTGGTGTCTGTTGACCCTGAAATCGATTCTGACATTCCTGCAATGCTGGGTGCATCTGCCGCGCTGGTGTTGAGCGGTGTACCGTTTGCCGGTCCGATTGGTGCGGCACGCGTGGGTTATGTAAACGGCGTGTACGTTCTGAACCCGACTAAAGCCGAATTGGCTAAATCACAATTGGACTTGGTTGTTGCCGGTACTTCTAAAGCCGTGTTGATGGTGGAATCCGAAGCCGACATCTTGTCTGAAGAAGTGATGCTGGGTGCGGTTGTTTACGGTCACGATCAAATGCAAGTGGCCATTAACGCCATCAATGAGTTTGCCGACGAAGTTAACCCGGAAGTTTGGGATTGGAAAGCACCTGAAACCAATGAAGAATTGGTTGCAAAAGTACGCGAAATTGCCGGCGAAACCATTAAAGAAGCGTTCAAAATCCGTCAAAAACAAGCGCGTTCTGCCAAATTGGACGAAGCTTGGAATGCCGTGAAAGAAGCGTTGATTACCGAAGAAACCGACACTTTGGCAGCCAACGAAATCAAAGGTATTTTCAAACATTTGGAAGCCGATGTTGTCCGCAGCCAAATTTTGGACGGACAACCGCGCATCGACGGTCGCGACACCCGCACTGTTCGTCCGCTGAACATTCAAACCGGCGTATTGCCGCGCACTCACGGTTCTGCACTGTTTACCCGTGGCGAAACCCAAGCTTTGGCGGTTGCAACTTTGGGTACTTCACGCGACGAGCAAATCATTGATGCGCTGTCCGGCGAATATACCGACCGCTTCATGCTGCACTACAACTTCCCTCCATACTCTACCGGCGAAGTGGGTCGCGTAGGTGCGCCAAAACGTCGTGAAATCGGTCACGGCCGTTTGGCTAAACGTGCATTGTTGGCCGTATTGCCAGAACCTGAAGATTTCAGCTACACCATGCGCGTGGTTTCTGAAATTACCGAATCCAACGGCTCTTCCTCTATGGCTTCCGTCTGCGGCGGCTGCTTGAGCCTGTTGTCTGCCGGTGTGCCTTTGAAAGCACACGTTGCCGGTATCGCCATGGGTCTGATTTTGGACAACAACAAATTTGCCGTTCTGACCGACATCTTGGGCGATGAAGACCATTTGGGCGATATGGACTTTAAAGTAGCCGGTACAACAGAAGGTGTAACCGCGCTGCAAATGGACATCAAAATCCAAGGTATTACCAAAGAAATCATGCAAATCGCTTTGGCTCAAGCCAAAGAAGCGCGTTTGCACATCTTGGATCAGATGAAAGCCGCCGTTGCAGGCCCACAAGAGTTGTCTGCACACGCGCCACGCTTGTTCACCATGAAAATCAACCAAGATAAAATTCGTGATGTAATTGGTAAAGGCGGCGAAACCATTCGTTCGATTACTGCTGAAACCGGTACTGAAATCAATATCGCTGAAGACGGTACCATCACTATCGCTGCGACTACTCAAGAAGCAGGCGATGCAGCGAAAAAACGTATCGAAGAAATCACTGCCGAAGTGGAAGTGGGCAAAGTGTACGAAGGTACTGTGGTTAAAATCCTCGACAACAACGTTGGTGCGATTGTCAGCGTGATGCCGGGCAAAGACGGTTTGGTACACATCAGTCAAATCGCCCACGAGCGCGTACGCAATGTCAGCGACTACCTGCAAGTAGGTCAGGTTGTGAACGTGAAAGCATTGGAAGTAGACGATCGAGGCCGCGTACGCCTGTCTATCAAAGCTTTGCTTGAAGCTCCTGCTCGCGAAGAGAAAGCAGCTGAATAATTTGATTGTTCAAGCTTGAAACAAAAGGCCGTCTGAAAATTTCAGACGGCCTTTTGTTTATTTAAAAGATGAGTTTAAAAAACGGGTTTTGCCTTTACTTTGATTGAACGGATTACTACAATGCTTGCAATCTAATAAATATATTAATCTCTCAAGGAGTATGCAATGAATGCTACACAATTAATCAGTCGGCTGACGCAAACCGTCGGCGAAAAATACATCATCACAGACCCGGCAAAAACTGAACAATACCGTCAAGGCTACCGTTTTGGCGAAGGTAAGGCGCTGGCAGTTGTCCGTCCGGGTACGGTGTTGGAAATGTGGCAAATTTTGCAGGCGTGTGTTGAGGCTGATGTTATCGTGATTACGCAGGCTGCCAATACCGGTCTGACCGGCGGCTCGACTCCTGACGGCAATGATTACGACCGCGATATCGTGATTGTGAATACCATGCGTCTGAACATCATTCAGCCGATTAACAATAACGAACAAGTTGTCTGCCTGCCCGGTTCTACCCTGAATCAATTGGAGCTGCTGCTGAAACCTTTAGGCCGTGAGCCGCACTCTGTAATCGGTTCGTCCTGTATCGGCGCATCTGTATTGGGTGGCGTATGTAATAACTCAGGCGGTGCATTGGTACAGCGTGGCCCGGCTTATACGGAAATGGCTCTGTTTGCACAAATCAACGAAGAGGGCAAACTGGAGCTGGTCAACCATTTGGGCATTGATTTGGGCGAAACCCCTGAAGAGATTTTGACCAACTTGCAAGGTTTTCATTATCAGCGAAAAGACATTACGCAAGATGCCGGCAAGGGCCATGACCATGCTTATTGCGACCATGTACGCAAAGTGGATGAGCCGACGGCCGCACGCTTTAATGCCGACCCAGCACGCCATTACGAGGCTTCAGGCTGCGCGGGCAAGCTGATGGTATTTGCCGTGCGTCTGGATACTTTCCCGCAAGAAAAACAAACTGCCGTGTTCTATATCGGCACCAATGACATCAATGAATTGACCGATATCCGTCGCGCCGCTTTGGGTGAATTTAAAAGCCTGCCTGTTTCCGGCGAGTATATCCACCGTGAGGCTTTCGATATTGCCGATGTATATGGCAAAGACACATTCTATGTGATTAAGAAATTCGGTACGCATCAATTGCCGAAATTGTTTGATTTTAAAGCGCGCGTCGATAGATTCGGTAAAAAAGTCAGCTTCCTGCCTAAGCATTTTTCCGATAAATTCATGCAGCTGGTCAGCAAAATTCTGCCGGATCATTTGCCTAAATCTATGCGAAATTATCGCGACAAATACGAACACCATTTGATCTTGAAAATGGGTGGCGAAGGCGTAGCAGAAGCGCGCACGTTCTTGAAAGAATATTTTGCAACTCATGGTGGCGCATTCTTTGAATGTAATGCCGAAGAAACGCAGGCGGCCATGTTGCATCGTTTCGCCGTGGCTTCTGCCGCGATCCGCTATCGTGCCGTGCATGATGATGAGGTAGAAGATTTAGTTGCGCTCGATATTGCCTTGCGCCGTGATGACCGTGATTGGTTTGAAACACTGCCGCCGGAAATCGACAATAAAATCATCCATAAATTGTATTACGGACATTTTATGTGTCATGTGTTCCATCAGGACTACATCATTAAAAAAGGCAACGACTGCATGGCCTTGGAACATGAAATGCTCCATCTGCTTGACCAACGTGGTGCGCAATATCCTGCCGAGCACAACGTCGGTCATCTGTATGAAGCCAAGCCTGCGCTGAAACAGTTCTATAAAAAACTTGATCCGACCAACAGCTTCAACCCTGGTATCGGTAAAACCAGTAAGAAGAAAAACTGGGCTGAATAAAGCATAGTCAAAACAAAGGCCGTCTGAACATTTCAGACGGCCTTTTTATATGTTTGTTTATCAGAACAGGTTGCTGATGAAAATCAGCAGAATCACCAACGGCACGAGGTATTTCACATAGGCAAACCAGATATTGACGGTGGTATGGTTGCCTTTGTAGAGCAATTCGTCCTTCGCTTCATCTTTCATCACGAAGCCAACAAATAAGGCAGAGCCAAGTGCGGTCAGCATAAACAGGATGTTGCCGCTGATATAGTCAAAGGCGTCAAAAATGTTTTTACCAAACACGGAAATATCTTTCCATGGGCCGTAGCTCAAGATGGACGGGATATTGCCGAAGATAAAAATCCCTGCCAGTACGATGGTAATCGCGGCTGCGCGGCGGATTTTGGTTTTCTCCTGAATAGTTGTAATCAACACTTCATAAATGGTCAGAGAAGTGGTCAGCGCGGCAATCAGAAGCAGTGAGAAGAAAATTACTGCAAACACGGGGCCTGCCCACATATTGGAGAACACGATCGGCAGGCTTTGGAACACCAACGTCGGGCCGGAGTTAGGGGCAACGCCAAAGCTGAAGAGGGAAGGGAAAATCATAAAGCCGGCCAACACGGCAATCAAAGTGTTGGTAATCGCGGTAATTACGGCCGTCTGAACCAGATCTTCATTTTTATCCAGATAGCTGGATAATGTAATCATCACGCCGAAACCCAAGCTCAAGGCGAAGAACACTTGTCCTAAAACGAAGACGAACAGTTCGGCAGTAATTTTGCTGAAGTCAGGTTTCAGATAGAAGGTAATGCCTTCCATTGCGCCCGGTAGGGTAACGTTGCGCACAACCATGGCAATCAGGAATAAAAACAGCAAAGGCATCAGGTATTTTGCCGCTTTTTCAATACCGCCGATCACGCCTTTGACCAAGATCCATTGGTTCACAACCACAAATAGGAAGGTGTAGAAAGCAATTTCCCAAGGGCTGTTTTCGATGTGTTCGGTAAAGAAGCTTTTGGTGACTTCGCCGGAAACAGGGCTGGAAATGTCCAAATTACCGCCGATGATATTGACGATGTAGCTGATAACCCAGCCGCCGAGCACCATGTAATAGGCCATGATGCCGAATGCGCCGAGCAGGCCCATCCAACCGACCAATTTCCAAACTTTGGCAACGGGTTTGCCATTCATTGTGCCGCCAAACGCATCCAGCGCGTTCACGCCTTTGCGGCGACCGATGACATTTTCCACCAAAATCATTGGAATACCGATGACCAGCATGGCGATACAGAACAAAAACACATACGCGCCGCCGCCGTTTTCACCAACCAAATACGGGAAACGCCATGTTGCGCCAAAGCCGACAGTCGCGCCGGCAACGGTAAGGATGTAAGTCAAACGGTTGGACCAGGTTTGACGGGGTTGATTGGAAGACATAAATACTCAGATGCATAAAAACAAAGACAACATTTTACCGCAAAGATTTAACGAATCTTGACTAAAGTCTGAAAAGAAAATTGGTTAAAAAAACCATGTAATGAAGAATTTTTAGTGGATTTATCTGGTTTGATTGGTATTGAAACCTGAAAACAGAGAATTTGGCTGAAGCGATATGAATGATTGAAAGAGCCGTAACGATAAAGGCCGTCTGAAAAGTGGGATATGGGAAAGGGTTGTTGTGAGGATATTGGATAGCACCAAAGTGTGCTTTCAAGAGTATGTCGGCAACAAAGATGGTATTTATCTAAGGCTGTCTAATAACATCCTGTAACCTTAGCTTGGATAGTCGCCGATAGGTTTTCTTTCTATAAAACGATTTGCCTGAAATGGGAATGGCACAGATTGATGCGGAAGAGACGAGAAAGAGAAAAGGAGTAATGGCAAGTTAATGAGTGGGAGATGAGGTCTAGCAATGATGGCTTCTTTAGATGAGAAAGGCCGTCTGAAAGTACATTCGTTTGGTTGCCAAATTTTAGATAAAAAAAACCATCTATACTAAGGGGAAAGTATAGATGGCCAAACACATTACGGGGAAAACGTCTTACTCACTTACTCACTTCTTTCGAAGCAAGTGTTACTCAGACAGGCGAATTATACAATAGTTCAGTCTTCACAGTGTTAAATTCTGTTAAATAAAAATAATAAGGTTTAGATGTTTGATTTTAAATAAATAAAAAATCCATATTGTTTAAAAATTTATCGAAAAAATTTGGAATTTTTTTAGATTTGGATAAATTTCCATTCTCCGGCGGCTAAATCATCGACATTCCAGTTGCCGAATTTCTCACGGTGGAGCTGCTCGACACGGTTGCCTGCGGCTGCAACCATGCGTTTGACCTGATGGTATTTACCCTCGGTAATGGTCATCATCAATGTGGTTGGGTCGGTCAATACTGCTTCGGCTGCGGCGACAGTTTTATTATCGTCATGCAGGAGGACGCCGTTTTTCAGCGCAGTGCAAAGGGTATCGTCGGCAGGATGTTTCAAAGTGACGCGGTAGAGCTTCGGAACTTTGTGTTTGGGCGAGGTAACGCGGTGGTTAAATTGGCCGTCGTTGGTAATCAGAATAATTCCGGTTGTGTCTGCATCCAAGCGGCCGACTGCCTGCATATCGATATTGCGCATGTGGTCGGGAAAAAGGCTGAAGATGCTTGGATATTGCTGAGGTTTGTGCGAAGTCTCGTAATCTGCAGGCTTATGAAGCAGGATATAAAAATAGGGCATGGGGACGGCGGCAATTTCTTCGCCGTCAACAGACAGGGTGTGCACTTGAGACGGATCAATATCGTCTTTGGCACGATTATGGATTTCGCCGTTGATGGCAATGCAGTCATTGTCTATCAGCCATTGGCATTGCTTGCGGCTGCCGAGGCCTTGCGATTGGATGTATTTGAGCAGTTGCATGGTTGAAAAGTAGGAAATGTTCAGACGGCCTTTATTGTACTGGAAAACCGGTGTTTAGGCCGTCTGAAAAGTAGGGGTAAAAAAATCGCCCCTTTAAAATTTTAAGGGGCGCAAAAGGAACACAAACCACTACCAAAAACTGTTACAGGGCAAATTCTCCTATTTGATGTGTTGCCGGATAAAGTGCTTTCATCAAGTCATGTGGTGAAAGCGAGAAATCTTTGCTGTTTGTCGTCAGACGGCCTTGCTGAGGCGTCAGCTCAAGCAATCGGGCGTTTGCCGACTGGATAAATTTGTTTTTCGTGCGCTGCATTTTTCTTTGCAGGGCGGAAACAACGCGGTTGTACAGACTGTCTTTTTGCTTGACTTCGCGTGTATCGGCAACCCAGCTCAAGCGTGTATTGCCGTCTTCATCTTCAATCAGCAGGATACCGGTTTCTGATTGGGGCGATTTGCCCATACAAGGGAGCCAAACATAATATCGGCCATCTAAAGTAATGAATACTGCGTCATGTACTTCGCATTCATCGCAACACTTGGTGGCGATCAAAGAGCGGATGGCTTGTTGGTGCAGTCTCAGAATATCAAGGGAGACTTGCTTAAAAATACTTTCGGGCATTTTCTTCTCCTTTCATTCTGTTGTGCGGTTGTTTTGTTTCGATGGGTTGTATTATACGGCGATTTTTTAAATTTGCAAATGATAATTGTTCCTATTATTTAATTTATACGTAAGATATTAATTATTAAAGAAATTAAATTTAAAAAATTTTTTAGAAATTGGGTTTTCTACTCAAAAATGTCGTAATAGATGGTCATTAGATGAAAAAAGAATAAAGGCCGTCTGAAAAAATCCAGCAATAAAAGGGTATTGCAAAAGCAGCTAAAGTTTTGCTGACTATACATTTCAGACGGCCTTCAGTATGATTCAGGACGTTTTGATAATTGCAGAAACCACTAACCATGAGCCAACGTCAGATTATCCTCGATACGGAGACCACGGGTCTTTATCCTGAAAACGGCGACCGTCTGGTCGAATTTGCCGGCTTGGAAATGATCAACCGCCAAATGACCGACTCCAACCTTCATTTATATGTCCACCCTGAGCGCGATATGCCGGAGGAAGCGGCGAAGGTGCATGGTTTGACGATTGAAGTATTGGAAGCGAAGAATGCGCCGCCGTTTGCTCAAGTGGGTAAACAGATTGCCGACTTTATACGTGGCGCAGAGCTGATTATCCATAATGCCAAGTTTGACGTCGGCTTTCTGAATATGGAATTCCGCCGCATGGGTTTGCCTTCTATTGAAGAACTTGGTTGCAAAGTGACCGATACGCTGGCCATGGCGCGTGAAATGTTTCCGGGGCAAAAGGCAAGCTTGGATGCGTTGTGTAACCGCTTTTCCGTTGACCGCAGCAAACGGGTCTTGCACGGCGCGTTAATCGACTGCGAGCTTTTGGGTGAAGTCTATCTTGCCATGACGCGTCAGCAGTTCGACCTGATGGGCGGCGAGGCGGAAGAAGAGGGCGAGGTCAAACAAACCGTTATTGCGGAAACCAAACGTACATCGCAGTTGAAAGTTATCAAAGCCAATGCGGACGAGCTGGGCGCGCATGAGAAATATTTGGACGATTTAGGCGAAGCGTGTGTATGGCGAAAGGACGAAACGCCTGATGAGGCCAATGCCGGAGCGTCAGCATGATGCGCCGCAATATCGCTTTGATTCCTGCTGCCGGTGTGGGAGCGCGATTTGGCGCAGGAAAACCTAAACAATATCTTGAAATCAATGGTAAAACTGTATTGCAACATACCATAGAAATCTTTGAGAAACACCCCCGCATAGATTTAATTGCCGTTATTCTTTCTCCGGAAGATTCGGTTTTTCAGACGGCCCTGTCTGAGAAAGTACGCGTCTTTCGAGTAGGCGGCGCAAGTCGTGCTGAAACGGTACGCAATGGTGTGTCCACTTTATTAAAGCAAGGTTTGGCCGAGGCGAAAGATAATATTTTGGTTCATGATGCCGCGCGCTGTTGCCTGCCGGCTGAAGCGTTAACGCGTTTGCTTGATGAGGCGGGTGAGAATGATGAAGGCGGTATTTTGGCCATACCGGTAGCCGATACGCTCAAGCGGGCAGATGGCAATCATCATATTGATGAAACCGTTGCGCGCGCAGGATTATGGCAGGCGCAAACGCCGCAGCTTTTTCAGACGGCCTTATTAAATCGCGCCTTATCGGTTGATGATTTGAGTGAGATTACGGATGAAGCGTCAGCAGTTGAAAAACTGGGTATCCGGCCGCGCTTGGTGCAGGGCGATACGCGTAATTTAAAATTGACGCTGCCGCAAGACGAATACATTGTCAGATTGTTGCTCAAGGCCGTCTGAACAATCAAAACCCATTATTTAAGGAAGCAAACATGAATATCCGTATCGGACAGGGCTACGATGTCCATCAGTTGGTCGAAGGGCGAGATTTGATACTCGGCGGCGTCAACATTCCGTTTGAAAAAGGCTTGTTGGGTCATTCAGATGCCGATGCGCTCTTGCATGCGATTACCGATGCCCTATTGGGTGCGGCCGGTTTGGGCGATATCGGCAGTCATTTTCCTGATACTGCCGCCGAATTCAAAGATGCTGATAGCCGTGTGCTGTTGCGTGAGGCTTATCAAAGCGTGCAGGCATTGGGTTGGAAGGTGGTTAATGTCGATACGACCGTGATTGTGCAAAAGCCAAAACTTGCGCCACATATTCCGGCAATGCGCGCCAATATTGCCGCAGATTTGGGTTTGCCTGCAAACTGCGTGAACATCAAGGGTAAAACCAACGAAAAACTTGGCTATCTGGGGCGTATGGAAGCCATTGAAGCGCAAGCGGCAGTATTGCTGATTAAAGCCTAAGAGCTTAAAATTACTTTATTATTCAAACTGAAAGACTGACAACATGGCAACTCAAGACGAACTTAAACGTATTGCCGCCGAAAAAGCGGTGGAATTTGTTCCTGAAAACGAATACATCGGTATCGGTACCGGCTCTACCATCAACTTTTTTATCGAAGCTTTGGGTAAAAGCGGTAAGAAAATCAAGGGTGCCGTGTCTACTTCTAAAAAATCCAGCGAGCTTTTGGCAAAATACGAGATTCCTGAAGTTTCACTGAATGAAGTGATGGGTTTGGCGGTTTATGTTGACGGCGCAGACGAAGTCAACCACGCGCTGCAAATGATTAAAGGCGGCGGCGGTGCGCATTTGAACGAAAAAATCGTGGCCAGCGCATCCGATAAATTTGTCTGTATCGCCGATGAAAGCAAATACGTTTCCCGTTTGGGTAAATTCCCATTGCCGGTAGAAGTGGTTGAAAATGCCCGTTCGCTGGTGTCGCGCAAACTGCTTGCGATGGGCGGACAGCCTGAGTTGCGTGTCGGTTATACTACTTTCTATGGCAATCAAATTGTTGATGTTCACGGCCTCAATATCGACCAAGCCCTGAAAATGGAAGACGAAATCAATAAAATCACCGGCGTACTCGAAAACGGTATTTTTGCCCGCGATGCCGCCGATGTGTTGGTTTTGGGTACGGCAGAAGGTGCAAAAGTCATCCTGCCTTGTCAGGATTAATGGAGATTAATCAATCTTAAAGGCCGTCTGAAAGTGCATCAGGTCTTTCAGACGGCCTTCAATTTGGCAAAATATGCAAATCAGTAAAATTATAAAATGGTTGCCCGTTGTTTTATCCGTGTTGGGCGCGCTTGGTTACAGCTCACGCGATACCGAGTTGATTCGTACAGGGGTAAGCGTTGCCGCAACATTGGCACAAGGTGATAATATCGGTTTGGAAAAGGTCAATGAATGGCTGGGGGAAAATGTCGTCAAAGCGACATCTGACACCAAAGCCGAA
Organism: Neisseria sp. P0008.S002; assembly: GCF_051962805.1. Classification (NCBI taxonomy): domain Bacteria; kingdom Pseudomonadati; phylum Pseudomonadota; class Betaproteobacteria; order Neisseriales; family Neisseriaceae; genus Neisseria; species Neisseria sp. P0008.S002. Next base: position 22,293 of record NZ_JBQCUY010000003.1, on the reverse strand, counting down.
GATAAACCCAAACCGGAACAAAAACAGAAGTCATCGCGACAATCCTACACATACAACGGAAAAATCATCAAAATCCATGATGGCGATACCATGCACATTATCGATAGCGACGGCAGGAAACACAAAATCCGTATGGCCTATATCGATGCGCCGGAAATCAATCAGGCTTATGGTACGCAATCACGAGACAATCTGATTGATGCTGCATTGAATAAAAAAGCCAAAGTTCGCGTGTTTGAAGCCGACCGTTACCAGCGCGAAGTTGCACAAGTATCAGTCGGCACGATTGACTTGAATTTGATGCAAATACGGGATGGCGCCGCATGGTATTATGAAAGTTATGCCAAAAAACAACAAAGTAAAACCGCTTACACCGACTATTCGGCCGCACAAAAACAAGCCAAGGAAAAACGTAAAGGTTTATGGAAAAAAGACAATCCGCAAGTACCTTGGCAATTTCGCCATCAAAACCACGAGCAGCAGAACGGCAATAAAAAGCAATCTGATAAACAATGGTTTGGGATTTGGTAAGTTTTAAGAAAGAGGCCGTCTGAAAATTTTCAGACGGCCTTTAATCATTACAATTTAGTATAAGATAAGAATGAGTGGCAGGTTTATGATTAGAGGGTAATAGAAATAAAAGTATGGTGTAATATTTTTAAGAAGGGCGGATATGAAAAAAGACACCGTTAGTTGGTGTCTTTAGTATCTGGCAGAGAGGAAGGGATTCGAACCCTCGATACGCTATTCACGTATACACGCTTTCCAGGCGTGCGACTTAAACCACTCATCCACCTCTCTGTGGACTATTATCCTGACTTCTTATTCAGAATAATGTGAAAACTTAACTGATTGATTTATCAGTGGTGCCCAGGAGAAGACTCGAACTTCCACACCCGTGAGGATACTAGCACCTGAAGCTAGCGCGTCTACCAATTCCGCCACCTGGGCAATTTAAATTTTCTTAAGCAAAGAAGCACCAAATTATTTGGTGCCCAGGAGAAGACTCGAACTTCCACGCCCGTGAGGACACTAGCACCTGAAGCTAGCGCGTCTACCAATTCCGCCACCTGGGCTTTGCTTTATTCTTCAATTTAAGGTACAGTTGACTACCTGAACTGCGAAGAAGCAGCTATTATATATTTTAAAAAAAGAATGTCAACTATCAAAATGAACAAAAATACTAAATCTTTAAATTTACGAGAAAAAGACCCATATTTGGAGCGGGAGAAACAACGTTACGCTCATCCGTTGCCCAGCCGTGAATGGGTTATTGAATTATTGGAACAAAAAGGTGTGCCGACAAAGATCGAAGCTTTGGCACATGAATTGTCGATTACAGAAGATGAATATGAATTCTTCGAACGCCGTCTGAAAGCGATGGCGCGCGATGGTCAGGTGTTGATCAACCGACGTGGCGCGGTATGTGCGGCAGAAAAATTGGCATTGGTTAAATGCCGTGTCGAAGCGCATAAAGACGGTTTTGGTTTTGCCGTGCCGCTAACGCCGACAGGCGAGGGCGATTTCGTTTTGTATGAGCGTCAGATGCGCGGTGTAATGCACGGGGATATTGTTACCGTTCGTCCTGCCGGTATCGACCGCAGAGGCCGTCGTGAAGGTACGGTTTTGGATGTAGTGGAGCGTGCGCAGTCTAAAGTGGTCGGCCGTTTTTATATGGATCGCGGCGTGGCCATTTTGGAGGCCGAAGACAAGCGTTTGAGCCAAAGTATCGTACTGGAACCTGAAAGCGTGGCGCACTTTAAACCGCAATCCGGCCAGGTGATTGTGGCTGAAATTGAGACGTATCCTGAAGCGCATCGTCCTGCTGTGGCTAAGCTGATTGAAGTGTTGGGCGATTATGCCGACAGCGGTATGGAAATCGAAATTGCTGTACGCAAGCACCATTTGCCTCATCAATTCAGCGAAGCATGTGTCAAAGCCGCGAAGAAAATTCCCGATCATGTGCGTAAAACCGACTTGAAAGGACGCGTGGACTTACGCGATTTGCCTCTGGTAACCATTGATGGAGAAACTGCGCGGGACTTTGACGATGCGGTTTTTGCTGAAAAAGTCGGCCGCAATTACCGTTTGGTGGTGGGAATTGCCGATGTCAGCCATTATGTCCGTCCTGATGACGGAATTGATGTAGATGCTCAGGAACGCAGTACCAGCGTGTATTTCCCACGCCGTGTGATTCCGATGCTGCCGGAGAAGTTGTCCAACGGCATCTGCTCGCTCAATCCTGATGTCGAACGCCTGTGTATGGTGTGCGATATGGTGATTACTTATGCCGGCAATATCAAGGAATACCGCTTCTATCCGGCAGTAATGCGTTCGCATGCGCGACTGACTTACAATCAGGTCTGGGATTGGATTTCAGACGGCCAGGATCATCCGTTTAAGCAGCAAATCGATACTCTGTATCAGTTATTTAAAATCTTGCAGAAAAAACGTTTCGAGCGTGGCGCGGTTGAGTTTGAGAGCGTTGAGACTCAGATGATTTTTGACGACAACGGTAAAATCGACAAGATCGTTCCAGTCGTCCGCAACGATGCGCACAAATTGATTGAAGAATGTATGTTGGCGGCGAATGTTTGCGCGGCAGAATTTTTGCTGAAAAACAAACATACGGCTTTATTCCGCAATCACTTGGGTCCGACTCCCGAAAAACTGGCCACTTTACGCGAGCAGCTTGGTTTACTGGGGCTGAGTTTGGGGGGCGGCGATAATCCGACGCCGAAAGACTATGCTGCGCTTGCCGAGCAATTTAAAAACCGTCCGGACGCGGAATTGTTACAAGTGATGATGCTGCGTTCTATGCAGCAGGCGGTTTATGAGCCTCATTGCGACGGTCACTTTGGTCTGGCTTATGGCGCATATGCACACTTTACTTCGCCTATCCGCCGTTATCCCGATTTGACGGTACATCGCGCCATTAAAGCTGTATTGAACGGACAAACTTACCAACCCAATAAAACCTGGGAGGCTTTGGGCGTGCATACCTCTTTCTGCGAACGCCGAGCCGATGATGCCAGCCGCGATGTGGAAAACTGGCTGAAAACTTATTATATGCGCGACAAAGTCGGCGAAGTTTTCAGTGGCAAGATTTCGGGCATGACCAGCTTCGGTATTTTTGTAACCTTGGACGATATTCATATCGACGGCTTGGTACATATCAGCGATTTGGGAGAGGATTATTTCAACTTCCGTCCTGAAATTATGGCAATTGAGGGCGAGCGTAGTGGTGTCCGTTTCAACATGGGCGATACGGTTACTGTAAAAGTCGCGCGAGCCGATTTGGATACCAGCAAGATTGATTTGACCTTAATCAGCGGCGGTTCAGTCGGTAAGAAACGCGGAGGTAGAAAAGCAAAACCTGTAAGCAAGCCAATAGCTGCTGACAAGTCTGTCGAAAAGCGTAAGCGTAAACTGTCGGCTAAAGAAATTGATGAAGCGTTGGCTGCTCCCATGAAGGCAAAGAAGAGCAAGGTGAAAAGTAAACCTGCCTCCAAGCCTGCCAAGCCAAGCAAACCTAAAGCCGCAGGTAAGAAAAAAACGCAGGCGAAAACAACTTCCGTCAAAGCCGGGCATAAAAATAACGCGCAAGGCAAAAGCGTGAAGATTAAAGTAAAGAAAGCTGCTAAGAAATAAGCTGCATTCAATTCAGGCCGTCTGAAAAGTTTCAGACGGCCTGAATTTGTGATTTTATGAATAAAACCAAGGATAAATTAAGATGATAAAACTATACGGTATTCCCAATTGCGATACGGTTAAAAAAGCGCGCAGTTGGTTGGCGGAAAACGGCATCGAGTTTGAGTTTGTAGATTTTAAGAAAAACGCCCCGACTGCCGAATTGATTGATGGCTGGCTGGGTCAGGCGGCTTTGGAAATTTTGCTCAATAAAAGAGGTACGACTTGGCGCAAGTTGGATAAAGATGCGCAAGAATCTGCCGCCACAAAAGAAGGTGCGATTGCTTTGATGGTGGAGAATCCCAGCATCATCAAGCGGCCTGTATTGGTCAAAGAAGGACAGGTTCATGTCGGATTTTCAGTAGAAGCGTATCAGGAAATTTTCGGATAAGGTATTTTTAGGTTTTTAGGCCGTCTGAAAAAGCAAGCCTCGAAAAAATACGTTACAATACGCGCTTTGAGCCTGTTTTCAGGATTTTAAGATTTTTGCGGCAGCATTTTCTGGCTGCCGCGCCAAACTTTTCTTTCGGATAAATATGTTCCATATTGTTGAAAAATATAAAACACCCGCCCAGATTGTTTTAGGTATCATCGGTCTGACCTTTATCGGATTCGGTGCCAATAACTTGTCTTCGCCGGGTTCTGATTACATTGTCAAAGTCGGGGATGAGAAGGTCAGCGAGCATGCTTTACAGATTGCGATACAAAACGAGCAGGCTGCCGGCAATAATGCACCTTCGCGTGATGCGGTATTCCAATCGTTATTGCAACGTGCTTATCTGAAGCAAGGTGCCAAGCTGATGGGCATCGCTGTGTCTCAGGAGCAAATCAAGCAAGTTATTGTGGATGATCCGAATTTCCATGATGCTTCCGGTAAATTCAGCCAGGATTTGCTCAAGAAATATTTGGATCAACGCAGGATGACCGAGGATCAGTTCGTTGAAGATATCCGCGAACAGTTCCAATTGCAAAATCTGTTGAATTTAGTGCAAAACGGCGCTTTGGTCAGCGATGCGCAAGCACGTCAGTTGATTAACCTGACTCAAGCAACACGTACCATCCGTTCATTTACGTTCAGCCCTGAAGCATTTGCGGCACAAGTAAAAGTAGATGATGCGGCTTTGCAAAAGTATTATGAAGCGCATAAAAAAGATTACTTGATTCCTCAAGCCGTTAAGCTGGAATATGTGGCTTTGAACATCAAAGATTTGGCTGACAAGCAAACCGTCAGTGCGGAAGAAGTACAAAAAGCTTACGACAGCAAAAGTGTAGATTTGTCGCCAAGAGCCGAAATTGCGCATATTTTCATTCCGGTCATGCCTAACGGAGATGAAGCAAGTAATGCGGAAATTAAAGCAGAAGTGGACAAAATGGCTGCGGAGCTTAAAGAGCATCCGGATTCGTTTGCCGAACTGGCGGCCAAGTATTCCAAAGACTTGTCCAGCAGCAATAAAGGCGGCAACTTGGGTTATCTGAGCAAAGGTGGCGGCAGCGGCTTTGGACCTGAATTCGATAAAGCGGCATTTGCATTGGGCAAAGGCGAAGTCAGCGATACCGTAAAATCATCTTTGGGTTATCACGTCATTAAAGTTTTGAATGTCGAAGCTGAGCCGACTTTGGAACAAGCCAAAGCGCGTATCGAAGCAGCCTTGAAACTGAAAAAAGCAGCTTCTGCCTTTAATGCTGCTAAAGAAAAATTGGGTGAAGATGCCTTCAATGATCCATCTTCTTTGGCAAAAGCAGCCGCCAATTCAGGTTTGAAAGTGGAAAACTTGGATGAATGGGTGACCAGAGCGGGTGCGAAAGAGGCAGGTTTGCCTGAAACGTTGATTAATGCTGCGTTTAGCGACGATGTACTGAAGAAAAAACACAATTCTGAAGTAATTGCCATCAACAACGAAACCGTTTGGGTCATTCGTGCGAAAGAAGTGCGCGAAGAGAAAATCGCACCATTTGCGGAAGTCAAAGACAATGTCCGTGCAGCATATCAGCGCTCTGAAGCCGCCAAACTGGCAGAGAAAAAAGCCCAGGAAACTTTGGCCGCATTGAAAGCCGGTAAAGCTGCTGATGTTCAATGGTCGCCTGTTTCTCAATTGAGCGCACAAGATGCACGTAAAACCATGTCTCCGGAGGCTTATGCAGCTTTGCTGAAAGCGCGTCCTGTCGGCGGCAAACCTGCGTATACATTGTTGGAAGGTATGCCTGCGCCGGTGATTATGGAAGTTCAGAGCGTTTCTGCTCCTGAAAATGCCGATTCACAGATTCCGGCTGCTAAACAGGCTTTGGTTCAGCAGCTTTCCGCCAATGTTTTCGATGCCTTGCTCCAGTATTTTGATAAGAAAATCGATCGTACGCAAGGTGCACAACAAGTTAATAATGCTGCCGAATAAGCAGAATATTAGAGTAGGGCAGCCGGATGAATTCCGGCTGTTTTCTTATTTTTAGCTATCTTTTTAAAGGCCGTCTGAAATCATGAGTAAAAATCCTGATGCCTTTGTCCGCTTGATTAATGCATTAAAAATCCTGCCTAATGTCGGCCCGAAATCCGCTCAACGCATGGCTTACCAGCTTTTACAGTACAAACGCGAAGAAGCGCAGGAGTTGGTGGATGCTTTGCAGTTTGCCTTAAGACAGGTGCAGCATTGTCGGATGTGTAATACATTTTGCGAAGGCGATTTGTGTGAAATTTGCGCCGACGAAAAACGTGAGAAAAGCCGCTTGATGATTGTGCATATGCCGGCGGATGTTTCCAGTATGGAGGCGGCTAATTGCCATGATGGCCTGTATTTTGTTTTGATGGGGCAAGTCAGTCCGGCGCAGGGCATGGATATTTCGGCAGTGGCATTAGATAAGCTGGTTGCCCGTTTGCAGGCGAGTGATATTGAGGAAATTATCATTGCAACCAACTTCACAGCCGAAGGCGACGCGACAGCGTATGTATTGGCGGAATTGTTTAAAAATCTTCCTTATAAAGTCAGCCGGTTGGCAAGGGGAATCCCTTTGGGCGGCGAGATGGAATATGTGGATGCCGGTACTTTGGCACAGGCTGTTTACGATAGAAGAAATATCCAATCTTAAATGCCAATATAAAAAGGCCGTCTGAATGTTTTTCAGACGGCCTTTTCATTGATGAAATCAGATTATTTGCAGCTGACGCCTTGAATTTGAGGCGTATCACCGTTGCCGACTTTAAATGCGCATTTGGTTGCGCTGCTGCCGGATACGGTAACAACACCGTTTCCGCTGTTGAGGCTGACAGGTTCTTTTACGCCCATGCCGACAGCAGTGGCTGCCAGTTTTTGAACATCGGCGTCGGAGTAAGCGGTATTGTTTGAACTGATTTTGATTTCTTTGGCGGCATATGCATTGAAGCTGAATGACAAACCTACAGCTACGGATACGAGGGCCAAGAATTTTTTGCTGTTCATTAGTGTATTTCCTTTTTGATGGTGACAAAGTGTGTCACAGCTTCAGAATAAGGGCGATTGGCCGATTGTGCAAGTTTTTCGGCGGAATTTACGGGAAGATACATGGTTTTACATACACTTTATCCCTGAATGCTACATCAGTCGGGCAATCGGACGACCTGTCGGTTTTACGGTACAATAAGCCATTTTTGACAAACGAATGAGGCATTTTTGAATGGCTTCTTTAGAAACTTGGATAGGCCTGCGCTATTTGCGTGCGAAAAAACGCAATGGCTTTATGTCATTTATTACCATGATTTCAATCGTCGGTATCGCCTTGGGTGTAACGGCGCTGATTGTGGTGTTATCGGTAATGAACGGATTTCAGAAAGAGATACGAGGTCAATTGTTGAACGTCGCACCTCATGCAGAAATCGGCTATTACGATGTCGGCAGTGCGCCGGGTTGGCAGAGTTTGCGCGAATTTGTAAAAGGCAAAAAGGAAGTATTGGCCAGCGCGCCTTATGTTTCCGATCAGGCTTTGCTTGCTAATGCAGGAGAAGTGCGCGGTGTACAAATACGCGGTATTTTGCCGTCTGAAGAAAAAAATGTCGTTGATTACGGCAAGGATATGCCGGCCGGCAGTTTCGACGATTTGAAGCCGGGCGAATTTGATATTATTTTGGGTCAAGGGCTTGCTGAGGCATTGGGCACGGAGATTGGTGGCAAGGTTACAGTGATTACGCCTGAGGGGAATGTTACTCCTGCCGGTGTAGTGCCGCGCTTGAAGCAGTTTAATGTGGTCGGTGTGGTAAAAACCGGTGTATATGAAGTCGATAACACATTGGCCATGACGCATATCAAGGATGCGCAAGTCTTGTATCGACTGGGTGAAAATGTCGGTGGGCTGCGTTTACGATTGGCTGATCCGCAGAATGCGCCGTCTTTCATTGCCAAGTTGATTCCCGATGCTAAAAAAGATGAAGTATGGGTGCGCGACTGGACGTTTAACAACCGCAGCTATTTTGAAGCCGTTGAGTTGGAAAAACGCATGATGTTCATCATTTTGACGCTGATTATCGCGGTTGCTGCGTTTAACCTTGTCTCGTCTTTGGTAATGGCGGTAACGGAAAAACAAGCCGATATTGCGATTTTGCGCACGTTGGGTTTGTCCCCGGGCGGCGTTATGAAGATTTTCTTGGTGCAGGGCGCTTTTGCGGGGTTCTTCGGTACGCTTGTGGGCGTGGTGTGCGGTGTATTGCTGGGTTGGAATGTCGGCAAGATTGTCGCGTTTTTTGAAGACCTGTTCGGCGTGCATTTGATTAACTCACAGGTTTATTTCATCGATTACCTGCCTAGCGATGTGAACTTGAAGGACGTCGCCGTTATTGCCTGCATTTCGCTTGGCTTGGCATTTATTGCCACACTGTATCCGAGCTGGCGTGCTGCAAAAACCCAACCTGCGGAGGCTTTGCGTTATGAGTAAGACAATTTTGAAATGTATCGGCGTTGGCAAAAGCTATAATGATGGCGCATTGAATGTACAAGTGTTGAATCATTTGGATTTTGAAGTTGCCGAAGCGGAAAGCGTGAGTATCATCGGTTCGTCAGGCAGCGGTAAATCCACATTGCTGCACCTTCTTGGTGGTTTGGATATGCCGTCTGAAGGCAAGGTAATGTTGATGGATCAGGATTTGGGCGGTTTGAGCCAAAAACAATTGGGCGAATTGCGCAACCGTTATTTGGGTTTTGTGTATCAGTTCCACCATCTATTGCCTGAGTTTTCTGCTTTGGAAAATGTCATGATGCCGCTTTTAATCGGCAAAATGCCCAAGGCGATGGCTGAGGAGAAGGCTGTCAAAATGCTGAAAAAGGTTGGCTTGGATAAGCGTATGCTGCACCGTCCGAGTGAACTTTCCGGAGGCGAGCGTCAGCGTGCGGCGATTGCCCGTGCTTTGGTTAATGAGCCGAAATGCCTGTTGGCAGATGAACCGACGGGGAACCTTGACCGTAAAAATGCGCAAAATGTGCTGGATATGATGCTGGATTTGAAACGCGAATTGAACACCAGCCTGATTGTGGTGACCCATGATGACGAACTGGCTGAGCGTTTCGACCGGGTAATGACCATGAAAGACGGCAGCCTGCAAGTGTTGCAATAAGGTTATTATTTCAGGCAAATATTTTATGCTTTGAACGGTATAATAGAGGCCGTCTGAAAAATAGGTTTTCATTTATGGAAACGCTGTTTTTCAGACGGCCTTTCTTTTTTCCGTATCAATCAATTCTGAGCCATGAATCCGACCGACTCTATCCTTTCCTCTGCCGCAGATGCGGCCATAGCGTTTTTCCGCCGCCACGAAGTACAGGGCGCATCCGTTATTGAGCCTTATGTGGTTCGACTGTTTGCAGCCTTGCAAAACGGGCATTCGTTTATTTACTTGGATAAAGCGGATGTTGATGCCTTAAGTAACTTGCCGAATTTGGTCGGCAATGCGGATAAACCGCTTATTCTGCACGGACGGAAATTGTTTTTGGGGCGGATGTGGCAGTTGGAACATGATTTGGCTGTTGAAATCAAACGGCTGGCCAGTGCCGAGGCGGAAGAAGTAAATTTTATGGCGGCTTCAAAAAGCCTGAGCGACTGGTTTGATACTAAAGACAGTAAAGAGCAACGGGATGCTGCAGCTTTGGCTTTGCTGCAAAACTTTATGCTGATTACCGGCGGGCCGGGTACGGGGAAGACGACGACCGTAGCAAAGCTTTTGGGCCTGATTTGTAATAACAGTACGAAGTTGCCCCGTATCGCGTTGGCGGCGCCGACGGGCAAAGCGGCTGCGCATATGGCACGGGCTTTACAGCGTGCTTTGGACGGTTTTGATTTGCCTCCAAGTATCAAAGCGCATTTGGAAAATTTGGAAGGGCAGACCGTCCATCGATTGTTGAAACTGCGTCCGCCGCAAATGCGCCCTGCGTTCAATCATGAACATCCGCTCGCTTTGGATGTTTTGGTGGTGGATGAGGCTTCGATGTTGGATTTGCCGCTGGTGTTGGATTTATTGCGTGCCGTGCCGACCGGTTGTCGTCTGGTGTTGCTTGGCGATGAAAACCAGTTGCCGTCGGTTGGCTTGGGAGCCGTATTGGCGGCATTGTCGCGTCCGACAGTTTTGGATAAAGAAACCGCTGAAAAGTTGGAAGTGTACCTGCCTGATCATGGCTTTGAGATTAAAGGGCAGCCACAGGTTTTATCGCAAAACAATGCCAAATTGACGTTCAGCCACCGTTTCGGTGCAAACAGCGGTATCGGTTGTTTGGCAAGGGCGGTGGTGTCCGGGGAAAAGCAAACTGCGGTCGAACAGTTTGACAAGTTCCCCAAAGAATTGGAAATGAAATCAGGCCGTCTGAAAGAGCAGGTTGCCTTGCTGTATCAAAAGCAACAGGATTATTGGCAGGCTGTGGCAGAGAATAATGTTGCACTCGCTTATGGTCATGCGGCCGATGTGGTGGTATTGGCAGCTTGGCGGCAGGATGCGGATGATTTGAATCAGGCTTATCAAGAATACTTGCAACGACAAGGCAAGGTTTCGGGCGAAATGCCTTGGTTTGCCGGACAAATCATCATGATTACGCATAATGATTACATGCTGGAAGTGTTTAACGGCGACATCGGGCTGATTATGAAAGATGAAGAATCGTTGAATGGCTTGTCTGCCTATTTTCCTGAGAAAGATGGATTCAAAAAAATTGCCATCAGCCGTTTGCCTGATTTTGAATCGGCTTTTGCCATGACGGTGCATAAGAGCCAAGGTTCGGAATATCGGGAAGTATGGCTGTTGCCCCCGTCAGTGCCTGCAACGACGGAAAGCGAAGAAGAAGCCCGAGGTTTGGATAAGGCTCTGCTTTACACAGCCATTACCCGTGCGCGTGAACGTTTTGTGTTTTGGGGAAATGCGGAGGAATTATGTCAGGCTGTGGGATGCCATCAAAAACGCAGGACGGCATTGGCCGATGCCTTGGAATGGCAGTTTGAACAGCTTGATGAGCAGGATTCTGTTTGACCTGAATCAAGAGGCCGTCTGAAAGAGGATAAAGCGTTTAAATCTGCTTGACTGATTACACTAATTTACATACGATAAAAATAATTAGTAAATAAAATGAATAATTTATACGAAATTCATAATTTTGTACGCTTTATCGAATACTTCACTTTCAATACCTTCTTTTGGAGAGTCGGCATGAAATTTCAAACCAAACTGATTGTAACCTGTATTTTATTGGCTTCATCGTCTTATTCTTTGGCAGAGAATGCTGATGGCGGACGTGATGCGGCGGCTTTGTCCACCACCAACGATTACGTCAATTCCGGCAGTATTATTCGCAAAGATGACGATAAAATCAGTATTTTCAATGATTTATTGACTATAAATGGTGGTTTGCGCGTGCGTGCGGATACCAAAGACATCAATGCCAACAACAGCAGCGTTAATCCGACGCCTGAAGATACCAATGCCAACTTTAATGCGGAGTTTTGGTTACGCGCAAAACTGTATAAAGATTGGAAATTGGTTGCCCAAATCGAGCCGAATATCGATTTGGAAACCGGTAAGTTCAACGGCGATCATGATGTGCCGGTGAATAAACTGTATGCCGAAGGTACTTTGTACAACAATATTAAAGCGCGTGTCGGTAAATTTGGTGCGTTCTCTTCATACGGCCGCGTATGGGATACCGAAGTAACCGGCGGCGAAATCTTCTTCGACAATAAAACCCTGCCTACCAAAATCTATGCGGGCCGCCGTACTGGCAATCTAAACGACAACACATGGGGCATTGGTGGCCGTCGCAGACATTTTGCCGCAGTTCAAAGCGTGTTGCCTGTAAATGAGAATATCAACGTCGGCGCAACGGTCAGCTACATGAAAGACATCGATGTACGCGGTGCGAAGAAAAATGCGGTCTTTGGAGAAATCGGTACGGATATCAAGTTTAATGACGATTGGCATTGGATGGCCGCAGTCAGCAAGTCCAATATCAAAGCCTATAATGATGCCGGACAAAAAATTAAAAATGATGGCGTGTTCACTGAAGTACGCTATAAATTGGCCGACTGGAACGTCCGCAATTCTTACGACGTATTCTTGAACTACCGCCGTGTCGGTTTGTTGTCCGGTGTCTCTTCTGTTGAGGATTACAGCAAAAACGTCCAAGGCGTGCAAATCGGTGCGACCTATATTCCTTGGAAAAACTGGAAACTCAAAGGCTTCTATTTGGCCGGTAAACAGGTTACACCTACTGTCGGCACGGATAAGCAGGATGTAAACGTTATTCGTGGTCAGTTAGAATATAAATTTTAATCATTACAAATAAAAAACAGGCAGGATGTCCTGCCTGTTTTTGGTTTTCAGACGGCATGGATATGGGGCCGTCTGAAATAATGGATTCGACGCTTACCAGCTATCGCGTTTCATACGGTCAAGCTGGCGGCGGTCGCGTTTGGTTGGGCGTCCGTCCGGATAAGCGGCACTGATGCGGCTGGCTTGGTCGAGCTGTTTTTGAGCTTCGCGTTCGGCAGCCGTTTTCATGTCTTCTTCGTAGAGTAAACGCGCTTCCGGTGCCGGTCGGCGTTGATGATTGAGCGCGGCAACTTTGAATTTGTAGGGAAGGGAGTTCAAAGTCATGTCGATGGTGTCGCCGGCAGAAATATTTTTGCTGTTTTTCACCTTTGAGCCGTTTACCAAAACCCTGCCCAGCTCAATATGTTTTTGTGCCAGCGCGCGGGTCTTGAAAAAGCGCGCGGCCCAAAGCCATTTGTCCAAGCGCATGGACGAATTGTCATGATCGTTTTTCATAGCCTGTTTGAAATGATTGAACTGAATTGAAGTTTATCATAAGATACGGCACTTCATGAGTTTAGTGCAGATATACTATTTCTTTGTTAAAGGCCGTCTGAAAGATTTTTTATTGCAAAAGATGGCAGTTTCCCTTTGAGAAATGCTGTCAAATACGTCTGATTAGCGTATCATGTCAGCAACCGTTACCGAGAGCTTTGTTTTATGAAACCCGTTTTTTTGGACTTCGAACAACCCATCGCCGAATTAACCAATAAAATTGACGAGTTGCGATTCGTACAAGACGAATCTGCCGTTGATATTTCCGACGAGATTGCCAGACTGCAAAAGAAAAGCAGCGAGTTGACCAAGTCAATTTTCAGCAAGCTGACTCCGGCTCAAATTTCACAAGTGTCCCGCCATCCGCAACGTCCTTATACTTTGGACTACATCAACGGTATTTTTACCGATTTTGAAGAGTTGCATGGCGAACGCCATTATTCTGACGATCATGCCATTGTCGGCGGTTTGGCGCGTTTCAACGGCCAAAGCGTGATGGTTATCGGCCATCAAAAAGGTCGCGATACCAAAGAAAAAATCCGCCGTAATTTCGGTATGCCGCGTCCTGAGGGTTACCGTAAGGCATTGCGCTTGATGAAGACTGCCGAAAAATTCAATATTCCAGTTATGACCTTTGTCGATACACCAGGCGCGTATCCGGGCATTGGTGCAGAAGAACGCGGCCAGTCTGAAGCCATCGGCCGTAATTTGTACGAACTGACCCGCCTGCATGTGCCGGTATTGTGCACCATCATTGGCGAAGGTGGTTCGGGTGGCGCGTTGGCAGTGGCTGTCGGCGACTATGTTAATATGCTGCAATACTCGACTTATTCGGTGATTTCTCCCGAAGGTTGCGCCTCTATTCTTTGGAAAACTGCTGAAAAAGCAGCAGATGCCGCGCAAGCATTGGGTATTACCGCCAAACGCCTGCAAGAATTGGATGTCATCGACAAAGTGATTGATGAGCCTTTGGGCGGCGCACACCGTGATTTTGAAACCACGATGAAAAACGTTAAAACCGTTTTGGAGCAGCAATTAAGCGAAGCGCAAAGTATGACCATGCCTGACTTGCTTTCTCGCCGTTTTGACCGCATCATGGCTTACGGTAAATTTACCGATAAATAAGTTTGACTGCTGAAAAAGCAAGCAGATGTCGCTGCTTGCTTTTTTTGTGTTCTATTTTTGAGTCATTCACAATTTCAGGCCGTCTGAAATGTCGCAAGTATCCCCTGATTCCCTATTTAAAAGTTTTCAAACAGCTTTTCCTGATTTGCCGAACCATACTGTTTTTGAAGTTGGCTTGAGTGGCGGATTAGATTCTGTCGTCCTGCTGCATCTTTTGCATCGGATGCGCGAATTTCGCCATTTTGATTTGCGTGCCGTTCATGTTCATCACGGTTTAAGCACCAATGCCGACAGTTGGGCAAAATTTTGTCAGGATTATTGTCAGCGTCTGGATGTTGCCTTGCGGGTGTGCCGCGTTAATGTGCAAAACCAAGGAAAAGGTTTGGAAGCGGCAGCTAGGGCTGCCCGATATCAGGCATTTTCAGACGGCCTGAGGAAAATTATTGTTTTGGCCCATCACCACAATGATCAAATCGAAACATTTATGTTGTCGGCTGTGCGCGGGGGCGGATTACGCGGTATGGCAGCCATGCCTGTATGGCGTAATTTAAATGAAGAAATTCAAATCTGGCGACCACTTTTGGCATTTTCTCGTCAGGAATTGGCTGAGTATGCGCAACAGTGGGGATTATCTTTTGTTGAAGACGAAAGTAATGAAGACTCCGGCTATTTACGCAATTGGATGAGGAATCAGGCTTTACCGCAATGGCAGCAACGTATTCCGAATTTTGAGCGGCAAATTTGTGCCAATGTTCGATTATTGCAGGAAGATTTGCAGCTTTTAGATGAATTGATTGAGTCTGAATATCAGCGCATCAGTCCAAACGAAATATTCAGCATCAGTCTGTGGCGGAAATGTACGCCGCTTTTGCGTCGTCGGCTGCTTTGGTATTTTTTGCGAAAGCAAACAGAATCATTGCCTTCTTATCACAGTATTGCCGATTTTGCCCGAGTGTTGGAAACCGCTGATCAGGCGCAGTTGAATTTGCCAGATGGGGAACTGGTCGCATATCGAGACAAGTTGTTTGTTTGTCAGGAAAGTGAGTTTCAAAAACTGCCTTGGTGTAATGGCAGGGAAGTTCGAGGCCGTCTGAAAGATATTTTGCTCGAAAATGGTTTTGTTTTATTACCGTTTAAGGGAGGTTTGTCGGCAGAGGAGTTGGAGAAGCCGGCGGTACTTAGAAGTGTGGCCAAAGGTGATGTGCTTCAGTCGGGACAGAGGGAAAAATCAGTCGAAAAACTATTGCAAGAGTGTCATATTGTGCCACTCGTCCGTAATTATTGGCCGATTATCCTAAGTATGGGCAACAAGTGCCTTGCTGTTGTTAATCTTCGGGTGGGAAGCGATGTTCAAATAGGGGAAGGCTATCTGCCTGTTCATGAAAAGTTGGTCAAATATATAGCAGAAAAGCAAAGAGACTAACTGTAAATTTAGTAAGTATTAGTAATTTAACTACTTGTGCTAAGTGTATATATAATAAGCAATACAGCCTATGTTAGAGTATATGCACGAATAAACTTTTGCGATTAAATGTAATCTTGTGGAACTATTTCAAAGCGATGCTGTCTTTATTGTGCACAGCACGCTTTACTATTTTTTGGTTTAAAGCAGTAAAACGATTAAAGGTTGGGTATGAACGATCGCCAAATAGATCAAGTTTTGGTGGAGCGCGCGCAGAAAGGTGACCATAAGGCATTCGAGATGCTGATGTCCAAGTATCAGCGTCGGCTAAACAGACTGATTTCCCGTTTTATTCAGGATGAGCATGAAGTGCACGATGTAACCCAAGAGGCAATGATTAGGGCTTATCGTGCGCTGGTTAATTTTCGCGGTGAGAGTGCGTTTTATACATGGCTGTACCGTATCGGTATCAATACGGCAAAGAATTTCCTGACCACTTCGGGTCGCCAGTTTTTTGTCAGCTCGGAGGCAGCCAATGAGGAGGGAGATGTTCTTGATTTAACCGATCAGGTTGCGGATTACCATACGCCGGAAGCTGAAATGATGAATCGGGAAATCTTGCAGACCGTCGAAGCAAGCATTGCGCAACTGCCAGACGATATGCGTCAAGCCATTACGCTTAGGGAAATGGATGGCTTGTCTTACGAAGAAATAGCTCGGGTAGTGGATTGTCCGATAGGTACTGTACGTTCGCGTATTTTCAGAGCGCGTGAACTGATTGCAAAAGATTTGCGGCCGCTGTTGGATACTTCTGAAGATCAAAGGTGGTAATAAAAATGAACGAAAAAACAAATAAAGCATTGGAGTATGTGTCTGCATTGATGGACGGTGAAGCATTGACTGATGAGATGCTGGATGCCGTATTGGCAGACGAGGAAGCTATGCGCGCTTGGCATGAGTACCACATTATCGGCGACTGTATCCGTCAGGGTGCAGCGGCAAGTGTTGCCGGTGAAACCATGCAAAGCAAAGCATTTACAGTGCCTCAAGCCGAAGCTGAAGGCAAACAGGAAAAATATGCTCAGCGTGAAGCGGCTAATAGCGGCTTCTTCAAATTCTTCGCAGCTGCTGCCAGTGTGTGTGCGATTGCTGTTGCAGTATGGCAATTTACACCGCAAACTTCTCGTGACGCTATGCCAGTTGCAGAGAAGTCTAATACTCAGCCTGCCCAAAATATCATTCCGGTAAGCGGTACGCCTGTTGATAAAGCGGCTTCCGAGCCTGGCGAGACTGTTGTGCCGAATGCGGCAAAAGACGGTAAACTTGAAAACCGTCCTACTGTCCGCACCGAGCAGCAAAATGAGCAGCAGACTGTTGTGCAGTAAAAAATGAAATCATGTAAAACCCTTGCTTTATTGCAAGGGTTTTTTATTTCCAAAGCAAAACCGTCAGGCCGTCTGAAAGCATAGCTTCAACGAAGTCAAAACAGTTATAATGCGTTCCATGAAACTGATTACCTCTGCTCAAAACGAACAGCTCAAACATTTATTCCGTCTGCTGATGCAGGCCAAAGCAAGGCGCGAAAGCGGTGAAACCGTATTGGAAGGCGTACATCTGCTGCAAACTTATTTGCAAAGCGGCGGTACGCCCAAACAGGTTTACCTGCCTGAAAAGAAACAGCAACATCCTGAAATTCAAGAAATTACGGCACAGTTGGATGAGGGATTGATTACTTGGGTCGGTAACGAAGCGCTGTCTAAAATCAGCAGTCTGACTGATGCCGATGATGTGATGACTTGGATTGATATTCCGAAACAGGCAGACTTGCCTTCAGACGGCGATTGCGTGGTATTGGAGCGGGTACAAGACCCCGGCAATGCAGGCACAATTTTGCGCAGCGCGGCGGCGGCAGGAGTCAAGCAAATTGTGTGCGGCAATGATTCCGTGGATATCTGGTCGCCCAAAGTGTTGCGAGCGGGGATGGGCGCGCATTTTCTGCTGTCTATTTTCAGCCGAGTGGAATTATCCGCTTGGATGGAAACGTATCAGCATCAAATTTGGGCAACTGCCTTGGGCGGGCGCAATATCGGTTTGTATGAAATGGACCTCAGTCAACCTTGTGCTTGGGTGTTTGGCAACGAAGGCAGCGGCGTGAGCGAAACGGTAAAAGAGAAGGCCGATGCCTGTGTCAAAATTCCTATGTTGGGGCAAACCGAATCCTTGAATGTCGCGATGGCGGCGACGGTTTGTCTGTTTGAACAAATGCGGCAGCGTATCCATGCCCAGGCCGTCTGAAAACAATAATACGATTTTATTTTAAGGAACAAAAATGCAAATACTGACTTTTGATGAAGCGGCACGCAGCCGGTTGATGGAATTGCTGGATGCCAAATCCGAAGCCCACAACACCATGCGTTGTGATGAGGTTCAAGGTTTTATGATGGCTTTATTGAGCGGTCCGGATGCTTTGAACCCGACCAACTGGCTGCCTGAGATTTTGGGTGAAGAATCTTTGTTTGATGCTAAAGAGCGCACCGAAATCGAGCGTTTGGTAATGGCAATGGCCGCTGATATGCGCATGAAGCTCAACGAGAAGATTTTGCCTGATTTGTGGTTTTATGAAGATGAAGCCGGCAATCCGGATTTCTACACTTGGTGTAACGCTTATCTTTACGCACTGGATATTGTGCCTACCGATTGGTTTGAAGCAGTCGATCAGGAAGAGTTTGAAGATTTGTTCTATCCGATTATGGCTTTGGGCGGTATCTATGACGATGGGGAAAACGGCGAAGTCATCTTGCATCTGAATGAAAAAGAGCTGACCCAGCTGGAATCTGATTTGCCGCATGTCCTGCTTGATATTTACTGGTACTGGCAGGCCATCATCAATAAGCCGCAAACCGTACGCCGTGAAGGCGAAAAAGTGGGGCGCAACGATCCTTGCCCGTGTGGCAGCGGTAAGAAGTACAAAGCCTGCTGCGGCAAATAAACCATGAAATAAAAAGGCCGTCTGAATGCTTGAAATTCAGACGGCCTTTAATATTTTTTGTTTAGAAGAATGAGGCTAACCAAACAAACAGGATAGTCAGTGCAATGGTCAAGGCGCAGCCGATTTTGGCCACGGTACCGATGATGAAGCCGATAAACGTACCGATACCGACTTTGCCTGCCTGCCAAGTGTCTTTGCGTGCGATAAATTCGCCAATGGCCGCACCGGTCAACGGGCCGAGCAACAAGCCGGGAATGGAGAAAAATGCACCAACGATGCCGCCGATAAACGCACCCCAAACCGCGGTTTTACTTGCGCCGGTATATTTTGCACCCAGCGCACCCGCCACATAGTCCATCGCAGTACCGAATACGGCAACGATGGCCAAAAAGGTCAGCGTACCCGAGCCAAACACTTGATAATCGCCGGCATAACCCAACAGCCATGCGCCACCAAACATCAAACCCAATCCGGGCAAGGCGGGATAAATAGTGCCTAAAATGCCGACAACAATGGCAATCAAGCCGAGAACGATGAGAACAGCAGTCATGAGGTTCCTTTTGAATTTAAGAGTGTAATAACGGCAGTATTATGGGCACGTTTTGTTATATTTTCATGAGAGATTGTGCAATAAAATGAAAAATTATCCGGAGGCGCGCCCAATTAAAATCGATGGATAAATATCTGAGCGAATTATTGTAAATCATGCTCTGAATGATTGAATAAATTTCTATTCAAATATAAAAGCAGGCCAAAGTACACTGCAACCCAATACGCATCTGTATAACCAATAGCCTTTGCCAGCCGTAGGGCGGCGAAACCGGCCGCGTAACTGCCGAGCAGAACCACGGAAAATTGCAGGCTGCTGTCGAGTGCAGCGGTGGCACGGTCGGATTTGTCCATCACCAAGGCTAGTATCACCGGCAGCAGCAGCGTGTAGCTCAGGCTCAGGGCGATGATTTGCGCGGGGGGCAGCCAAGAGCGGACGCGGGCGAGCGTGTCGATGGCAGTCATGGACGCCAAAAGCGGCAGTTGCAGCGCGTAGAGCAGGAAAACGAGTTTGCGGCGCGGATAATTGCGCGAAAACCAGCCCGACAGCGGCGTTACAATCAGGCAGGCAACAGGAATACCTACCGCCAAAATTCCGCCCGTCTGTTTCGGAGTGAAGCCCAAATCCGCCAGTTTGGGTACAAAAGTTGCCGCCATAAACGCATACGGTGCGGCAATGGCAAACAGCAAAACCAGCCACCGCCAGCCCGTTTCAGGTTGCTGCCAAAAAGAAACCAGCCGTGCTGCCAACGCCGTCCAACTGCCCTGCGCAGTCGGACTTTCTGGCTCGCGGTAGTACAAGAGTTGCAGCAACATCAGCAGGCTGAACGCCAGCATCAAGCCGGCCGCCGCCGTCTGTCCGTATTCCTGATACAGCCACAACACCAGTGCGCCGCCGATCATCTTGCCGCCGCGCGCAGCCATCGTTTGAATCACGCCGCCGAAACCGCGTTCGCGGTGCGGCAGGACGATGCACGACAAACCCAGCATCGCGCAGCCGTACACCGCCGACATCGCCGAGAGCAGTATGCAGCAGGTCAAAAGCAGCGCGAAGTTCTGCGTTATGTCGGTACAGGCCATCAGCCCGAACACGGCCGAAAGCCCCAGCGTCGCCGCCAGCAGCCAGCCGCGAAACCGCCCGAACCGCCCCGCTGGCTGCCGCTCCATCAGTGTGGCAAACAATACCTTCGCTGCTTCGATACTGCCGATTAAATGAATCCAGCTCAGTTGGTTCAGGCTGTAACCGTGATTTTTCAAAATAGCGACCAGCGCGACCAGATAAAAACCGGTTAGCGTGAATTTGTAAGTGCTGCCGCCGATAAGCAACAGCCAGTCGCGTGAGTTTGGGGAAGTCTGATTGTCGGACATCACATGATTCTTTTGAAGATGAGGCAAATAAAGGGACAAGGCCGTCTGAACATATTGGGTGGCAATACTTGATTTGTATTTAAATAGGTTTAGTATCTTTTCGGACGGCCTTCAACGCTTCTTCTGCGCGAAGTAGGGCGGTTGTTTCATCTGCTTCGACGATGTAGTTCACGCCCAGCGCGGGGCCGAGTTTGGACGATTGCTCGCGGAAGAACGCCAATTGCGCCGCGTCGGGTTCGATAAGGAGCATGGCGGCGCAGCGTTCGGACAGTTGCGGCCGATGTGCCTTTATCCATTCGATGTAAGTTTTGCGGTCGGCAATGCGCTGTTCATCGCTTACCTGCCGCCGCATCGGGGTGCAGACGGTGGCGAAGCGGGAGTTTTGGTTTAACAGGGTTTCGAATTCGGTCAGCCAGTCGGCGAAGTCGGCGACGTGGGTCAGGTCGGTCAGGTAGATGGTGCCTTCGGGCAGGGTTTTGGCGGGGGTGAAGTAGTGCATGGGATTCCTTTGGGTGTTTTGGAGGAATAAACGGTAGGCCGGGCATAAATGTCCGACCTATGTTTTTTCAGACGGCCTCTATCATTTCAGCTTCATTTAAAACTTCCATTCTGCGCTCACGCCTACGCTTCTGGGGCGTTGGTAGAGTGCGTCTTGGCGGTCGGCGCTGGAAATGAATATGGGGCGGCGGCGGTTGAACACGTTGTCGGCGTAGAGCGAGATGCGGCCTTGTTTGAAGTTGTAGGCGGTGTAGAGGTTGACTTGGTTGTATGCGCCGATTTTGCCCGATTCGGCATTGTTGGCGGCGGAGTAGTAGCCGCCGTAGAAGCGCACGTCGCCGCCGGCTTCCCAGCCTTTGTCGTTCAGGTATTTCACGCCGATGTTGGCGGTGTATTTGGGTGCGCGGCCGAGTTTGTTGCCTTCGATGCCGCTGTCGGGATAGCTTTTGATTTTGGTGTTGAGCAGCCCCAGTCCGGTGGTGAGTTTCAGGCTGTCGGTCGCCTGCCAGTCGGCGGCGAGTTCTGCGCCGTAGGTATGGACTTTTTTGGCGTTGCGGATGACGACGGAGTTGGTGCCGAGATAGAAGGGAAGCTGCATGTCGCGGTAGTGGTTCAGGAACAGGTTGCCGGAGAGTTGCAGGCGGCGGTCTGCGCTGCGCCAGCGGGTGTACCACTCGTAGTTGTTCACATATTCGGGTTCATAAGTGTAGGTTACGACGGGGCGGCCGAAGGTGATGCCCGCGCCGCCCGGGTTGTAGCCGCGCGCGGCTTTGATGCCGCTGACCCATTGGTCAGTGGGTTTGAAGGCGATGTCGATTTTGGGCAGGAACACGGTCTGGCCTTTGTCTAAATCAAGGTGCAGTGCGCCGCTACCGCCGCTTCGTTTGTGCGTTTCTTTTTCAATGCGGGCGGCGGCCGTGATGTCCCATTTTTCGCTGGGGCTGTATGTGGTTTCGGCAAACAGGGCGCGCACGCTGTTGCGGTCGTCAAAGGTGTTGCGGCCGCCGACGTTGCGGATGTCCCCCCATTCGTCTTGTTTGCTGCGGAAGTAGTGCAGTCCGGCAAGGCCTTTCAGACGGCCTTTGTTGGAAAAATGCAATACCGGCTCCCATTGCAGTTCGCGGCCTTTGAGTTCGGCGGGCACGCCTTGCGGTCTGACGGTCATCGGCAGGTGCAGCCGCTCGTTGTGGTAGCGGCCGTAAATCAGTTTGTTTTCCAGTTTCAGATAGTCGTTAAGCTGCCACGATACGTCCCAGATGCCCGATGTCGAGCCGGTTACGAACACGGGCTTTTCTTTTAAAGGGTATACGGATTTAATGGTTGATGGGGCACCTTCACCCCATCAATCTGATACCACCCTCAGATGGTTGATAGATC